>JBHJIX010000010.1:0-7626 GCA_050043025.1 Cohaesibacteraceae bacterium
TAGACCTGATCGTCATAGGCTGCATCCATAAGCGCGTTGCGGCTCTTTACGATGCCAGGGCGCTGCGCCAACGACTGCAGGATCAGGAATTCGGTGACGGTGAGCGTCACCGGCTTGTCCTGCCAGGTACAGGCGTGACGATCCTCATCCATCACTAGGTCACCACGTTTGAGAACCTGACCGGTCTCACCAACTGCCTCGCCACCTTCAACAGGAACCGGCGCAGCTGCACCATTGCTGCCCGCTTTGTTGGTCACACGGCGCAAAAGCGCTCGCACGCGCTCCACCAGAACGCGCTGAGAGAAGGGCTTCTTGATGAAATCGTCGGCGCCCATCTTGAGGCCGAACAACTCGTCGATCTCATCATCCTTTGAGGTCAGGAAGATAACCGGCACTTCGGATACCTGGCGGTACCGACGCAGCAGCTCCATACCGTCCATGCGCGGCATCTTGATGTCGAAAATGGCAAGATCCGGCGGTGCCATCTGCATGCCATCAAGGGCGGATGCGCCATCGGTGTAGGTTTCCACGCGATAGCCCTCCGCCTCCAGCGCAAGCGCGACAGAGGTCAGAATGTTGCGGTCATCATCGACCAACGCAATCGTCGGCATCACGGCTCCTTTTGCGGACAGGCGGGCCGTCGCATAGCGATCATTGTGCAAGGTTTCAAACCTTTCTTGCGTTTGGTGTAACACGGAAGGCACGGGCAGGTCTGCCCTGCGCCGTCAGATGGCGAAGGCAACCGATAGTCTGACAATCGGAAGAAGCCGCCCTTAAGAGTTTTATCCGCGCACGCCAATCCACCCCCCCCCGCCGGAAAAGGTCCCGATAGCGCACAAAATAAGGCAGCCGCTTTTGACGGCTCTCACATCGGCCAACAGCATGTAACGCGGGCCACTTATCTGCCTACCCTGACTAGCATTTCAGATGCCCAAATCCATCGTCTGCCTAAGGATAGGGCATCGAAAACGCTTTTGTCGCCGGCCTGTCATGAGGATTGTCAATTCCATTCAATGGAACCTTGTCCATGGTGGCGTCTGCCCCTAAGCCCTCCGCCACCCTAAGGCGAGCAGCCGGGCAAATAGAACGAAACGAGGAACGCCACCGTGGCACAGCATGGCATTTGGAACACCGAGAAGGGGCTCGAAACCGCCGGCCTCACCGATCTTGGTACCGTGTGGTGGAACCTGACGCCCGCTCACCTCTATCAAGAAGCCGTATGCCGGAAAGAAGCCATTCTGACCGCCCATGGGGCCTTGAAGGCTGATACCGGCAAGCATACCGGCCGGTCGCCGAAGGACAAGTTCATCGTTCGCGCTGCGACCACCGAAGACACCATTTGGTGGGACGGCAACAAGCCGATGGAGCCTGATGCGTTCGATCGGCTGCATGCTGACTTTCTGGAGCATGCAAAGGGCATGGACCTGTTCGTTCAGGATCTTCAGGGCGGCGCCGACCCGCGCTACCAACTCCCCGTTCGCGTGATCACCGAGAAAGCCTGGCACTCGCTATTCATCCGCACCATGCTGCTTCGAGCGGAGCGCGAGGCGTTGCAGCGCTTTGTGCCTGATATGACGATTATCGATCTGCCTTCGTTCAAGGCTGATCCGGAGCGCCATGGCTGTCGTTCCGAAACGGTGATCGCCTGCGATTTCACCCGCAAGATCGTGCTCATCGGTGGCACGCATTATGGCGGTGAGATGAAGAAGTCCGTCTTCTCCATGCTCAACTTCCTGCTGCCGGCCGAAGGCGGCATGCCAATGCATTGCTCGGCCAACGTGGATGATGAGGGCCGCGTTGCAGTCTTCTTTGGCCTCTCGGGCACAGGAAAGACGCCGTTGTCAGCCGATCCTGAACGCCATCTCATCGGTGATGATGAGCATGGTTGGGGCGCCGATGGCGTCTTTAACTTCGAGGGCGGCTGCTACGCCAAGACCATCAGTCTGTCCGAAGAAGCAGAGCCGGAAATCTATCACGCGACCAAGCGCTTCGGCACAGTACTAGAAAACGTCGTGCTTAATCCGGACACCCACGAGCCGGATTTTGACGATGGGTCGCGCACGCAAAACACCCGGGCGGCCTATCCCATCGATGCCATTCCCAATGCCGTTCCTTCTGGCCGGGCGGGCCAGCCGACCAACATCATCATGTTAACCGCTGATGCGTTCGGTGTGCTTCCGCCACTTGCCAAGATGACACCTGAGCAGGCGATGTACCATTTTCTTTCCGGGTACACGGCCAAGGTGGCTGGGACCGAGATCGGCGTCACCGAGCCGGAGGCGACCTTCTCCACCTGCTTCGGCGCTCCTTTCATGCCTCGGCATCCGCATGTCTATGGCGATCTGTTGCGTAGGCTTATCTCCGAACACGAGGTGGATTGCTGGCTCGTCAATACCGGTTGGACGGGAGGAGCCTATGGCACCGGCCGTCGCATGCCGATCAAGGACACGCGCGCTCTTCTCCATGCGGCGCTTAACGGCCACCTGAAGGATGCGACCTTCGAGCCTGATGCCCATTTCGGGCTCCAGGTTCCCACAGCTGTTCCTGGTGTCGACCCATCGTTGCTGCGTCCTCGTGACACCTGGTCGGACAAGGCGGCATATGATGCCCAGGCGATCAAGCTTGCTGGCATGTTTGCTGACAACTTTGCCGTTTTTGCCCCGTATGTCGCTGATGCCGTTAAGAATGCAGCTCCGGTCTTGCAGGAAGCTGCCGAATAAGCCGATACACTCGGTCCATGACTGGGTTGGCTGGCATTGCCGCTGGGCATGCGCTGACGGCGCAGGCTGGGGCGGACATACTCTTTGAAGGTGGCGGCGCTGTGGACGCCGCGATTGCTGCTCTTTGGACGGCCTGTGTGTGTGAGCCAGTTTTGGCCTCGCCGGCCGGCGGTGGATTCGCGCTCGTCAGTGATGGCGCGCCTACATGTCTGGATTTCTTTGTTCACACCCCGTGCAACCCCACGGGCAAAAGGCATGATGGGCTTGAGGAAATAAAGGCCGATTTTGGCGGGGTGACTCAGGCTTTCCATATCGGTCCGGGCTCGGTCGCCACGCCCGGCTTTCTTCCTGGTCTGTTCGCCCTGCATGAGCGGTTCGGGACCTTGCCCATGACCCGCTTGGCGGAACAAGCAATCGAGCATGCCAAGGAAGGCGTGGCTGTGACGCCCTTTCAGGCGCGCCTTGCGGAGATCGTCGCGCCGATCTTAACAGCGACAACGGATGCTCGTGCCTTGCACGCGCCGGAGGGAGCACTCCTGAAAGCCGGCGACACGCTGGCCAACCCCGATCTTGCTGACGCGCTCGATGCTCTGGCGCGAGAGGGGTTGCGATTGGCAACCGAGGGAGAGATCGCTCACCTCATGTTGTCAGCTTCAGCCGGCGGTCATCTCGCCGGCGATGATCTGCGGACCTATGCGCTGCAATGGCGTGAGCCGCTGACAAGAAGTTTTGCCGAGCCGGCGGGAGCGGCATCTTCGCCATCGATCGCACGCACCCTCTTCACCAACCCCCCGCCATCAGCAGGCGGCGGCCTCTTGGCTGCGATCCTCGCCCGCTATGATGCCCATGGGCCCTATGATCCACTTGCTTTTGCCAAAGCGCTGGATGCCGTGGATCGTCGGTGGCGGGAATTGGGCAAGCCGGAGGGTTTTGACGACCGAATGATAGCCGCTGAGGCCGCGCAGATCGCCTCACGCGGCACAACCCCTCTGTCCGCCCTCGACAAGAACGGCGTGACCGCCGCCATCACTGTCTCCAATGGCGAAGGTAATGGAGCGATCGTGCCGGGCTGCGGCTTCATGCTCAACAACATGCTGGGCGAAGATGATTTGCTGGCGGATGGACCCGGTTCCTGGGAGCCGGACAGGCGTCTGGCCTCTATGATGGCACCGACCCTTATCGGCGACCGCAAGGGAGGACTGCTAACCCTCGGCTCCGGTGGATCGAACCGCATTCGATCCGCCTTGGCCCAGGTCCTTCTGCGTTGGCGCTCCGGCGCTCGGTTGGAAGACGCGATCCGCGCGCCACGCCTGCACGTGGAAGCGGGGCACCTTGATGCGGAGCCAGACCTTGATCCCGATCTTTTGCAACGCGCATTCGAGGATCATGAGATCTGGGACGCGCCATCGATGTTCTTTGGCGGGGTCCATGGCGTTGAACGCGTCGTCAATGCCGACGGCCGCTTTTCCATAGAAGGCGCCGGCGATGAACGCCGCGACGGGGTGTTTATCGGCGTCTAGTGCGCATCATCCCAATTGTCAGCTGCGCGAGCATCGACTTCCAGGGGCACGGAAAGACTGAGCGCCGGGTTGGGGGCATCGATCATAATCTGTTCGATCACCGGCAGCGTTGCGTCAACTTCTGACTCTGGAACCTCGAAGATCAGTTCATCATGCACCTGAAGCAGCATCTTTGCATTCAGCTGCGCATCGGCGAGGGCCGGTTCCATACGGATCATGGCCCGACGGATGATATCGGCAGCTGAGCCTTGGATCGGCGCATTGATGGCTGCCCGCTCATTGAAGGCCCGCATGGCGGGATTGCTCGCCTTAATATCGGGGTAGTGCGCCCGGCGGCCAAAGATCGTCTCCACATAGCCATGATCGCGACAGAAGGCCTTGGTGTCGTCCATGTAGGCTTTGATGCCGGGGAACCTCTCAAAATAGGTCTTGATGTATTCGCCAGCTTCCGACCGACCGATGCCAAGCTGATTGGCAAGACCGAATGCTGAGATGCCGTAGATAATGCCGAAATTGATAGCCTTGGCCTGTCGGCGAACAATCGGATCCATGCCTTCAATCGGCACGTTAAACATCTCACTCGCCGTCATGGCGTGGATGTCGAGCCCATCGGCAAAGGCCTGCTTGAGCTGATCGATATCGGCGACAAGCGCCCGCACCCGCAGCTCGATTTGGCTGAAATCGGCGGAGACAAGCTTGCAGCCCGGTTCGGCGATGAATGCCTTCCTGATCTTCCGGCCCGCTTCGGTCCGCACCGGAATGTTCTGCAAATTGGGATCGGAAGAAGAAAGCCGACCGGTGGAGGTTGCTGCCAAGGCAAAGCTCGTGTGCACGCGTCCCGTATCGGGGTTGATCGCCTGCGCCAGTGCCTCGGTGTAGGTGGATCGAAGCTTTTGCAGCTGACGCCACTCCAGCACCTTCTTGGGCAGCTCATGGCCTTCGGCCGCCAAGTCTTCAAGAGCCGAGGCAGGCGTTGCCCAGGCACCGGTCTTGGTTTTCTTGCCGCCGGGCAAACCCATCTTGCCAAACAGGATGTCACCAAGCTGTTTCGGCGAGCCGACATTGAAGTCCTCGCCAGCCAGCTCGGCAATCTCCGCTTCTAGTCCGGCCATGCCCTGAGCGAAATCACCCGACAAGCGCGAGAGCATCTGGCGGTCAACCTTGATACCGTTACGCTCCATGCGCGCCAGGACAGAAACAAGCGGTCGTTCCAGCGTCTCATAGACGGTGGTAGCCTTGTGAGGGATGAGCTGCGGCTTCAGCGCCCGCCACAAAAGCAGCGTGATGTCGGCGTCTTCGGCAGCATACTCGGTCGCCTTATCGATGGGCACCTTGTCGAAGGTGATCATCGATTTGCCCGAACCTGCCAACTCCTTGTAGGGAATCGGCGTGTGGCCAAGCCATTTGGTGGAAAGCTCGTCCATGCCGTGGCCGCCTGTGCCAGCGCCGGCCACATAGGACAGAAGCATCGTGTCATCGAACGGCGCGACGGTGATGTCGTGGTTCGCCATGATGGAGATATCGTACTTCATGTTCTGGCCGATCTTGAGGATGCTCGCATCTTCAAGAACAGCCTTCAGCAAGGCCAAAGCTTTGTCTGTCGGCATCTGGCGGTCATCATGCCCAGCACCTAGCAGATCATCGCCGGATGTATGGATGAGCGGCACATAGTAAGCCCGCCCCGGCTCCAGCGCGAAGGAGAAGCCAACCAAGTCCGCGCGCATTGGGTCGAGCGATGTGGTCTCCGTGTCGAAAGCCAAAATGCCCGACCAACGCGCCTCATCAAACAGCGCCTCGAGTCTGGCGGGATCAAACACCGTCTCGTATTTGGAAGCGTCGATGGTGATGGATGCTGCTTCATTGGCGCGTGCCTCGGCCAAGGCAGCCGGTGTCATCTCGCCGTCTGCCTTGACGCGCTCTTCCACCTTCGCGCCCTCAAAGCCAGGCGTTGAGACCGAGGCGCTTTCCACGCCATCCACCGAGGTTTCCGTGGCGGAGGCCACCCGGCGGGTGAGAGTTGTGAACTCCATTGCCTTCAAGAAGGCGATCAAACGCTCGCCATCGAGGTCGCGCACAGCGGTCGATTCAACCGCTTCTTCTGCAGGCACGTCCGTTTTGAGCGTCACGAGCTGTTTGGAAACGCGGGCCTGATCGGCAAACTCAATGAGGTTCTCACGCCGTTTCTTCTGCTTGATGGTGTCCGCCTGGGCGAGAAGCGTTTCCAGATCGCCGAACTCTTCCAAAAGCTGGGCGGCTGTCTTGACGCCGATGCCGGGAACGCCAGGCACATTGTCGACCGAATCGCCAGCGAGCGATTGCAGGTCGATCATCTGCTCAGGCGGTACGCCGAATTTTTCAACGACGCCGTCTGGACCGGTACGCTTGTCCTTCATGGTGTCGATGAGCACCACGTTCGGCATCGTAAGAAGCTGCATCAGATCCTTGTCAGAGGAGATGATCGAGACATGCGCCCCGGCTTCGGCGGCCTGAGTGGTGTAGGTCGCAATCAGATCGTCGGCCTCGTAGCCCTCCTGCTCGATGCAGGCCACGTTGAAGGCGCGCGTTGCCTCTCGGATGATGGGAAACTGTGTGCGAAGATCTTCCGGCGGCTCGGGCCGGTGCGCTTTGTAGTCGGGGTAAATGTCGTTGCGGAATGAATAAGACGACTTGTCGAAGATCACCGCGAAGTGGGTCGGCGGTGCGCCCAACAGCGCTGGATCCGGCTCGGCCAAGAGCTTCCACAGCATGTTGCAGCAGCCTGCAATCGCGTTGACCGGCAGTCCGTCGGACTTACGGTTGAGCGCCAGTAGAGCGTGAAAGGCGCGGAAGATGTAGATCGAGCCATCGACCAGCATCAGATGGTCGTCAGCGGTGAGCAGGCGGGATGCGGCGTCTGTCATGGTGGCGCGAGCTTAGAGGATCGCGCCAGTGGGGAAAGATGCCAATTGCTGCTTTGAACGGTTATTCCGCCGGAGCGATGGCCGCACGCTGTGTGGTTCCATCCCGATCGCCGCGATCAATGCTGGCCCAGCGCGGACGCTCGAAGAAGAAGCGGCCGAAACCGACCTTCTGCACAATCCAGTATCCGATGAGTGGGCTAACGGTAGCAACAAGGGACGAGAGGAATGAGAGCAGGCCGGCATACGGTATCAGGCCGAAGCGAATCAATAGCACGCGAACAAAGACCATAGGCAGGAAGCAGGCAAGAGAGATGACGATGGAGCGCGCGCCCATGTATGCGAAGCCGCGCCCGACCACGCTCTTCACGATCAGCGAGGCGGTAATGCCCACGGCCAACGCACCAAGGCCCCCAAGGGCCAGCGACAGGATCGGCAACTGGCTGATCGGACGGACTTCGCCCAACACCTCGACACTGGTGAACACGG
>JBHJIX010000011.1:0-23631 GCA_050043025.1 Cohaesibacteraceae bacterium
CGCGCGGATATCCGAGCTCTCCATCCTCATCGCGGAGCACCTGGCCGGCCGCGTCGCGTTCCGGTTCCAACGTGATCACCGCCAGCCCGAGAAGATCGCGGTAATTGTCAAAGCCGACAAACTCGGTCGGGTTGGGTGAGATCAGCCGTTGGTTGGTGAGCGAGAGGCCGAAAGCGAAGAAGAACGGCAGGATGATAAAGGCGCTGATGAGCGCGAACCCTGGCAGTGCGAACGACCAGCCAGCGCGGTTCGATTGGGTGAGTTTGGACGCCATAGCGGTCCTCATCTGCCGTGTTGGGAGAGCGGCAAGCGCCCGGTCGGGGCGCCTGCCAGGAGCTTCATTGGTGCTGGGAACGCCGGTTAGTGGCCGTAGCCGGAGTTGCGCTCAATATCGCGGTCGATCTCATCCACCGCCGCATCGAGCGTGTCAGCAACATCCGCCCCATTGGCAATGTCGGCGAGTGCCTTTTCAAAGATCGAGGCTGCGACGACGTAACCAGGGGTCACCGGACGCACGAGCGCCTGCGTCTGGGACAGGCCGAAGAATACATTGAGTGGCCCGCCTTCCTGATAGGTATCGGTCATGGCCGCTGCTGAGGGTGTGGATGGGATGAGGCCGATGCCATCGGAGAAAGCGGCCAGATACTCGTCCTGGATGGCAAACTCGATGAACGCTGCCGCGCCATCGGGGTTTTCAGATGTCGCCGACACACCGAACTGCCATGACGCGGCGCCGATGACCGAGCCGTTGCCGAAATCCGGCGCGGGCAGGAAGACCAGATCGTCCACCTCAGCCAGGTGACCCACGGCCGCCCAGTTGCCGTTCCAGGCGAAGGCGTAGCGTCCTTCGATGAAGCCGGTGTCGCGGTCTGCCGGGTCCTGGCTGGTGCCGGGAACGAGCTCGTTGTCGAACAGGGATTGCCACCACTCGCCGAACGCAATGGCCTCGTCGCTGTTCAGCGCGCCATCGGCGGTCTGGTAGCTGGAGCGATCGACAATGTCACCGCCAAAGGACTGCAAGAAGGGCGAGAAGGCATAGGGGTACCATTCCCCCGTCCATGCCATGCCGAGGTCAAAGGCGTACTCGTAGTCGCCGCTTGCCTGGGCGGCTTCCAGAGCGGCCATGAACTCATCGCCGGTCCAGGGATTGTCGAGCGTGGGCGTGCGCAGGCCAAGATCATCGAGCGTCGACTGGCGCGCATAAAGCGCAACCGCTGCATCCCACAGACCGATGGAGTAGAGCTGACCATCCCACATGCCCTTGGTGCCAGGCAGGAAGTTCGCAATCAGACCCTCATCGATGGTTAGCGGCTGCATGTAGCCCGACCAGGCCCAGTTGGGCATCACCGGTCCGTCAACATCCAAGATATCGGGCAAATTGCCGGCCAGCGCCGCGGCCACAACGGAGTCGTTGTAGGAGCCCTGCGGGAAAGCTTCGAGGACCACTTCCCAATCACCCTGGCTTGCGTTGAAGTCCGACACGATGCGGTTGATGAGCGTCTCTTCGACCTCATTGCCGGCACCGTGGTACCACAGGCCTAGCTCGGTCTGTGCTTGTGCGACTGTTGTCGTGGCGGCCAGAACGGCCGCAAGCGCGGTGGTTTTGGCGAGCAGACGTGCGGCATTCTTCATGATGATTTTCTCCCTAGTGATGCAATGTCGTTGATGTTTGTTACGCTCGCCGGGCGCGGCAGAACGCTGTCGCGCCAGCAGACCGGGCCGCTCACCAGCTGCGGCTCGCTTGGCGCCTCCTCGCCCTTGATCAGCGAAAGCAGCATGTGCGCGGCGCGCACGCCCATGGCGGCGTAGGGCAGCTCAACTGTGGTAAGCTGCGGGTAAAGCGTTTCAGCGATGAGGCGGTGGTTGTCGAAGCCAGCGACAGAGATATCGTCGGGCACGCGCAGCCCGCGTGAGCGCAGGATGCCGTAAGCGCGCAGCGCGATGCGGTCGTTGCCGAAACAGATCGCAGTCGGCGGATGATCATCGGCCATGATGCGTTCAATGGCATCCCAAAGGAGTTGAACCTCGGCCTGCGGGTCCGACATGCGGGTGTCGGCGGGGATGACAATACCGGGATCGACTGCGATGCCGGCGGCCTCCAAGGCATCGCGGTAACCCTCCGTGCGCAACCGGGTGGCATCGATGTCATTTGAAAGCGAAAGATAGGCGATCCGACGGTGACCTTTGGCGATCAGCGCCTCAACCAGCATCTTCTGGCACAGCCGATCATGAGGCAGAACGCAGGGGGTGCCAGCATCATCATAGCAGTTGGCCAGAACCAGCTTGGTGCCGTCTGGAAACGGCGGAAGGTCGACGCGCTTATGGTAGTCGCCGACATAGAGCATGCCCTCCACACGGTGTTCGGTGAAGGTGCGCATCAAGTCGGCAACGCGCTCCTGTTTGCCGCCGGTGTCAGAGATGAGGAGCGACATGCCATTGTCTTCCAGCACCCGCTGCACGCGCTGGACAATGATGAGGTCTGGCAGGCCGCCGAACTCGCTGCTGTCGGGGGCGAGCGAGATGGCGCCTGTGATGAGGCCAACAAGCCCTGACCGGTTGGAGCGCATGGTGCGGGCGGCAAGCGATGGCACATAGCCCAGCGACGCGATCGCCGCCTCGACCTTGTCGCGTGTTTTCTTGCCCACCGGTGCATCGCCATTGATGGCGCGGCAAACGGTTTTCGGCGAAACGTTGGCGGCTTTCGCCACATCGTAGATTGTCGCCACAAGGTCCTCCCGGCACCGATTACAACTCCCTGCTGTTGGGGTTGAGCAATTTATGACATCGGTGTCATTTTTGCGCAAAATGACCGAAAACCGACCATGGGTCAATTGGTATCTCGCGCCGTCGGGCGATCGATACCGGCATGTGTTAGGTCTGGGATATCGAAATTTAGGCCGGTTGGACGGGCGCTTAGCGTGGTCGCAGATGGGTGTGCATCGCGGTCACGGCCCCAAACAGCCCAGCCACAAACAGGAGCGCCATCAGGGCGTTAGGAACCGCAAACGCAGACAGCGATAGAGACAAGGAAGGCTGGCCCGCTTGCGCCGCGACTAGCTCAAGCGGCTGGCCCTCCGACCAGGTTTGGCGAAACGCGCTGACAAGGCGGCCATCACGAAAGGTGCGAACGGAAACGTCGATAGGCTCAGGTCCGCTTCTACCAAGGTTGGCGAAGCTGGCGATGAGATCATCAATCGGCGTGTCATGGAACGCAATGTAGCCGGCATAGAGCGTGGCATCTTGCAGTTGAAGGTCGTTCGGCGGATCGAGCACCGCGCAAATGCTAACGGACATGACGGCGGCAACCGCGTCCTGAAATGGCACCACGATCTCTTCGGGATGCAGCATCAACGACATCGCCTCGAAGGCAATCGGCTGGCCCTGATCCTCAACGCGGACGCCAGACAGCAAACGGTCGCCCAGATCCCATGTGCCGGACTGAAACTGCTGAAACGGAACGTATCCATCATCATTGAGAAACAGATCTGGGTCCGTTCCAAGATGCTCCAGAACGATCTGGGCGTTGCCGCCCAGATAGAGTTCGGTGCTGCCGGCACGCTGCTCCACAATGATGCTTATTGCCGGTCCGTCAGCAACCAAGGGCTGAGCATCGGCATGGGCGACAGCATATAGAGCAAACAGAGCAATGCAGACAAAGCACAGGAGGTCGTGACCGAACCCCCAACGGCGCGCTGGGGGTCGGCGGTTGGCCACCTTTGTCTTGGCTTGTCGTGGGATGCCCTTTGATGGCCTCAAGGGCCGGCCATCCCACTTTGCTGGCAAGCTGGTTGGCACTAGCCCAGCAAGCCCTGCTCGGTCGCTTCGGCCCAGATTTCATCCCAAACCCGCGCTGCCATGCCACGCTGGCGAACGGCTTGAGCGGCTTCCAGATTGTCCATCATGCCGTCGCCTTCAACGACGATCAGACCAACCATGCCAAGGCCGAGATGGGGCGTGCAATTGTAGCCATAGAAGCCGGGAACGGTCAGCGTGACATCGATCCCCTGGCTGATTTGGCTTGCCCAAGGCTCGGCGCCTTCTGGGATCATGCCATCGGCACTTGCCGAATTGTGGCTCGGGTTCACCGAGACGAAGCTGACCGTGTCACCGGGCTGAACGACAAGGAGCCGCGGTTCAAACACGTTTCGAAGACGCGGATTGTCGGGCGAAACGTTGAGCATTTCTACCATGTGCGTGGTTTGTGCGTTGGCCGATGAGACGGCACCAAGGCCAGTCGCGACCAGGGCGCTGGACGCAACGACAAACGTGCGGCGGTTCAGATAGACGGTCATAATGTGTTCCTTGAGGCTTTCACGAACTTGCTGGGCAATCCTAATTCTATAAAGTTGAGCCTGAAAGGCAACAATTAGGAACTTCAACAATGGTCGCGATGGTTTGGATCGGACGTATGAGTGCCCTTCTATGGCCCCGGTGTGCGGTGATCCTCATTGTCAGCACCTTCGCTGGCGCCGCGTCAGCGGTGCCCGAGACCGGGGCGCTGCAAGACCGACCTATGAACATGCTGGACCATGTCTGCAGCGCCAGCGTTCAAGAGGCACTGCTCGCCTCGGCTGAATCAGGTCACGAAGGCGCGCAATACTATGTCGGTGCCATGCTGTTTGACGGTGTCTGCGGCGAGTTGGACGAGGCTGCGGGCCTTGCCTGGATTCTGAAGGCTGCCGAGCGCGGAATTGTCGATGCCCAGCATGATTATGGCCGGCTATTCTTGGCGGTCGCAGAAACCGACGATCAGCGCTATGAGGCGCTATATTGGCTAGGGGCAGCAGCTGGCCGCGGCGATGCCTTATCGGCGCTGGCTCTGGCCCATTTGCACGAGACTGGCATGCATCGGGTTCGCCGCGATTTCTGCCTAGCGCTCGATTGGTATGCTGCCGGTGAAGCACTGGGCAACGATGATATGGCCGACCATGCCGATCTGCTGCGCTCATCCCACCCTGAGTGTTGAACACCGGCGAACCTTGACCTTGGCTGGCTCGCCAGCGCGAAGATCAGATGGTGGCAGGATAGAGAAAGCTGGCTGGGGCGGCTGGATTCGAACCAGCGCATGGCGATACCAAAAACCGCTGCCTTACCACTTGGCTACGCCCCAATATGCGATGGCGTTCCTCCCATAGCTCCGATTCCCGGTCAAGGCCCTAAGCCTCGGTGAGGGGGCGATGAAACGGGGAAAAGCCGCGCCTTATCCTCTGGTGGCACCTTGGCGGCAGTTTAGGGCCTCTCCTGCCTTGAACCGGTGCCATCCATGAGCCTTTTTGAAACCAGCCCGCGCCTTGCCCTGCCCCTCATCATTGCCTCGCAGGCGCAAAAGCATCTCACGCACAATGAAGCGCTGGTGCTGCTTGAGACGCTGGTCCAGCCGGTCGTCCAGGACATGGCCGCGCTCGCGCCACCTGCCGCGCCTGAACCGGCGGACTGTGTGGTGGTGGGCGCCGGCGCGACCGATGGATTTGCTGGTGAGGACGGAAAGATCGCGGCCTTCATTGCCGATGCCTGGCATTTCTTCACGCCCAAGGCCGGCTGGTCGGTTGTGCTGGCTGAAACCGGTCAACCTTACGTGTTCGGTTCAAGCGGATGGTCGGAGCTTCCAACCCCAAGCGCCCAGCAGAATCTCGATCACGTCGGCATCAATGCCACCGCGTCGGCAACCAACCGGCTGACGGTGACGAGCGATGCAACACTGCTCAACGCTGAAAATGATGATCACCGGCTGACCATCAACAAGGCCGGGCCGACAGCCACGGGAAGCCTCGTGTTTCAGTCCGGCTGGTCGGGGCGCGCCGAGATGGGGCTTGCCGGCGAGGACGGGTTTTCCATCAAGGTGAGTGCGGATGGTTCAGCCTGGCAGCAAGCGCTTTCCATCGATCCAGCAACCGGTCATGTCGCCCTGCCCGCGCGTGCCTCAGCTACTGTCTATATCGACGGCGGGGTGCGCAATTTTTCCGCGGGCGACGTGATCGGGTTTGACGGTCTCACGCTTGGCCAAGGTGGGATGGTGTTGGGCACTGTCCTTACTGCACCGGCGACGGGGTCTGGCCTGGCGATCAACCATGACGGGCTTTATCAGATCAGTACCACGCTGAAGGCGACGGCGCTCGGAGGCTTCTCTCTCCTGGCGAACGGCACGCCAATTGCCACCTTCGATGCCGATCTTACGTCCGTTGGCGGTCGGTCCATCACGTTTTCCTCCGTGCAGGCCCTTTCCACCGGAGACGAGTTGACGTTGCGTTTGGACGATGCCGCAACACTCGACTGCAGCAGCACGACCACGCGGAGTGATCGCTGCGCACTTTAACGGCACGTGCGTCAGCCATTGACGCCGATGGCCTTTGGCGGCAGGTGTCGTGCCGATGCGCCACCCTGCCCGCCCTCTGATTGCTTTGTTTGCCACCGTCACGCTCAGCCTTGGCGGTGTGGTGCTCGCTGACAAACCGGCCCTGGCTCAAACCCAGGCGGAATCAGATGCAGCGCTCGCCGATCTGGCGGAGATACTCGGCGCTCTTGCTCATCTGGAAGTTGTCTGCGGCGATGAGGAGCGCTCACGCGATGACATGGAGCGGGTGCTGGCCAGCGAGACGTTGACAGAACTGCGGCGCGCCGTGCTGATCGATGCCTTTAACCGCGGGTTTCGCGGTGTTGCCAGCACGCATCGCACCTGCACGACGACCAGCGAGCGGCTGATCGCTCGCCATCACGATCGCGGCGCAACCATCATTGATGGACTGCTCGAACCTTAGGATCGGCTGTTTTAAGATTGGGCTTCTTCGGCGACCCAATTGATGAAGGCGCCGACCTCGGGTCTGCGACGGTTTTGCTTGGTCGCTAGAACAGCAAGCCCGCCCTCGACGGTGTGAAATCCGAAGGGAGCGATCAGCCGGCCATCATCCAACTCTTCCTCAACCAATCGTCGTTCCGCACCCGCGACGCCCAACCCATTGGCTGCTGCTTCCAGGACAAGCGCCATTTGCGGATAGGGGATGGTGCGTTTGGCGGCGACGCGCATACCCGACAAATGTTCCCAAGACTCCCACACATTGCTGTGATTCTGGCGTACCAGCCGGGTGGGTACGCGCAGACCATCCTTGCGTTCCTCAACCGTATAACCGGGTGACATAACCAAACCGTAGCTGACGTCCCCTAGCGACTGGGCATGGGCGTTGGTCGTATGATCCCAGGACAGGCGATCCCAGGAAGTTATCGCGTCGCACCCCGACGCCACCAGATGCTCTCGACCCGTCAGGCACAGCCGCACCTCACCATCGGGCCAGCGGGCATAGTAGCACGGAAGGCGTGGCATCAGCCACTTGCCGGCAAATGTCGGGCTGACACCGATCTGAAGGTAGGCGTGCTGCCCACTCTCACGCAGCTCATCACAGCCATTTTCAAGAATGTCCAAGGCACGCCGAATGATGGCCTGTGCCTGTTCTCCATCGGGCGTGAGCTGCAAACCGCTGCCATCGCGCTCAAACAGTTAGCCGCCCAGATCGTCCGACAGGTTGCGCAGTTGTTTGCTCACCGCGCCATGGGTGCGACCGATATCGCGCGCGGCTGCGACCACCGACCCTAGCCGGGCGGCGGCATCAAAAGCGGCAAGGGCACTCATCGGTGGAAGACGGCGCATGATGTCACGTGTGAGCTTTTCTCACTCGCGTGAGAGAATAAGTCGATGGAAAGAAAGACATGCATCGGTCATATGACACGCCCATGAACAAGGGTGAGCACAATGACTTCGATCTTGTTTTTTCCAGCCCAACCATCCTCCAGCCCGGACCGGAGCGCCGCGGCCTATCGTAGCCTAATGGCAGCGCGGACGATCCATCAGCGCGTTCCTTTTGTTCACACCAACATACCCGGTGCCTGCACTTTCGGCCTATGGATAGCGCGTTGGCGTGAGCGTTCCATGCTACGCAACGAGCTTCTGCTTCAGCCCGACTCGGTGCTGGAAGATGCAAACTACAGGCGCAAGGACGCGGTGAATGAGGCCGCCAAGCCGTTTTGGGTGGCCTAGACGACGCACGCCGAGAACAGTCTGCCCGGCTTCCTGAGCCGGGCAGCCACAAGGCGAAACGGTGAAGCAAAGCGCCACCACAGGGCTTATGGTTAATGGCTGGTAACCGCTCGTTAACGAATTGTTCAGAACTCGCTTTCGGTGGCGACAGGCCGTGGTAGTGGGAATGACCCCATCCTGCCATGGTGCTTTTGTGACTGCCTCTTCCAATCCGACAAGCAAGCCTGAACCCGCTGATTCCCAGGGATCGCGCGAACACCGGCGCGCGGCTATTTCCTTCATGCTGGATGCCTTTGACGCGGGCGACGACGCCGGCATTGAGCAGACAGCCCTGTCTCGCGCGGCGCTCTTTCAGGCGATCATGCGCATGGTGGAGGAGCTCGGTGAGGAAGGTACCGCGCAGTTCTTGCGGGCGAGCGCCGAGGGCGTTCGCTCCGGCTACTATTCACGCGCCGATACTGTGAATTGAGGCGGGGCTTAGACAAGCCCGGCGCTTGGGATCACGTCCATCAAGACCAGCGCGGCGCGCAGCCATAGCCACAGGCCGAACAGGCCGAGTATTGCCGCCGATCCATGGTTGAACAGGACCAGCCAGCGCGCCTCGAGCTTGTGGCGGAAGCGGGCGATAATGCCGGCGATGAACGACCACCAGACCATCGCTCCCAGCGCGACGCCGATCACCAGCGTGATGGCAGCCTGGGTGTCGCTGGGATCGGGCACGAGTGCGCCCAGACCGGCAAAAATCGTGAAGAAACCGAACATTGCGTTCGGGTTGACCATTGTGATGGCGAGGCCCGCCGCGAAGCCTTTGGACTTGCTGAGGCGCTGAAGGCGCGCCTCGCCGTCGCCCGTCAGCAGCGGTGGTTTGCGCCAGATATAGACGCTGTAAACGACGAGTGTCAGGCCGCCGATCAGCATGACCGGTGTTTCGTTGGCGTCGATCCATTGGGCAACAGACACCACGCCGAACACGGCGATAGACGCATAGAAAGTGTCTGCCGCGGCGGCGCCCGCGCCCGCCCAGACGCCGGCTGGAAACCCACCTTGAAAGGCGCGCTGCGAGGTGAGCACGTTCACTGGGCCCACGGGCGCCGACACCGTGACGCCGACGCCTAGGCCAACCAAAAGAGCAAGGATCAGAGACACGGATTGGTGAGCAATCAGCCTGCGAGCGGCGGCAGTGTCTCATGGAAGGTGGCCGGCTCGCCGCCCGATGGCGTGGTAAGATCGCCTTCCCACATGACACGGCGTCCACGGATCACCGTGCCCACCGGCCAGCCGGTTACCCGCATGCCTTCATAGGGCGTCCAGCCACAGATGGATGATATCCACTCATTGGTGATCGTTTCGCGCCGTTTCAGATCGACAACCGTCAGATCGGCATCATAGCCAAGCGCGATGCGGCCCTTGTTCGCCAAACCGAACAAGCGCTGCGGGCCATGGCTTGTCATGTCCACAAAACGGGCGAGCGACAGATGACCCTCTGCGACGTGGTTGAGCATGACCGGAACCAGAGTCTGAACGCCGGGCATGCCGGCTGGGCTTTCCGGATAGGGTTTATCTTTCTCCTCGCGGGTATGGGGCGCATGGTCGGAACCAATGACGTCGGCCACGCCCTGCTTCACGCCCCACCAGACGCCATCGCGATGGGACTTATCGCGCACTGGCGGGTTCATCTGAAGGTAGGTGCCAAGCCGCTCATAATCATCGGCGGAGAGAGTCAGGTGATGGGGCGTAACCTCCACCGTCGCATGACGCTTGTGCTTGGCCAGAAACGGCATTTCATCGCCGGTGGAAATGTGCAGCACATGGATGCGCGCACCGGTCTCTTCAGCCAATGCGACCAGACGCTTGGTGCATTTCAAGGCCGCTTCCGCATCGCGCCAGACCGGGTGGCTGGACGGGTCGCCGGGTACGCGCAGATTGGCGCGCTCGCGCAGACGCGGTTCATCTTCGGAGTGAAAGGCAGCGCGGCGCTTGATACTCTTGAGGATCTGACGCACGCCCTCATCATCTTCCACCAGCAGGTTGCCGGTCGATGAGCCCATGAAGACCTTGATGCCCGCGGCACCGGGCAGGCGTTCCAGCTCGCCGGTCATATGGGCGTTCTCGCGCGTGCCGCCGACCCAGAAGGCAAAATCGCTGTGCATGCGGTGATGTGCGCGCTTCACCTTATCGGCCAGCATCGCCTCATCGGTGGTGGTGGGGTTGGTGTTGGGCATCTCGAAAACGCAGGTCACCCCGCCCATGACGGCGGCGAGTGAGCCGGTTTCCAGATTCTCTTTGTGCTCGGCGCCCGGCTCGCGGAAATGCACCTGGCTATCGATCACGCCCGGCAGGATGTGAAGGCCTGTGCAGTCGATCACGTCGCCGGCTTGTTCAGCCGGGATGGAGCCGATCGCCGCGATCTTGCCGTCGGTAACGGCGATATCGCGCTCGCCTGCGCCATCCTGATTGACGACGATGCCCCCTTTGAACAGGCGATCATAGGTGGGCTGCGTCATGGCGGTGATCCTCAGTGCGGCTGGCGGGTTCGCCCCGTGTAGCAGCGCGACACGGCTGGCAAAAGATGGTGGACATGCTAACAGCGCGCGATGCTGACCCTTCGCCTTCCGCTCAACGATCCTGACTGGGAAACCCGCGCCGCTGACCTGTTGGACGCTGGTAAGCTGGTCGCCGTTCCGCCCGAGACGGTCTACGGGCTCGCAGGCGATGCAACCAACGCCAAGGCGGTTGCCAGCATCTTTGAAGCCAAGGGCCGACCGTCGCACAATCCGCTTATCGTGCATGTGGCGGATCTTGCGATGGCACAGCGCTATGCCGAGTTCGACAGGCGTGCCGTGAAGCTGTCGCAGGCCTTCTGGCCCGGACCGCTGACACTGGTAGCGCCCTTGCATTCAGATACCGGGTTGGCCGATGCCGTGACCGCCGGCGGTGACAGCCTGGCCCTGCGTTGCCCTGACGGCGCATTACGGCAGCTCGCCGAAAGGCTGGACCGACCCATCGCTGCGCCCAGCGCCAATCGCTCAGGCCATGTGACGGCCACAACCGCCGAGCATGTGCTTGCTGACCTTGGTGGGCGTATCGCCATGGTGATCGATGGCGGACCGACCCGGGTGGGGGTGGAGTCCACAATTCTGGATGTGCGCGGCGAGGCGTCTGTCACCCTTCGCCCAGGCGGAGTTTCTTCCGACGCATTGGAGGACGTATTGGAAAATCCGGTTTCCACCATGGATGCTGCGCAGCCTGCGCCAGCGGCTCCGGGCATGTTGGAAAGCCATTATGCACCTTCAAAGCCGGTGATCCTGAACATGTTGCCAAACGACCTGCCGGCGGGCTGCACCTATCTTGGTTTTGGAGGCCATGCGGTGGAAGGCCACGCGTCCTTGTCAGCTGCGGGTGATCTTGGTGAAGCCGCCGCCAACCTGTTCGCTGCGCTGCGCGAATTGGATGGCCGTGACAGCGCGGGGATCGCCATTGCTCCCATCCCAAACATCGGATTGGGCGAAGCCATCAACAACCGACTAAAACGGGCCGCCGCACCGCGCGGCGACTAGGCCTTTCACATCACCTACCGGGCTCTTGCGACACCCATGGCGAGCCGGTATAGGGAGGCCCCGCCGCCGCCGATGGTCCCGGCATCAGGCAGTTTGAGGCGGTCAGTCGGAGTGTAGCGCAGCCTGGTAGCGCACCTCGTTCGGGACGAGGGGGTCGGTGGTTCGAATCCACTCACTCCGACCAATTTCCTTCAGTGTGTCGCCAAGGAGATTGGTGCTGTTTGCATGTTTCTCGCAGGATGGCCCAGCAGCAAGATGCCCGGCTAACAATCCAACGCCCGGTTACACGGCTCTAACATTAACAACTTCCAATATGTTAGACGCCGAAAGAACTTTGGCTAGTCTTTTCGCCAGCCGGACCTCACAACCTCAAAGCGGAGGTTCGGTTAGGCCAAGCAGAGACTTCAAAACCTCCCTGCTTGGCCGCCTTTTAGTTGGCAGCACGATGTCAGCTCTTCTTGTTGTCCATCTCATCGGCAATGTTCTGCAGGCTGATGGAGCGCAGCCGGTCGATCAATGTGCGTTCAGCTTCGGACATGGCATCTTCAAAGGCGTTGAACAGCGCTCTTTCCACAGCGCAGTGGGTGTCGGCACTGTTCTCCACGCGAAACTGCTTGTCCGCCAGACCAACATAGATGTCCGACAAGGCGATGTCGGTGGCCGGTTTGGCAAGTTGCCAGCCGCCCGAATGCCCCTTTTCAGAGGTCACCAAATCCAGCTCGCGCATGCGGCCCAGCACCCGGCGCACCACCACCGGATTGGTCTGGTGAAAGGCCGCAATATCCTCTGAGCGGAACCGCTTATCGGGCTCACGCGCCATGTGACCCATGGCGTGGAGAGCGAGGGAGAGCTTGCTATTCCTTTTCATGTAACTATTACTGTTTCATGACTTTTCATTTTCAAGGATCCCCTCATGATTGCCTCCAACGAACGCTCTTTCGACGTTGCCGTTATCGGCGCGAGCTTCGCCGGATCGAGCGCAGCCTTGTTTCTCGCCCGCGCCCGTCGTTCGGTCATTGTGTTCGACACCGGTGAGCCTCGCAATCGGTTCGCCAGCGAAGGCCACGGATTTCTCGGCATGGACGGCGCAACACCGGCCGACATTCAGGAACGCGGGCAGGCCGATTTCCTAAAGTATCCCACAACATCCTTGGTGAAGGCGCGTGTCACTGGTGTCGCTGCGGACGGTGGACGCTTTGCCGTGACGGCCGAGAAAGACGCCCATGTCGTCGTGGATCGGGTCGTGCTTGCGCATGGCAATGAGGACGTGCTCCCTGACCTGCCTGGCCTGGCAGATTGCTGGGGCAAGACGGTGCTGCAATGCCCCTACTGCCATGGTTATGAGGTGTCTGACCGGCCAACTGGCCTTTTGATGTCCGGCGCGCCTTCGCTCCACCAAGCGCGGCTTCTGGGCGATTGGACAAGCGACCTGACCCTTTTCACCAATGGACATGTCTTGCAGGACGAGGACCGCGCGGACCTTGCCCAGCGTGGGGTCACGATTGCTGAAGGAGAGGTCACAAGTCTTGCTCGTGATGGCGATCAGATGCGATCTGTGCGCCTTGCAGATGGCAGGAAGATAGGCGTTGAGGTTCTCTATCTCATCACCCGGTCGCGTTTTCGAGCACCTTTCGCTCACACGCTGGGCTGCTCCATCGAAGAAGGTCCTTTCGGTCCCTTCATCGTGACCGATGACCTCCAGGAAACGAGCGTCCCGGGTGTGTATGCCGCCGGCGACATCACAAGACCGGCTTACGGCGCAACCTGGGCGGCCGCAGACGGCACCCGTGCAGGGGCTTTTTCCCATCAATCGCTTATCGCCCAGGCCAACCCCTATGTCGGCCACGCCGTAACCGGGCGCTAAATCGGTCGAAACGGCCAGAACCCGCCGCATCCTTTTGTCGCGGCGGGCAGGCCATACGTCATTCACCTGATCCTTACGAACGCTGCTGTAAGTTGGCGCGATTATTGCCTGTGTTAGACTGGTTGAAGCCAGCTTCGCGAGCACTGCTTATCAAAGCATTGCTTCTGTCGCACCCGAGAGCCGCGTACGCCCATGGAACCGTCCTTTTCGATCACCGACCCGTTGTGGCTCATTGTGGCCTTTGCGCTGGGCTTTGGCGCGCGCATGGTCGGCCTGCCACCCATGGTGGGCTATCTGATCGCGGGCTTCGGCCTGGCTGGTTTCGGCATGCAATCCGGGCCGCTTCTGGAGGGCCTGGCGGATGTCGGCATCACCTTGATGCTGTTCACCATCGGCCTCAAAATCTCGCTGAAATCGCTGCGCTCGCCACAAATTCTGGGCGTCGCCACAGCGCACATGGCCATCACCGTGGTCATTGCGACGCTGTTCGTTATGGGCCTTGGCGCGATTGGGCTCGCGCTGTTCGATGGCATCAGCTGGCAGACGGCGGCTCTGGTGGCGTTTGCCATGAGTTTCTCCTCCACCGTGTTCGCGGTGAAGGTGCTCGATGAAAAAGGCGAGATTGCCTCGCGGCATGGGCGTATCGCGATCGGTATTCTGGTCATTCAGGACATCATCGCCGTTGTCTTTATGGCCGCGTCAGAAGGCACGATGCCAAGCATCTTTGCACTCGGTCTGCTTGGCCTGTTGTTCGTTCGCAAACCGCTCGACCGGCTGGCGCAGAAGGCTGGTCACGGCGAACTTTTGCTGCTGTTCGGCTTCGGCATGGCCGTTCTTGGCTATGCCCTGTTCAGCGCGGTTGGGCTGAAAGGCGATCTTGGGGCCTTGATTTTCGGCCTTGTGATGGCAGGCACAAGCAAGGCAGACGAGCTCAACAAGGCGCTCGGCGTCTTCAAAGACGTGTTCCTGATTGGCTTCTTCCTGTCCATCGGCCAGTTCGGCCTGCCGGATGCCACAATTGCCCTCACGGCGACGGCACTCATGGTCTTTCTGGTCGCCAAGACCGGGCTTTGGATGGTGCTGTTCTCGCGCTTTCACCTGCGGGCTCGCGTCAGTTTCCTGTCGACGCTGACGCTCGGCAACTATTCAGAGTTAGCCCTGATTGTTGGCGCGGTTGCGTTTGAGGCGGGCTGGCTGCCTGCCGAGTGGCTGGTTGTACTGGCAGTGACGGTTGCTTTGTCCTTCGGCCTTTCAGCGCCGCTTTCCAGTTCTGCCAACGCACTGTTCGCCCGCTGGCGCAGCCGATTGCAGTTCCTGGAATCGCAGCGTTACCTCGCCGAAGACGAACCCATTCCGCTTGGCGACACGCGGGTGCTCATCTTTGGTATGGGCCGCGTGGGGGCAGCAGCCTTCCTCAATGTTTCCAATGACGATCCGAGCCTGGTGATCGGCTTCGACATCGACAACACCGTGGTCGATGAGCACTACGCCGTGGGGCGCCACGTGCTGCGCGGCGATGCCAACAACCCAGAACTTTGGGGTCGTCTGAAGGGCTATAAGACCGGCATCGATCTGATCGTACTGGCAACGCCGCACCAGCAATCCAACCTGTCGGCCATCGCGCTTTTGCGCTCAACGGGCTACCGCAACACCATCGCGACTATCGCGCTTTACCCCGATGACGAGCTGGAGCTTTACGCTGCCGGCGCCGATAGCGTGTACAACATCTACCAGGAAGCTGGCGACGGAATCGCGCAGGAGATCGAAACCCTTGTGGGCAGAGAAGCGATCGCTGGCGCATCGTCTTTCGGTGCGGCAAAGCGCGCATCTGCAAGGATTGATCTGGCAGCGTCCAAATGATCTATGACAAATATCTTTATTGGACCTGTGGCTATCGGTGGGGGTGCGGATAGCGCGGGTTTGGAATTTGCGCATGATGGTTCGTCAGAGCCAACCGCCATCGGGCGGGCCGCCAATACCGTTCGGGAGACGGGGCGGATGACGACAGGAATGCGGTGCCCTTCGTGGCATGATCGGGAGTTATGGAATGAATTACGAAGGTTTTTTTCAGTCTTCGCTGGAGGGACTGAAAGAAGAAGGTCGATACCGTATCTTCGCCGATCTTGAACGCCATCGTGGCAGCTTTCCCCGCGCCACGCGCCACCGCGAAGATGGCACGGTGCAAGAAGTTACGGTGTGGTGCTCCAATGACTATCTGGGCATGGGTCAGCACCCCGATGTCATCAACGCCATGCATGAAGCCATCAATCGCTGTGGCTCAGGCGCTGGTGGCACGCGCAACATCTCCGGCACCAATCATTATCATGTGAAGCTTGAGCAGGAACTGGCAGATCTGCACGGCAAAGAAGCCGCGCTTCTTTTCACGTCCGGCTATGTCTCCAATTGGGCCTCGCTTTCGACCCTTGCCGCCAAGCTTCCCAATTGCGTTGTGATTTCCGACGCCAAAAACCATGCCTCGATGATCGAAGGCATCCGCCATTCACGCGCGGAAAAAATGATCTTCAAGCACAATGACCCAGAAGATCTGGAGCGCAAGCTGGCATCGGTTGCACCCGGCCGGGCGAAGATTGTGGCCTTTGAGTCGGTTTATTCGATGGATGGCGATATCGCGCCCATCAAAGAGATTTGCGACGTCGCCGACAAATACGGCGCCATGACCTATCTGGACGAAGTGCATGCTGTTGGCATGTACGGCCCGCGCGGCGGCGGCGTTGCCGAGCGCGAAGGGTTGATGGACCGCGTGACGCTGATCGAAGGCACACTGGGCAAGGCGTTCGGCGTGATGGGCGGTTACATCACCGGATCAACGGCCCTGTGTGACTTCATCCGCTCGTTCGCCTCAGGCTTCATTTTCACCACCTCTTTGCCCCCGACCTTGGCCGCTGGCGCGATGACCTCCATCCGGCATCTTAAGCAAAGCGATGTTGAACGCCGGGGTCAGCAGGAGGCGGGCCACAAGGTGCGTGCCCTCCTTGATCGGGCTGGCATTCCCTACATGCCGGCGCCAAGCCACATCATTCCGGTGATGGTTGGCGATGCCAAGAAGTGCAAGTTCATCTCCGATGTTCTGCTGGAGACCTACGGCATCTACATTCAGCCGATCAACTATCCGACCGTGGACAAGGGCACCGAGCGCCTGCGCATTACGCCTGGCCCACTGCACACCGATCAGGACATCAATCATCTGGTCAGCGCGCTGTCGGACCTGTGGTCGCAATGTGCGCTGAGCCGCGCGGTCGCCTGATCGCGCGCTGCCTACTGCCTTCTGCATAACGTTATTGCTGCATCGCACAATCGTTTGAGCTTTGCCGCTCCTCTTGCTAGTGTCCGTCGCGTGGGCGGAGGCATGGCAAGAGCGACTGCAAGGAAGGTGCGACATGGGCGCACGCAGCCCCGATCCCGGTTTTTCGGGCGGCGATTTCTCCACTTCCGTTGATGCGGTCGGCACGACCGAATCTTTCCTTGCGCCGCTTCAAGACGTTCTCGCCAAGAGCGATCCTGACCTATTGGCCAAGCGCCTCGGGCTGCGCTCGGCGGCGGCAGCTGAAAGGCTCCTTGCGCAGGAGGCTGCCTGCGAGCGCCTTGCCGAACGCATGGCGGAGGGTTGCGAGGGCCTAACGGTGCGCGAGGCCATGGCCCTCTGCCGTGATCTTGTGGGGCAAGGCTCATGAGCGGTTCCTCATCGCCAATCCAGTCGAAAGTCATCGACGCCGAGCAATTGGCGGACGCTCTGCGACCGGAGGCGTCCGACACGCAAGCATTGATCGAAGAGCTGATCGCACCAACGGCTGATGATCTCCTGGCCCTTACGATGGCGGCCGTGGAAGACATTGAAGGCACGCTTCCCCTAACGCCGGAGCAGCTAGATGCCCTTGCCGTAGCGTTGCGACACCGCTTGCTGGGTGCGGTAATGCCGGCGGCGGACGATGAGGAAAGCGGATCATGAACCAGCTTGATCCTTCAATTCAAATCGACGCTGCACATCGATCTTTGTCTCCGATGGCGATGCACAGTTGGTCGGCCAATCTGTTCGACCTGGTCGTAACACTGAGCCGGCAGCCCGTCGCGGGCACCGGTGGTTTGTGTTCAGCGCGCCTGGCGCTTGGCGTGGCGACATCCAATCAGCAGGGCATCATCGCTGAAGTTCCGCTGTCTATCGGCTCAACCACCCTTACGCTGCATCTGAGCGCCGATGCGGTCGATGGTTTGGCAGCGCGCTTGGAGGGGCCTGGCGCTCTGCCAGCTGGAGCGGGTGCCACCCTTTCGCTTGATGCTCTGGAAGCTCTTCTTGCTGCGCTTCTTGCGCCAATCCCAGAGATTTTGGTCGGTCGTGCCAGCTGGGTGGATGGTAGCGATGCAGATGCGGTCTTGGCACTCACCGCCGATGAGACCGGCCTTTTGCTTTCCGGCGAAACCACGGCGCTGCGCGCACTTTATGAGACGCTCCATGCGCGCACCGACCGGATGGTCTCGACTCCGCTGGCGGTTGCCGCTTTGCCGCTCGACCAGCGCCTGACGGTCGATGTTGAAAAGATCGTTGGACAGGTGGCTATGAACGAAGTGGACCTTACAGCGCTTCAAGCCGGCGCGGGCATTTTGCCCGATCAGCTTTGGCCGAACGGTCTTACCCTGATTGGACGGCGCTTCACGTTGCAGGATGGCTCTTGGCAGAGCCAAAATGTTGCCACGCAGGATGGGAGCTGCCTGTTGCGGGTGGCAAAGACGAAGCGAACGCTCGACGATCCGAGACTTGGGGCCGCTTTGCCAGATGATGGCCCTGCAGAGCTTTTCGGCACGAGCGGCGTTTTGGCGACGGGCCGCCTTGTGATGGCGGACTGGCAGGGAGAACCGCGGCAGGTGTTTCAGATTGATCAGCTTGTCGGCTGATCGGTTCCATCGACAGGCGGCTCATCCAGCCAACCACTTGCCATGAGCTGAGTGACAAGATCGTCGGCCCAAAGCCGACAACCTTCCGCGCTCATATGAAAGCCGTCATCGGCGAAGGCCTCAGGCGGCAATTCGGTCCGGCGCTCAAACCGCTTCACGCCGCGCTCGGCGCACAGGCACGCGGCCAGCGCATCCATCCGGTCGGAACGCAAGGAGAGGAAACCTTTCAGCGGCTGCGGCAGGCCCGGAACAATGGAGAAGGGGCTCAG
Source organism: Cohaesibacteraceae bacterium (assembly GCA_050043025.1). Lineage (GTDB taxonomy): Bacteria > Pseudomonadota > Alphaproteobacteria > Rhizobiales > MH13 > MH13. The sequence goes on from JBHJIX010000011.1 coordinate 18,625, forward strand.
TGCCCAATGGGCGATGACCGCGGAGGGAAATCGCGCCTTTAGCGCATAGAGCAACGTGCCGAACTCACGCAAAAACCGCGCGCTTGTGTGCAGGTTCTTGGCATCGTTGAGACCGACAACAAGAATGACCAAATCGAAAACATCACGCGGCAGGTGTGGCATCACATGGTCGCGCAGATCGGCGCTGACAGCTGAAGACTGGCCGGATGCAAGAAGCGCGCCCGCACGCTCCAGACGATCAGCCAAGTGGGACGCACTCTGGACCGGCAAGGTCTCGTCGGCGCGCGCCACACCGACGCCAGCCACTGAGGAATCCCCCACGATCAAGAGCCTGAGGGGCTTGGATGCTGGCTTGTCGGGACCAACTGTCAGGATCGACGGGCCATCTGGCGCGAGCAGCCGTGTTCGCCCCGAACGCACCCCAAGGCCCTGAACGAGCGCAATGGGAAGCCAAAGCCAGTTCAGCCAGCGGCGGACACGTCCCCTCGCTAGGCGCAACGCCCATTGGTTGGCTTTCGGCGCATGGCGATCATGCGAGGAAGGCGCGGCCATTCAAAACCTTTGCATCGGCAGTGGGATGGTATGGCGGACCTCTCCAAAGCAGGTGACAAGCCCTGCGCGTCTGCTTAGATCGCTGGTGAGGGTGCCGCAAGCGGATGGATAGGAACCATCCACCCGAGTACCCAGCGTTGTGTGGGGTTTGCGAGAATGGCTGGGCTGCATTTCGACCGCTTTTTTGCCGGAAGACCGGGCATTCCGGTCACCGTGGCACCGCGCGTGCGACGCGTTACCGCCGACAATCCCGGCGCGATGCCCTTTGTGGGCACCAACAGCTATGTGGTCGGCAACGATCCAGTGGTGGAGATCGATCCGGGACCGGAGAATGAGGCCCACCTCACCGCGCTTATGATCGCGATTGATGGGGCCGACGTCAGTGCGATTGCCGTCACCCACACGCACAGAGATCATTCACCGCTGGCCCGCGCACTGAAGGCCGAGACCGGGGCTCCCATTGTTGGCGCCGGTCCCCATAGCTTTGCGCGTCAAGCTGAAACCGGCGATGCGTCGCTCGATGAGGCCGTGGACGACGCATATGCCCCCGATCAGGTGATGGACGACGGCGCGGTTTGGCGGTTCGGTGAACTGGTTTTGGAAGCCGTGGCAACGCCTGGCCACACGATGAACCATCTTTGTTTCGCTCTGGGAGGTCAGGACACTCTGTTCTCAGGTGACCATGTCATGGCGTGGTCAACCAGCCTCGTCGCTCCACCGGAAGGTTCGATGAACGCTTACCTAGAAAGTCTGCAACGTCTCCTCACCCGGCCTGAGTCCATCTATCTGCCGGGCCATGGTGCGCGGCTCAACGATGCCAAACCCTATGTGGAAGGTCTGTTCGCCCACCGCATGGAGCGTGAGGCAGCCATCCTGGCCGCGCTGGAGCTCGATTCACTGAGCAGCAGCGCGTTGGTGGACCTCCTGTATCAAGGCCTGGATGCACGCCTTCGACCGGCCGCCGGCTTGTCCGTGCTTGCCCATTTGGAACGGCTTGAGGGATTGGGGCAGGTTCTGCGACCAGTGGGAAACGACGGCCATTGGGCAGCCGGCCCCCTTGCATTCGACAGGTCGGACTAAAGACCGGAAACCCTAGAGGTCCGAGGTCGGCGGCGGAGTGGCTTCGACCGCCAGCAAGAACTGATCGATCACCGCCTGTAAGGCCGGCGCGTTCGTTCCGAAGTCATGCAGCGGGATGTTGGAAAGCGCGCGCGCATCCACCACAGACCCACCGCCATCATCCGTGATGCGCATGGACACATCATGATCGACAAAGACGAAGGCGCCAGGGACCTGGAACTCGGCCTCATAGGTTTGGCCATCGGGGGTGTCGAGGCGAGCACTCGTCCATCCAGCCGCCAGCATCAGCGTTTCCAGCACCTCGGCTAGATGCCAGGCGGGACGCTCCACATAGACGGTCCGCAAGTCTGGATGGGCAAGGCTGAGACGAATACGCTCGGCAGGATCTGCGGCATCGAGGGGCAGCGCCGTCTCGCCGTCTTCCAGTTCGCCCAGCAGCTCGAACGATGGCGGGTCGTTCACATCGGTTGCAAGGTCTGGATAAGAGGGTGTCAGGTTCACCAAATAGGCAAGCCCGGTGACACCGACGAGTACCGGGATGGCCCACAGGATGCTCAAGGCAACATCTGAGATGCCGGTGCTGGCATGGTTCCAAATGTGGCCCAGACCATAGAAGGCGAAGGTCAATGCGGCGATGGCAAGTGCTGCCGCAAATCCCAGAGCGAGAAGCGCGCCTTCCAGGCTCACCACACCAACAATCGCCATCATGACCGCGATCACCAGCGTCATGAGAGACAGGGCCGCCAGAACCCGCGCACGGCGGGGGGCAAAAAGCGGTCTTGTGAGCGGGCGAAAGCGCATGAAGGTCCGAGAAAACGCCAAGGGTCGCAGCGCTGCCAAGCTCCGCTTGTTTGTCGCTACATGACCGGCTTTGCCCATCGCATCAAGGCGTCAGGGCCATCGCCGCTCAGATATGATGTCGATTTCATACCGAAGCCTTGTATGTGCCTTGGTTTTGACAAATGCCATCGCCACACGCTCGCCTGTCGGCGAAAGCCATGTTGGCTACCCGCCGTTGCTTTTCACACAACACATGCAAAGGACCTCGACCTCTGTGACCCTCGCCTCTTCCGGCTCTTACTCAGACCTGACGGCTGACCCTTCGGAACCTACCGACCGCGCCACCGCCGGACCCAAAACCGCCCTCGACTGCGACGTCGTAACGCTCGCGCGCGACCTGCGCGCCCAGGCCAGGGAGCTGAAGTCTCAGGACGCCTGCACCACACAGCGCGATCCGATGGATGCGCTTTATCGCCCGCTAGGCATCAAAGACGTCCAAGGCGCACTGTGCACCGCCTACGCAAAACGCGGCGAATAGAACTCTTCATGTCATGAGCGTCAGGGGCAGAGGCGGCGGATCTGCCATTCTGCCTCTGGCGTCTTCCGCGCAAAGGTCAGCCGGTCATGCAACCGGAACTCGCCATTGTGCCAAAGTTCGAACTCCACCGGCTCAAGCCTGCAACCCGACCAGTGCGGGGGGCGTGGCACGGTCTGCCCGGTGTCATCGTCTGACCCATAGCGATCGGTGAGTTCGGCTACCCGTTCACGCAAGGCGTCGGGCGTCTCAAGCGCCTGTGATTGCTTTGATGCCCAAGCGCCAATGCGGCTGCCGCGTGGGCGGCTGGCAAAGTAGGCATCAGCCACGTCATCGGCGACCTGCTCGACTGCCCCGCGTACACGCACCTGACGGCCAAGCGTCTTCCAATGAAAACACAATGCTGCCTTCTTGCTGCCGAGAAGCTCAGCTCCCTTGGCGCTTTGAAGATTGGTGTAGAACACGAAGCCGGAACGCTCCACGGCCTTGACCAAAACAACCCGCACATTGGGCATGCCATCGCTGTCAACGGTCGCCAGGCTAGCCGCGTTGGGGTCGTTGGGCTCGGAGGCTGATGCATCATCCAGCCAAGCTTCAAACACCTCATATGGGTCGGTCGCGGACAGGAACGACGGCGCGGTCTTAGACATTAACACTTCCCAAAACCTTTGATGTCACGTTGGGGAATGGATGGTGTTGCGCGTTCAAACCGCATTGTCCAGCCGATGGGCTGCGGTGCAGCACCGCAGGCGATTTGTGTGATTGCGTAAAGTGGGGTGCTCCTAATGGACCAGGATGTATCGTCCTTGCCGATGCGTGACCGCTTTGCGACAGGCTTGCGGCTGACGGTGATCGGTTGCGCCGCTTTTGCGCTGGCTGGCTGCGCCAGTGTTTCCATTCCCTTCGGTGACAGTTTGGGCATCGGCCAAGAGCCGCTGCACACCGCTTCATCGACAACGGTGCCGACAGAAGAAGAAATCGCGGCGGCCGAAAACACACCACTGCCCACCGAAATCAGTGCCGTCGCACCGGTTGCCGAGCCGTCGACCGGCGAAGCCGCAGACAGGCCCGCTGAAGCGCTGATCGCGGCAATGCCGGATTTGCGTGCAGACGAGGTGAGGCTGACCCAAGGCGATCTCAACGCCATGAGTCGCACTCTGACGCAGACGCTCAACACCGACCCTGATGTTGGCACGTTTGACTGGGCGCATGCTGCAACCGGACGTTCCGGTGTCATGACCCCGTTCCGGTCAATGAGCGCAAGCGGCGATGGCCGTTGCCGCGTTGTCAGCGTCGAGATCACCGATAGCGGCCGCAATACAATCCTTCTGGCCGATGCGTGTCAGGAAGGTGAGGATTGGGTGTTTGTGACGCCGCGTGCCGGACAGGTGCTTTAAGCCTTCAAACGCCCGGCCCCTGGCAAGTCCGGTCATCCATACCTATCTGTCAGCCATCTGATATAACACCTGACAAGCGATAGGACGGTGCGCAATGCGCGATCCATACAGCATTCTTGGCGTGGCTAAATCCGCGGACGCGGCAGCCATCAAGTCTGCCTATCGCAAACTCGCCAAGACGTATCCCCCCGACCAGAATCCCGACGACCCGAAGGCCAAGGAACGGTTTTCGGAGATCAGCGCCGCTTACGATATTGTCGGCGACGCAGACCGTCGCGCCCAGTTCGACCGCGGCGAAATCGATGCGGCCGGCCAACCGACCATGGCTGGCTTTAACCCGTTTGGCGGCAATGGTCGCGGCCGGGCTCAGGGTGGCGCAAACCCGGGCTTTGAGGACATCTTCGCTCAGTTCGCACAGGGCGCGGGGGCCGGTGGCGGGGCGCGCGGTTTCCGCTCTCAAGGGTTTCCCGGTGGCGGCGCAAGTGCCGAAGACATACTGAAGAACATGTTTGGAGGCGCTGGGCCCGGTTTCGGGGCCGACATGGGTAGTGCTGGCGCCCAAGCGCGCGCCAAGCCCAAACCCTCCAAGGGTGCCGATCGACGGGTAGAGGCCCGCATCTCGCTGGAAGAGCTTCTGGCAGGTGACAAAGTGACGGTGACCAT
>JBHJIX010000012.1:0-16394 GCA_050043025.1 Cohaesibacteraceae bacterium
ACTGGGGCCCATCCAGATGATGAGACTTCGGCGATGCTCGCCGCGCTGGCCTTCCGCGATGGCGTCAATATCTCTTATGCCTGCGCCAATCGCGGCGAGGGCGGGCAAAACGATATTGGCAAGGAGGTGACTGAGGACCTCGGCACTGTGCGCACAGCGGAGATGGAGCGCGCGGCCGATGTGCTCGATATGCGGCTTTATTGGCTGTCCGAAACGCCGGACGACGCAATCTTCGACTTTGGCTTTTCCAAGCTTGGTACCGAGACCATGGCCAAATGGACCAAGACGCGCGTTCTCGGTCGGTTTGTCGATATCGTTCGTACAGAACGGCCGGACATTCTTTGTCCGACCTTCCTCGATATCCCGGGGCAACACGGTCATCTCAGGGCAATGACAGCAGCGGCCCATCACGTGATGGATCTGGCGGCTGATCCTGCTTTTGATGGAAGTTCACTGCCGGTGTGGCAGGTCTCCAAACTGTATCTGCCTGCCTGGTCAGGCGCTGGGGGCGCGTATGATGATGAGGTTCCACCTCCGCCTGCGACCGTTACTGTGGCTGGCAAAGGATACGAAGAGCCCTCGGGCTGGTCTTGGGAGCGCATCGGACAACACTCACGCTGGATTCACAAAACCCAAGGCATGGGGCATTGGGTGGCCGAGGGTGAAGAACGCGACTGGCCTTTGCATCTGGCGCAGTCGGTGGTTGGTGCGGATGAGACGGCTGTCACCGACAATCTTCCCATGACGCTGAAGGACCTGCCAGGCGAACAAGCGGCTACGGCTTTGTTGTCAAGCGCGCAGTTGGCCATTGACGATGCCATTGGCGCTTTTCCCGACCGTGCTGCTGTCACGAAAGCGGCGCAGTCTGCTTACGAAGCCCTAGGCCAAGTGCAGGCGTCTGAAAGCCAGCGTCATCGGGTGATCAGCAAACAGGCCCAACTCGCGCGGGTGATCCGCTTGGCATCGGGCGCTCAGATGCGTGGATGGTTGGACCAGGATGTTCTTCGCCCTGAGCAGGCTGCGACGTTGACTTTGGACGCTCGTGAACCTGACGCTGGGCGAATGTCGGTGGAGTTAAAAGCTCCCCCAGGATGGTCTGTTCGCGGAAAGGATTTTGCGGTTTCACAATTGGCAGCGCCCAGCGATCCTTATCCATCTTCTTTCGATCCGCTTGATCCCTCCTTGCCGGCGCTTGCCGTTGACCTTGACGGCGTAACTTCTCTGGTGCCGCTGGAGACCCCACCCCTTGTTCTACCCAAGGCCACAGCGCGCCTGTCATTGGACAAGGCGGTAATCAATCTTCTCTCAAAGGAGCGCAGCGTGACGCTGAGCGTTCTGGAAAGCTCAGGCGGTACACCATCATTTGACCTGCCTGAGGGATGGCGTCAGAGCTGGGAAAAAGGGGAGGTCACGATCACAGCCCCTGGTGATCTGGCGGCTGGTCTCTACACGCTGCCGCTCACGTTTGATGGCGAGCCAGCGCAGACTGTTCGCCGGTTCTCCTATCCCCACATCACGCCGCGCCTGCGGGCCTTTCCAGCTGAGCTGCGGCTGCGGGCAGTCGAGGTGGCGCTTCCCAAAGGTCGCCTTGGTTATGTTGGTGCGGGTAATGACAGTATTGCCGATTGGCTCCTCGCGTTGGGGTGTGACGTTTCAATTCTCGATGAAGAAACACTGTCGTTACCGGGCGCTTTTGACGGTCTGGACAGCCTGCTCATTGGAGTCATTGCGAACCGGTTCCGGCCCGATCTGAGGGCACGCATGGACGATGTTCATGACTGGGTTCGGGCGGGAGGCAATCTCGTCACGCTCTATCACCGCCCCTGGGACAACTGGGATCCGGACGCCACGCCGCCGGCACGCCTGGAGATTGGCCAACCGTCGCTTCGCTGGCGCGTGACCGATGAAAACGCCGCCGTCGGCCACCTGGTACCAGACCATATGCTGCTGAACACACCCAACACGATTGGTCCTGATGATTGGCAAGGCTGGCACAAGGAGCGAGGACTTTACTTCGCCAAGAGTTGGGATGGCGCGTACACGGCGCTGTTGGAGATGGCCGATCCCGGAGAGGATCCCCATCAAGGCGCGTTGTTGAGCGCAGAAATCGGCGAAGGGCGGCACACGCATTGCTGCCTCATCCTGCATCACCAGATGGTGAAATTGACCCCGGGCGCCTTCCGCTTGATGGCCAATCTTCTGGCGACGTGACGCCGACGCACCCTGCCACGCGCCAGGACAATTGGCGGGCTGCGATCTGGCTGATCGCGGATATGAGCCTCAACATCTGGGCGCTTTCCATCGTTAAGGCAATGGGGCTCGACTATTCGGCAAGCCAACTGGTGTTCTTGCGCGCGTCCGTTGGTTTTCTGCTGGTGCTGCCTTGGGCCTTTCATGAGCGCGCGGCGTTTTTCAAGCTGGATCGCTTGCCGCTTCATACGCTACGCATTGGCTTATCGACCGTGACACTGGCCGCCAGCTTCTTCGCTATAGCGCGGGTGCCGTTTGCCCTGTTCTCGGCAATCAACTTCACGCGCCCGATCATCTTGATGATCCTGGCTGCAATCATTCTGCGGGAACACATTACCAAGCCGCGCTGGGTGGCGGCGCTTGTTGGTCTGGCAGGGGCATTGGTGGCGATGAACCCGCGAGCGGCCGCCCTCAATTGGGGCATGGCAGCTTTGGTGCTGACCGTGGTTGCCGGCACATCGGCGATCATCATCACGCGTCAGCTTAAGGGAACGCCGGCGGTTGTGATGATGGTGTTTTACACAGGTGGTCTGGCGCTCTTTACAGCGCCCTTCGCATGGATCGACTGGGTCGAGGTGGCGCCGTCACATTGGCCATTTCTTCTTGCGATCGGCCTGTTTGCCCAGACAGCCCAATTTTGTTTTCTGAAAGCGCATTGGCTGGGTGATGCCGGCTTCCTGGGCCCGGTGTCCTACCTGTCCTTGGTGCTCTCGACCGGCGCTGGGTTTTTCTTGTTTGGAGAGGTTCCAGGACCGTCGCTCATCATCGGATCGATGATTATCCTTAGCGCGGCTTGGTACATCGGCCGGTCGGCCTAGACTGTGGTTCGTCGTCTAGGCCGCGCATCGTAAGCCTAGTTCAACCCCAACTTCTGGCGCGCCTGCTGCCATGTGGCGACGGGGCGTTGATGGGCCTCGCAGATCTCTACTGTCCGTTTGACCAGCGCCGCATTGGATGGGGCGAGGGTGTTTCGATCTAGACGCACATTGTCCTCAAGCCCGGTGCGGGCATGTCCGCCTTCGGCTATGGACCATGTGTTGATCTCGATCTGTTTGGGGCCGATGCCGGCTGCGCACCATTGCCCATCCGGCACAAGCCGTTTGACGGTCTCGACGTAGAAGTCAAAGACACGGCGGTCGGCTGGCATGGCCTGCTTCACCCCCATGACGAACTGGATGTAGGGCGTTTCGGCGATCTTGCCCTCGCGCCACAGCCGCGCCGCTTCGAAGATATGCGACAGATCGAAGGCTTCGATCTCCGGCTTCACGCCATAGGCCTTCATCTCGCTTGCCAGCCATTCGATCAGGTCCGGGCTGTTCTGGTAGACCTTGTTGTTGGGGAAATTGTTGGAGCCGACCGACAGCGATGCCATATCCGGCTTTAGAGGCAGCATGCCGCCGCGCTCCTTGCCCGCGCCGGATCGACCGCCTGTTGAGAACTGGATGATCATGCCTGGGCAGTGCTTCTCCAACCCTTCTTTCAGCCGGGCGAACTTCTCCGGGTCGGATGAGGGCGTCTGATCGTCATTGCGCACATGGGCATGGACAATGGAGGCGCCGGCCTCAAAAGCTTCCTGGGTGGATTCCACCTGCTCGGCTACGGTGATCGGCACCGCAGGATTGTTTGCCTTGGTCGGCAAAGAACCAGTGATCGCTACGCAAATAATGCAGGGCTTATCCATGTTGTGGCTAGGTGTCCTTCGCAGTCAAAGTGAGCACCCAGACGTGCGAGACGTGATGCAGGGCAGGGCTGAGCCTGACCAACCATCGGGGTGCGTCGATTGTTTCGAGATCGTCGTCGGCCATTCCCTTACGCCAACAATGGTTATGGGTTCAATGCGAACAACTGTGCGGGGTCTCGGGAGATCACCCTCAACCCTTCGAGTTCACGCTATCGAACGTCTCACCCTGTTGGGTTTAGGTATCGCGCTGCTGATCTTGGGTAGGGCCGGTGGCCAGTTCGGCTAACTCTGCCGAGGCGCCCTCCACAAAAACCTTGGTGCCCCATTCTTCGCAGGACTCCGCCAAGCCATTGGGCAGGGGCCTGTCGGTGAAGAAGCAAGATATGTCTGATAGAGATCCGACCTTCACGGGTGCTTTGCGCTGAAACTTGATGTGGTCAGCGACGAGGAATATATTGCGTGCCTGGCCAATAATCCGCTGGGTGACGCTGACTTCCTGAATATCGAAGTCGAGAATGTCGCCGTCTACATCGAGTGCCGAGCAACCGATAACGGCGTAGTCGAACTTGAACTGAGCGATTGTGTTGGTCGTGAGGTTGCCAACCAGGCCGCCATCTGAACGGCGGAAGGTGCCGCCTGTGACGATGACCTGGCAATCATCGTTGGGGATGAGAATGTTGGCGACGTTCATATTGTTCGTCATCACCAGCATATCGCGGTGCGTGAGAAGCTCACGCGCAACCGCTTCAGTGGTGGTGCCAAGATTGAGAAAGATCGAGCATCCATGCGGTAGCGCGTGCGCGCAGGATCTTGCCAACGCGGCTTTGCCATCGAAGTTCAGATTGCGCCTTTGCTCATAGGCAATGTTGACGGTTCCTGACGGCAGAATGGCGCCGCCGTGCACGCGCTCTATCTTGCCGGCTTCGGCCAACTCTGACAGATCGCGGCGGATTGTCTGCAAGGTTACATCGAAGCGCTCGGCAAGAGTTTCGACAGTGATCTTTCCCTCGCGCCGTATGACATCGACGATTTCAACCTGTCTGAGCGTTTGAGCCAATCACCAATCCTTCCCGGTACGCGTCGATCTGATCACCTTCATAATTCACCTGCAAGTTGGTCTGATTTGCGCGTTTTTTTTCGTATCCTGACAAATACTGATTTTTGATTGATTTGCAGGTACGAATTTCGGGCATTTCTGGTAAAACTCAGAATTTCGGAAGCCTTTTCGGAAAGAAAAAACATTATAAAACAGATATTTGAACATACCGAAAAAAAACGAACATTACTATCTTCCTTTTTGCCCTTCTGCCTGCCATGATCAGCGAAACACTGAGACGGGAGGCTCAGGTGCCGCATAAGAATGGCACATCGGATATCCACGATGTCTTCATCATCGGAGGCGGTATCAATGGTTGCGGCATCGCTCGGGATGCGGCCGGGCGCGGTTTAGACGTCGTGCTGGCCGAGATGGGGGATTTGGCTTCCGCGACCTCTTCAGCGTCCACCAAGCTCTTTCATGGTGGCCTTCGTTATCTTGAATATTTCGAGTTTCGCCTTGTGCGTGAGGCGCTCATCGAGCGTGAGGTCTTGCTTACGGCCATGCCGCACATCAGCTGGCCCATGCGTTTCGTCCTGCCATTTCACAAGGACATGCGCTTTGAGAGCGACACGCCGACATCCAAACTTCTGAACACCGTCATGCCCTGGATGAAGGGCCGCCGTCCGGGCTGGTTGATCCGGCTTGGATTGTTTCTGTACGACTCCCTAGGTGGTCGGAAAATCCTGCCAGGCAGCAAGACACTCGACCTCCGGCAGGGGCCTGAGGGCGAACCGCTCGATGACCGGTTCGTGCATGCCTATGAGTACTCAGACTGCTGGGTGGAGGACTCTCGGCTCGTCGTTCTGAACGCCCGCGATGCCGAGGCACGTGGCGCATCCATCATGGTGTCGACGAAGGTCGTGGGCGCACAGCGGCGCTCAGATCATTGGGTGATCACAACCGAGGACGGTTCGACCGGAGACCAGCAGACGTTCAAGGCCCGGATGTTGGTCAATGCCGGCGGACCATGGGTTGGCGACATCATTCACCAGAAAGTTCGGCTGAACTCTAGCGAAGGTGTCCGCCTGGTCCGAGGCAGCCACATCGTCACCCGCAAACTCTATGATCTCGACAAGTGCTACTTCTTCCAAGGCACGGATGGCCGCATCATTTTTGCCATTCCCTATGAAGGTGATTTCACCCTCATAGGGACCACGGATGCTGAGCACGAGGACGTTTCAGAAGTTCCGTACTGTACGCCAGAAGAGCAGGACTATCTTCTGGACTTCGCCAGTGCCTACTTCAAGAAGCCTGTCACAACGGATGATGTCGTTTATGCCTTCTCTGGTGTGCGCCCGCTTTATGATGATGGAGCAAGTTCGGCGACCGCAGCCACCCGCGATTACACGCTGAAGGTCGACACGCTTGGTGGCGCTCCGGTTCTCAATTGCTTTGGCGGCAAGATCACCACCTATCGCAAGTTGGCGGAGAGTGCGCTTGATCTGATCGGCGAACATTTTGAGAATTTGCCGGGAAAGTGGACTGCAGGGGTGCCGTTGCCCGGCGGCGATTTTCCCGTTGACGGATTTGAGATGGTGGTTGGTCAACTGGTCGGCACCCACCCCTATCTGGACGCTTTGCACGCCCGCCGACTTGTCCGCGCTTATGGGACTGAAGCGGTCACTCTGTTGGCCGATGCCAAGAGCTATACCGATCTGGGTCAGGACTTCGGTGCAGGGCTCACCGAGCGCGAAGCTCGTTGGTTGATGGACAAAGAATATGCCCGAGCCGCTGAAGATATTGTTTGGCGGCGGAGCAAACTTGGGTTGAAAATGACGTCTGAACAAATAGCAGCGCTCGATGCTTGGATGGCGGACCAAGGTGGGGGGCAGACTGTCCCTGATCTTGATGCCGCTCCTGGAGTTCGTCGAGCGCTTGAGGGAGGGCGGTAATGGCACTTGTTCTTGACGGCGTCTCGAAGTCGGTCGCCGGTGTAACCCACATTTTTCCAACCGATCTGGAACTACAAAGCGGGACAATGAACGTTCTGCTGGGTCCGACCCTTTCTGGGAAAACGACGCTCATGCGTCTGATGGCTGGCCTTGATGTGCCGGGCACAGGAAAGGTCATCTGGAATGGCGAGGATGTAACTGGCCAGCGGGTGCAGGACCGCAAGGTGGCGATGGTCTACCAGCAGTTCATCAACTACCCGTCGATTTCAGTCTACGACAACATCGCATCGCCGTTGCGCCTGATGAAGAAGAATGCTGGCGAGATCGACAAAGCGGTTCGCGACGTCGCCGAGCTTATGAAGCTTACGCCAATGCTGGAACGTAAGCCGTTGGAGCTTTCCGGTGGTCAGCAGCAGCGCTGCGCTCTTGCTCGCGCGCTGGTGAAGAATGCCGGTTTGGTGCTGCTTGATGAGCCGCTGGCCAACCTTGACTACAAGCTTCGCGAAGAGCTGCGTGTTGAAATCCCAAAGATCTTTGAACAGTCCGGTTCGATCTTCGTCTATGCGACGACCGAGCCTGAGGAGGCACTGCTGCTGGGTGGCAACACGGCCGCTATGTGGGAAGGCCGGGTGACCCAGTTTGGGCCGACGCCTTCCGTTTATCGCAAGCCTGCCAACGCCACGACCGCTCGGGTCATGTCAGACCCGCCAATGAACTTTCTGCTCGTACGGAAGGCCGGCGCAACGCTTTCTTTCGGTGATGGGCAAACGACGCCGGCGGTAAAACAGATGTCAGGCGTTCCAGATGGTGAGTACCTGGCTGGGTTCCGGCCCAACCATGTTGAGCTGCATCAGCATGTCGATGGGGCGATGGAGTTCGATACCAAGCTTGCGGTGACGGAAATCACCGGTTCAGAAACCTTCGTGCATCTTGATCATCACGGAGAACCTTGGGTTGGTCTCATTCACGGTGTCCACGAGCTCGATCTTGGACAAAAGCTCAGGGTCTATCTGGACTCAGACCATGTCTATTTCTTCTCTCAAGACGGCGAGCTTGTTGCGCCGGCGCCCTACGCGGAGGCTGCGTAGTCATGGCCAAAATCACGTTTGAAAATCTCGCGCATTCCTATCTGCCCAAGCCAACTGGCGAGGACGACTACGCCCTCAAGGAGATGAACCACGACTGGGTCGATGGTGAAGCCTATGCGCTTCTTGGGTCATCGGGTTGTGGCAAGACCACTCTGCTCAATATCATTTCAGGGCTTCTGCAACCAAGCCAGGGGCAGATCCTCTTTGACGGGCAAGACGTAACGCACGCGCCGACCGTTGAGCGCAATATTGCACAGGTGTTTCAGTTCCCGGTTGTCTACGACACGATGAGCGTTCGCGATAATCTCGCGTTTCCCCTGCGCAATCGCGGTGCCGACGCGGCTTATGTCGCGCAACGTGTGCAGACGGTCGCCAAGATGATCGGCATGGAAGACGGTCTTGACCGAAAGGCAAGGGGTCTTACCGCCGATGCCAAGCAGAAGATTTCGCTTGGCCGGGGCATGGTCCGCGAAGACGTGAACGCGCTTCTGTTCGATGAGCCGCTCACCGTCATCGATCCCCATCTGAAATGGGAACTGCGCACCCAGCTCAAGTCGCTCCACCACGAGTTCGGTCACACCATGATCTATGTGACCCACGATCAGACCGAGGCTCTGACCTTCGCTGACAAAGTTGTGGTCATGTATGACGGGCGCGTCGTTCAGATTGGAACGCCTGAGGAGCTCTTCGAACGTCCTGAGCATACCTTTGTTGGCTACTTCATTGGCTCGCCCGGGATGAACCTGCTGGACGCCAAGGTGGACGGTACGTCTGCAAAAGTCGCCGGTGGCGTCGTGGATCTGGGTACTGGCTATGGTTCAAGCGGTGGCAAGGTCCAAAGCGGTGGCAGACCGGAGTTTGTTCGACTCTCCAGCGGAGGCGCGGGGCTTCCCGCCAACATTCAGCGTGATGAGGATGTCGGTCGCCACAAGATCGTCCGGCTTGACCTGGGTGGATCGAGCATCAGCGCAATCGTGAGCGAAGAGCAGTCGGTTCCATCCTCCGACGTCAAAGTCTCGTTCGAGCCATCCAAGATCAATGTCTACGCCGACGATTGGCGCCTGGCGCCCCTTGAAGGACAAAGAGGGGAGGCAGCCTGATGAGCACCAAAACCGACAACCAAAAAGCCTGGTTCCTGGTCCTGCCTGTTCTGGTGCTGGTCGCCTTCTCGGCCATCATTCCTTTGATGACCGTGGTCAACTATTCCGTTCAGGACACGTTTGGGAACAATGTCTTCTTCCCGGCCGGTTTGGAATGGTTCCGCGACACATTGCAGTCTGATCGCCTGTGGGGTTCGTTCGGTCGTCAGCTCTAGTTCTCGGGGATTATTCTCGTCATCCAGATTCCTTTGGGTGTCTATATCGCGCTCAATATGCCCAAGAAGGGTATCTGGGTGTCCTTCTGTCTTGTTCTGATGTCGCTGCCGCTCCGCATACGCTGGAATGTGGTGGGCACGATTTTGCAGTTTTTCGGCCGGGTCGATATTGGCCTGCTTGGTTACACGCTCGATAGACTGGGCATCGATTACAACTACACCCAAGACGCGTTCGATGCATGGTTCACGCTCGTCATCATGTATTTGTGGCACTGGACGTCATTGGTGGCCTTGCTTGCCTATGCCGGCCTGCAGTCGATTCCGGATGCCTACTATCAGGCTGCCAAAATCGATCAGGCGAGCCGTTGGAGCGTGGTCCGTTACATCGAACTGCCAAAGATGCAGGGCGTTCTGATGATCGCAATACTGCTGCGCTTCATGGACAGCTTCATGGTCTATACCGAGCCGTTCGTCGTCACCGGCGGTGGCCCAGGCAGCTCGACCAATTTCCTTTCGATCGATCTGGTGAACATTGCCATTGGTCAGTTGGACCTTGGTCCGGCGGCTGCTTACTCGATCATGTACTTCCTGGTTATCCTTCTGATTTCATGGGTGTTTTACACCGTGATGACAAATCTCGATAAGCGGGAGGGTTACTGATGCCGAACCGCAAGGCCCTGGTCATGGGGCTCTACCTCCTGTTTCTCTTTTTGCCGATCTACTGGCTCATCAACATGAGCCTGAAAACCAACGCGGAGATTCTGGGCGGGCTGACGTTCTTCCCGCGAGATCTCACTTTTGCGAACTACATCACCATTCTCACCGCTCCGTCCTGGTATTCCGGCTACATCAACTCGAGCATCTACGTGACGATGAACACGGTGATCAGTCTTACCGTTGCGCTGCCGGCTGCCTATGCGTTCAGCCGCTACAACTTCCTCGGCGATAAGCATCTGTTCTTCTGGCTGCTGACGAACCGAATGGCGCCGCCTGCGGTGTTCGCGCTGCCGTTCTTCCAGCTCTATGGCTCGGTCGGCCTGTTCGACACGCATATCGCGGTCGCTCTAGCGCACACGCTGTTCAACGTGCCGCTCGCCGTCTGGATTCTGGAAGGGTTCATGCGCGGCGTGCCGAAAGAGATTGACGAAACGGCGTATATTGACGGTTACTCGTTTCCGAAGTTCTTCGTAAAAATCTTCATGCCGCTGATTGCGTCCGGGATCGGCGTCGCAGCCTTCTTCTGCTTCATGTTCTCCTGGGTGGAGCTTCTTCTGTCGCGTACTTTGACCGCGACCGAAGCCAAGCCCATCGCGGCCACCATGACACGTACCGTTGGTGCCGCTGGCGTCGATTGGGGCGTGTTGGCCGCTGCCGGCGTGCTGACGATCATCCCCGGCGCGCTCGTCATCTACTTTGTCCGAAATTACATCGCCAAGGGCTTTGCCCTGGGCCGCGTTTGATCAGCCGATAGGAGCAGAGACATGGATCTTTCCTGGATGGCCTGGACGATGGAAACCGCCGTGTTCTTCGGCGCCATCGCAACGCTGCTGGTGATCTTTACGATCCTGGCAATCAAGTTTCCGGAAACGCCGCGCGTCGGCGTTCTCCGGATCGAAACGACCCGTGGTGACCGCTTGTTCATCACGCTTCTTGGCTCAGCCTTCATCAATCTGGCCTGGCTGGGCCTTGAGGTCGGACCGCAGCCTTATGCGCTGCTCGCCTGTCTTGTTTATGCCGCGGCGGTTTTCCGCTGGGTTTAGGCAGGCACATCCCAAATGGACCGGGAAAATAACCTGGCCCTTACCATCCTAACTGTTCCAATCCCTTGGGAGGAAACCATGAAGTCAATCCTTAGAACAACCTCGGTGGTTGCGCTGACGGCAGGGCTATTGCCGGTCGTGCCAGCGTTCGCCGACATGGATGCCGCTCGTGCATTCCTGGACTCTACGATTGAGCGTTCAGCGCTTACGCGCGCTGAGCAAGAAGCTGAGATGCAGTGGTTCGTTGATGCGTCGGCTCCATACCAAGGTATGGAAATCCGTGTGGTGTCTGAAACCATCGCAACACACGAATATGAAGCCAACGTTTTGGCTCCGGCCTTCACCGCGATCACCGGCATTGAGATCACACATGATCTTATCGGTGAGGGTGATGTGGTTGAGCGTCTGCAAACACAGATGCAGACCGGTGAAAACATCTACGACGCCTACATCAATGACTCCGATCTGATCGGAACCCACTGGCGTTATCAGCAGGCTCGCAATCTGACCGATTGGATGGCAGGTGAGGGTGCTGAGGTCACCAACCCGAACCTCAATCTCGATGATTTCATCGGCCTGTCCTTCACGACCGGTCCCGATGGCCTTCTCTACCAGCTTCCCGATCAGCAGTTCGCGAACCTTTATTGGTTCCGCTACGATTGGTTCACCGACGAGAAGAACATGGCGGATTTCGAAGCCGAGTACGGCTACGAGCTCGGTGTTCCGGTGAACTGGTCGGCCTATGAAGACATTGCCGCCTTCTTCACCGGTCGTGATCTTTCGCACATGGGCGTGGATGGCGACGTCTATGGCCACATGGACTATGGTCGCCGCGATCCTTCTCTCGGCTGGCGTTTCACTGATGCCTGGATGTCCATGGCTGGCATGGGCGACATCGGCGAGCCGAACGGTCTGCCGGTTGATGAGTGGGGCATTCGTGTCTATGAGAGCTCACAACCGGTTGGATCCTGCGTCGCGCGTGGTGGTGCAACAAATGGCCCGGCAGCTGTCTATGCCATCGAGAAGTACACCGACTGGCTGACCAACTACGCCCCGCCGGCTGCTGCCGGCATGAACTTCTCTGAATCCGGTCCTATCCCCTCGCAGGGTCACATCGCTCAGCAGATGATCTGGTACACCGCCTTCACCGCTTCCATGGTGGGCGAGGGTGCTGCCGCCGTGTTGAACGATGATGGGAGCCCGCGCTGGCGCATGGCTCCGAGCCCGCATGGCGTCTACTGGCGTGATGGCCAGAAGATTGGCTAGCAGGATGCTGGTTCCTGGACGCTTATGCAGTCAACGCCGGTGGATCGCGCACAGGCGGCCTGGCTCTACGCCCAGTTCGTCACGTCGATGACGGTTGATGTCGAAAAGGCGCATGCTGGTCTCACCTTCATCCGTGAGTCCACGATCAACCATGAAAGCTTCACCGAGCGTGCACCGAACCTTGGCGGTCTGATCGAGTTCTATCGTTCGCCGGCTCGTGTTCAGTGGTCGCCAACGGGAACCAACGTTCCTGACTATCCGCGTCTGGCTCCATTGTGGTGGCAGATCATCGGGGATGCGTCATCCGGTGCGCTGTCTGCCCAGGAAGCTCTCGACAACCTCTGCGCACAGCAGGAAGCCGTTCTGGCTCGTCTCGAGCGTGCTGGCATCCAGGGTGACCTTGGTCCGGCGCTGAACGATGAGATGGATCCAGAGTTCTGGCTGTCTCAGGAAGGTTCGCCGCAGGCACGTCTTGAGAATGAAGACGAAGAGCCGATCACCATCGGATATGATGAGCTGATCCAGAGCTGGCAGTAAGCCTAAGCTCTTGATGCAATGACAATTCGGTCGGGGCCTTTTGGGCCCCGGCATTTTTGTATCCCGTGATGCGCGATTTGGCTTCGCGGCGTTCAAGGTAGAATGACCCCGTCTATTCGTTTCTGCTAATTGAATTTGAAAGCATTTTCAATTGTTTCCTGTGAAATCTTCATGTCCTATAGGAGCTATAGACCGTCTCGCGCAGGGCGGTTGAGTGGTAGATCTTGGGACGAAAAGAGTTAAAGGCAATTAGATGATGGGATCGCGGGTGCTGCGTTGCAGCAGTCCGTGAACCGGCCGCAGTCCATACGGACACGCGCAATCGGCGTTGGCGGTGCTCGCTCGACACCCTCTTCATCTAAACGTCACCGGCCAAAATCTGTCGGTCAGCTTTCCGCCAATGGAAAATGCCGCGCGTTCCGTGGCGCCCTTTGATCCGGTGAAGACAGCCATAAATCGCGCGGCGCGTTGACCATGCTTCACACATTCATTTCTGAACATCGCGCGTGATTGAGGTCGCCGATTCTAGGAAAACGGCTCAAGAATTGGTCAATTTTGGGCGATGCTCAATATTTCCTCGTTTGCTTGAATTTTCGCCTTAAAGGCTGATTTGAGGCAGAATCTGCGCGGTTATTGTGCGCCGCACAAGTCGGTGCGGCTTGTCAATGGCGCGAAATTAATCAGCGATGAAATCCTAGTCGTTCTACGCATTTGCACGATGGCAAATCGCTCTGCTTTCCTCGTCTGCGGTGCTCGCGCTTCCAGGCTCTTTCCCAGCCACTATTGGCGTGAGTGGACCGTTCGATTGAACTGAAGGAGCCTCCCAAAATGCCAAAGAAACCCTTCTCGTTGACGCGCCGCAGTGCATTGGGACTGCTTGGCGCAACTGCCTTGCCGTTCACGCCGTTGCGGGCTCTGGCCCAAGGCGAGCCGATTAAGATCGGCATTTTGCATTCTCTGTCGGGCACGATGGCGATTTCTGAGACAACACTGAAAGACACGATGTTGATGCTCATCGATCAACAGAATGCCAAGGGTGGTGTGTTGGGCCGCCCGCTGGAAGCTGTTGTCGTTGACCCGGCTTCGGACTGGCCGCTCTTTGCTGAGAAAGCTCGCGAGCTGATCTCGGTGGAAGGCTGCGACGTCATGTTCGGGTGCTGGACGTCTGTGAGTCGTAAATCCGTGCTTCCGGTAATCGAGGAACTCAACGGTTTGTTGTTCTACCCGGTTCAGTATGAAGGTGAGGAAAGTTCCAAGAACGTTTTCTACACCGGCGCTGCTCCCAACCAGCAAGCCATTCCGGCGACCGACTACTTCTTGGAAGAGCTGGGCGTTGAAAAGTTCGCTCTTCTCGGCACGGACTATGTTTATCCGCGCACGACCTACAACATTTTGGAGTCCTACCTGCAGTCCAAGGGCATTGCGGCGGAAGACATTTTCGTCAACTACACGCCGTTCGGCCATGCCGATTGGTCATCCATCGTCGCTGACGTAGTCGCACTTGGCGCAGATGGTCAGAAAGTTGGCGTCATCTCCACCATCAATGGCGACGCTAACATTGGATTCTACCGCGAGCTAGCGGCAGCTGGCATATCCGCTGATGACATTCCGGTTGTTGCGTTCTCGGTCGGAGAAGAAGAGCTATCGGGCCTCGACACCTCCAACCTTGAAGGTCACTTGGCCGCGTGGAACTACTTCCAGTCCGCCGATGCGGCGATCAATGATGAGTTCGTTGCCGCCTGGAAGGCGTTCGCTGGTGAAGACCGCGTGACCAACGATCCAATGGAAGCTCACTATATTGGCTTCAACATGTGGGTGCAGGCGGCCGAGCAAGCCGGCACGACTGATGTCGATGCGGTGCGTGATGCCATGTATGGACAGACGGTTCCAAACCTCACGGGCGGAACGGCGGAAATGCTGCCTAACCATCACCTTACAAAGCCGGTGCTTATCGGCGAGATCCGTGACGATGGTCAGTTCGATATCATCTCGCAGACTGCAGAAGTGCCCGGTGATGCCTGGACCGACTATCTGCCGGAGTCGGCTGTCTTGGCATCCGATTGGCCGGGCCTTGGTTGTGGGATGTACAACACGGAAACCTCGACCTGCGTGCAGATTGAATCGAACTACTAAGCGCCAGCGCTTGAACGTTCGCATTTGATTTCAAGACCATAGAGCGGGGCACGCGGTGATGTGTGCCCCGTTTCCTGCCCGCCAATGAGTGTCCGCATGCCCACTGTTCTTTTTGCCATCCGGCTTTCCGGCCTCGCGATGCTTGCCTTGGCGTGGGTGGTGATTGCTTTGTCTACGCCGGCGACTGCGCAAGAGGGTACGCAAAATTTAGGGCCATTGCAGAGCCTTTTGCAGGATAACCGCGCGCTGATCGAAGAGAGCTCTAGGCGCAGCATTGGACCGGCTATTGAGGCCATCGGTTCTAGCGGGTTAGATGGGGCTCCCGCCTTCTTGACCGCTTGGCAGGCACGGATCGTCTACCAACGCGCGGCGGACGGGCTTTTCTTCGTCGGCGACGAGCGTCACGGGACCAACCTTGCCGTTGATCCAGATACCGGCGAAACGGTTGGCGAAATCTCTCGCGATGATTTCGACCAGTTGCGGCCGAATGGAGGCGTCCGCTCGTTGATCGGTGCGGCGCTGGTGCAGTTTCAGCTTTCTGATCCCAACCCAGACATCCGCCAAGAAGCACTTCAGGCCATTGCCCGCGATGCTGAGGAGTCCCACCTCGGTGCGCTACGCGCTGCCTTAGACGGTGAAGTCGATATTGAGATTTTGGCCGCCAAGCTGCGCCTGGAGCGCATCCTGGCCATCGCGTTCGCAGAGAATGAAGCAGAACGGATCGAGGCTATCGAGAGCTTTTCGGGTGATATTGGCCTGGATGTCCGCGCCGCACTCAACCCATTGATTTCTACGCGCGCGGAAGTGACAGCTGCACCTGAACCGCCGGCGACGCGCAATGTCGCTCGCGTTCTGGAGCCGGGAGCTGAGGTACTGCCTCGTGACGCTGCCTATGCGCAACTGGTCTCAGCGCGCCTCGCTCCAGCTATTGTGTCTACGACCGATGTACGCGCTGCGCTCATCGCAAACATCGAAAACGGATCGGTGGCTGGCGTACCGGTGGAGACGCTGGATACCGAAGAGGCGCGTCTGGATGCCTATGTAGCGTTGGCTGAAGCCGGTGTTGTGCCAACCACGCCAACGGATGCCGACATTGATACGGCTTTGGATGCGCACACATTCTTTGAAAGCTATGCGGAGCGTTCTTCAGCCGTTACCGATGCGGCAAACACGACACTGCAGTCCATCGAAATCAACTTGATGGCCAATGAGGCGCTCGATTTCTCGCTCGACGCGCTGTCGCTCGGCTCGATTTACTTCCTCGCCGCCATCGGGCTCGCCATCACGTTCGGCGTCAAGGGGGACATAAACATGGCCCATGGCGAATTCATAATGATGGTTGCCTACACCGGCTATGTCGATCAGCTTTTCGT
>JBHJIX010000013.1:0-9316 GCA_050043025.1 Cohaesibacteraceae bacterium
CATAGTCGCGGATATGGGCAGGATCGTGGGCTATGTGCACCAACATCGCATCCGCAGCAGCTAGGTATCGCGAAAGCTGCAACTGGTTTGTGATATCGAGGCCAGATAGCGGCTCGTCCAGAACGATCGCCTTTGGCTTCATGGCGCGCACCGCCATCAGGCAGACCAGCTTCTTCTGCCCCTGGGAAAGGCTGTGCGCAGCTTCTGGTGCCCAATGGCTTTTGCCGAACTGGGCGAGAAGCTGGGCAACCTGCTCGGCCGCGTCCGCCTTGGAGTCACCCTGTTGAAGGAGGCCAAAAGCCAGCGCCTCCTCCACCGTCGGGAAGATGATCTGGTGATCAGTGTTCTGGAACAGAATGCCAACGGAGGAGAGCGCCGCACGGCGGTCCTTGGCAACATCGACGCCCCTCACCTCAACGCTGCCGGTCGTGGGAGCAATCAGTCCAGCAAAAAGGCGGGCAAAGGTCGACTTGCCCGAGCCGTTGCGTCCAACCATGCCGTTCCGGCGAGCTGAGCTGCGCACGGAAACCTCGTGCAGCACGCTTTTGCCGTCAAGGCTGAGCGAAACCTTGTCGAAGGCAAACCAGGTTCCCGCATCCGCAGAGACTGGAGCTGGGGCTGGGTTGAAGGTAGGCGGCACGATGGAAACCACGCTCAACATTGGTGCAACGGAGCTCCGAATTGAACCGCGCCTTGCCCTACCCGCCGCTTAAGATAAGCCTGTAGCGGAGCTGGGCGAAGATAACGGCCAGGATCAGCAGAACTCCAAGCAGCACCATCTGCATGTAGGAGCTGATTTGCGCAAGGTTCATCCCGTTCTTCACCAGAACGATGAAAAAGGCGCCGAGCACGACGTTGAGCACATTGCCAATGCCGCCGCGAAGCGAAACGCCGGCAATCACACAGGCCGCAATGGACTCCAGCGCAAGCGAAGCGCCGAGATTAGCCTCGCCGGATTCCACACGAGCGGTCAGGAGCAACCCCGTCAGCGAGGCGATGAGCGCGCACAGCATGTAACACATGAGAAGCGTGCTCTTGGTGTTGATAGCCGAAAGCCTGGCAGCCTTGATGTTGCCGCCCACGGCATAAACCTGCGTGCCCAGACGCGTCTGCGTCATGAAAACCCACATCAGGACGATGCACACCAGCGCCACCACCACGGGCACGGGAATGCCCCATAGTCGCCCGAAGCCGAACACGTCACTGAAAGCAAACGGCATTCCCGAAACCGGCACACCACCGGTCAAGAACAGCGCCAGGCCGGCGCCGACAGAGGAGACGCCAAGCGTCATGATGAAGGGCGAAACATCGAAATAGGCAACACCGATGCCGTTCACGAGGCCAATCATCAGCGCCGCACCCATGCCGATGAGGCAGCCAAGCAAGATGGCAAGCCAAATCGCATCGGGGAACACGCCGGCAAGCCACACCATACTCATGGCGGACACCACGGAGGTGATGGCAATCGCGGTCCCGACAGAAAGGTCAAACCCGCCGGAAATCAACACCAGCATCTGGCCCATCGACACCAGAACCAGGAACACCGACTGCCGCGCCACATTGAACAGGTTCTGTGCCGTCAAGAAGGACGAGGACAGGACCATAAAGACGATCACGGCGATCACCAGGAAGAAAGGCAAAACGCCCACCTTCACGAAGATCGTGCGCAACAGGCCAAGGGGACCACTGCGTTCAGGGGCGGCAGGTTGCGGGGACGCGCTCATGCGACAGCTCCGGACTCATCGAAAAAGTGTTTCAAAATGCGGTCTTCGGCGATGGCATCGCCCGTCAGTTCCGCTGTGACGGTTCCATGGGCAAGCACGATCAGCCGGTGCGCAAGGTGCATAACCTCCGGCAGATCAGAAGAGATAATCACCACCGCCTTACCGGCCTCCGCCAATTCTTTGATCAGGAGGTAGAGCGCGGCGCGTGTACCCATATCAACGCCCACCGTTGGCTCATCGAAAATGTAAACATCCACGCTCTGGCCGAAGCAGCGGCCAAATAGCACCTTTTGTTGATTGCCGCCGGAAAGCTGGGAAACGGGCTTGCGACGATAAGAGGGCGGGAGCGCCACGCGCTCGCTGATCGCGTTCACCTCGCCCGCCACGCCCTTGCGATCCACAAAGACAGCGTCGGGGGCGATTTTGTCGCCCATGATGAGGTTCACCGCCAAATTGTCGTTGGACGTCTTGGCGAGATCCAACCCCTCATGCTTGCGGTCTGAGGAGAGGTAGTACATGCCGGCCTTGATGATCGCGGCAGTCGAAGCGTGGGTCACGTCCTCGCCCTTCAGTTTCACGCGACCATCAATGCGTGGCGCCAAACCCATCATGGCCCGGAAAAGCCGCGATTTGCCTGAGCCAACCAGTCCGGCCACACCCAGCACCTCGCCAGCCTTGATGGAAAGGTTCGCACCGGCCACGCCGTGGGTGGTCAGGCCTTCGACCTCCACCAAGGCCTCGCCAGGCTGGTGGGCGATCTTGGGGTAGATTTCATCAATGGCGCGCCCGGTCATCATCTCAACTAGCGCGCTTTCATGCGCATCGGCGATGTCGACGGTGCCGATCTTGGCGCCATCGCGCAACACCGTCACCCGGTCCGCAATACGGGCGAACTCTTGGATGCGGTGGGAGATGTAGATGATGCCAACGCCACGCGCCTTCAGCGACAGGACAAAGTCGAACAGATGATCGACCTCCTTGTCGGTGAGCGAGGCCGTTGGCTCATCCAGGATAAGAACTTTGAGGTCGCCGTGAAACGCCTTGGTGATTTCCACCATTTGCTGCTGGGCCCGCGACAGGCTTCCCACGACAGCATTGGGGTCGATATCGAAACCAAGCTCGGCCAGCAGCTCTTTGGAGCGGCGACGCATGGTCTTGTGATCGATGAAGGGGCCGATCAGCGGCTCCCAACCCATAAAGATGTTCTGCGCGACGGTAAGCGTCGGCATCAGGCTGAATTCTTGAAAGACTGTGTAGATGCCCTCTTCCTGCGCATCGGCCACCGAACCGAACTGCACTGGCTTGCCATCCAGCCGCACCTCACCTGCCGTTGCCGCGTTGGCCCCGGCCAGGATCGAGATCAGGGTGGACTTGCCAGCCCCGTTTTCCCCAAACAGCACGTGAACCTCGCCGACCTCGACATCGAAATCGACGTCATTGAGGGCCAGAACGCCGGGATAGCGCTTCGTCAGACCTTCGATCTCTATGAGGGGCGGCACAGAACAAGCTCACACTGGTTGGAGTGAAGAAGAAGAAAGGGCGGGCTGAACAGACAAAGTCTGCCCAGCCCGCAGGCAATCGCGAGGGAACGCGACCAACTTAGTTGTCGACGGCAAACACCGGCGAGAAGTCTTCCGGCGGCAGGATGTTCGCACGCGGAACGTCGTTGATGTTGTCAGGATCAACGACGAAGATCTGCGGGCCGACATGCTCCACCAGATCATCGCCTTGCAGCGCGCGCACGGCCTGATCGATAGCGATACGGCCCTGGATCACCATGCTGTCGGCCGGCGCAGCAAGAATGAAGCCGCGCTCAATGCCGGTGTAGACGCCGGGCGTCATGTAGAAGGACAGAAGCTCCACATCGCCGACCAGACCGCGCTCGCGGATAAGGCCCTGGGCAGCTTCCGCCGTCACAGCCGTTCCGGCAAGATAACGCACATCCGGATTGGACTGGATCACGTCTTCCACAAGGCTCAGCTGGACCTCACGGCCCGTGTCGCCAAAGCGCGGTTCAAGCACTTCAACGGCTGATCCTTCGACAGCTTCCATGAAGCCAGAGTGCGCGGCTTCCACCCATCCGGCACCTGCCGGTCCGGGGAACCAGCCGACCTGAACAGGATCGCTGCCGGCAGGATGACGCGCCGCCAGATACCGGCCGGTTTCGGCGCCCATGGTGTAAAAGGACACCAGTGACTTGGCCGTGATATCGGTCGAGGAGACGCCGTTCACCAGATCGATCACAGGCACGTCCTGGCCGGCCAGTTCGGCAATCACATTGTTGAGGCCGTCAGCGGAGATAGCGCCGATGGCAACAGCTTGCGCGCCAGCGGTCACACAGTCTTCGATCTGGCTGATCTGGGTGGCAAGCTCGGTGTAGCCACCGGCCTCCACGACGTTGAGATTGATGCCGAGGCGACGAGCCTCATCCACCACACCATAGTTCACGCCAAGCCAGTAAGCGTCCTTCATGTGCGGGAAAGAAACGCACACGTTCCAGGCTTCGCTGGCGCTATCGAGCGCATCGTAGCTGATCTCATTCACCTCGCCATCGGACGAGAAGGCAGGTGTCACTTCCTGCGCCGCATAGGGGAACCAGCTGTCCATGGCAAAGGCGCTGGCAGGAAGGAAAGCTGCCACCAGGGTGGTGGCAAGAAGCCGTTTGGTCACTTGCATTGTTATGTCCTCCGTTTGGTCGGTAGTCTGGTTGGGTCAGTCTCGATTGGGGGAGATGCAGGGTAATGTTTGGTGCTAGCTCAGCGTGTCGCGCACGGCCTGAAGCATGGTCTGTCGGTCTTTGCGGGCGGCGAGTGCACCGGCCATGTCGACCTTCTCGAACTTGACCGGCATGTGGGGTTGAAGCTGTCCGATCAGGTCCATGTCAGCCGACACGATGGCGCCCAGCGTGAAGTAACCACCGCCGGAAACCGCATCGCGGTGCAGCACGATGGGTTCTGTCCCGCCTGGCACCTGAATGGAGCCGTAGGAGTAGCAACCATCGACGATATTGGACGGATCGGAACCGGCCCCGAAAGGTTGCTCGCGCTCGACAAATTCCAGCGGGCGGCCGCCCTGGAAACGGTAGCCCATACGGTCGGCTTCCGGCGCAACGCTCCAATCATCATCAAAGAAGTTCTGCCCCGACGCATCGGTAATCCGGTGCCAATAGAGGCCAGGCAGAACGCGCAGATGTGTCGGCTTTCCGGGGCCACGCCGCAGGTTCCACGGCACGCTGGCGCCCGCCTTGCCACCTGCACCCTGGCCAACAGGAATCTCATCACCAGCGGCGATCGGACGGCCTTCAACACCGCCAAGCGCGCCGATGGGATAGGTCGAGCGGCTGCCAAGCGCGGGCGGCGTGTCGATACCACCGGAAACGGCGATGTAGGCCCGCGCACCTGCCTTGAGGAACCCGAAGCTCAATGTCTGGCCGGCCTTAACATCAAAGGCCGTCCAGCCGGGCTGCTCCTCGCCATCAAGCAGGATAGGCAAATCGGCGCCGGTGATGGCAACCGTTACAGGCGCGGTAAACTCGAGCTCCGGGCCCATGAAAACCGCTTCCAGACCGGCCGCGTCTTCCGGGGTGCCAACCAGCATATTGGCCGCTCGCAACGCAAAGCGATCCATCGCGCCGCCAATGGGAATGCCCAGGTGGAAATAGCCGGGACGGCCCAGATCCTGAATGGAGGTGGAAAGGCCGGGGTTGATGATCTTAAGCGTCATTGAGGGCCTCCAGCAGTTTGGCGTTGGTGCCGGTCATGTCGGCATTGAAGGCCTCCAGATCGAACTCCACCTCGGCGATGCGCGGTGCGTAGGTGCCAGCCTCCACCTCTGCGACGACGCGGTCATATTCGGCGCGGTCGATTGGCTTCCATTTCACGATGTCGCCAGGCTTGAAGAAGACCATGAAGTCTTTGAGGTAGGAGACCTCCTGTTCCGGGTCGTAGATCGGCATGGGCGTGATGCCGAACATCTGGTAGCCGCCGGCTCCACGAACCGAGTAGATGCAGGAGAAGCAGCCGCCATAGCCAACGGTCAGCTTGGGCGTATCAGTGCGGGGCCGCAGATATTTAGGAACCTCAAGCTGCTTCTCGCGCTCCACCAGCTGGTAGAGGAAGGGCAGCCCGGCCACGAAGCCCACCATGGAGACGAACCATGGCTGAGAGTGGTGCGCTTCGATGAAGGCTTCGGCACTGTCAAAGCCGTTGATCTGCGCTGCGTAATCAAGGTCGGTGCCCGACGGATCCTGATGGCGCTCGCGGAAGCGCATCAAGGTCTCATGGGTCCACGGGTCCTGATAGTAGACCGGGATTTCGATGATGCGCGTGGACAGGCGCTTTTCGGCGTCTTCTGCCTTGTGTTCAAGCTCCTGAATGCGCGCCATCAGCGCATCGGGCGCGATCACATCTGGATCGAAACGCACCTGAAAGGAGGCGTTGGCCGGGCAGATTTCGGTGATGCCATCAATGTTGGCATCGCGCACCGCGTTGCTCATGGACAGGGATTTGAAGAAGGCATCAAGCGACATCTCATCATCCATTTCGATGTAGATGTGCTCATCACCCCCATAGGTGTAACGTGTCTTCATTACGCTGCTCCTTGCGATTGGGGCGGCATCAGATGGCCGGTATCGAGCCAGGGTTCGAGCCATTGGGTATGCACGGCGCCGGCCTGAACGGTTGGGTCGGCGCACAGGGCCTGATGCAGGGGGATGGTTGTTTTGAGCCCGCCGATTTCGGTGGCGCTGAGCGCAGTGGCGAGCTTGGCAATGGCATCGGCACGGTCCGCGCCATGCACAATGACCTTGGCCACCAGAGAGTCATAAAAGGGCGGGATCTGGTAGCCCTCATAGAGGAAGTGATCGACGCGCACGCCCTCGCCCTGCGGCCATTGCAAGCCTGTCACCTGACCCGGCCACGGCATGAACTGCATGAAGGGGTCTTCGGCGTTCAGCCGTACCTCAATCGCGTGGCCGGTGCGGGTGATGTCTTCCTGCGCGTGACTGAGCTTGGCACCGCCACAAACCTTGATCATCTCCGCCACAAGATCGGTCCCGGTGATCATTTCCGACACCGGATGTTCGACCTGAATGCGGGTGTTCATCTCGATGAAGTAGAAGGCGTTCGCCGCTTCATCGTAGAGATATTCCAGCGTCCCGGCACCGCGATACCCGACCGACTTGGCGAGCGCGACGGCGGAGGCACACAGGCTCTGGCGGGTCTCTTCATCCAGACAGGTGGCGCCTGCCTCTTCCCAAACCTTCTGACGACGGCGCTGCAATGAGCATTCGCGCTCAAAATAATGCACCGCATCGCTGCCATCGCCCATAATCTGCACTTCAATGTGCCGGGGCGAGCGGATCGCGCGTTCCAGGTAAAGCCCGCCATCACCAAAGGCGGCCGCCGCTTCGGCCTGGGCCTGCGGCGCCATGGTTTTCAACTCATCCTCATTGGATGCGATGCGGCTGCCCTTGCCTCCACCGCCAGCGGCGGCCTTGATCATCACCGGGTAGCCGATGTCGCTGGCGATCCGGACGGCGTCATCCACCGTTTCCAGGCGGCCTTTGGAGCCCGGTACCACAGGGACACCTGCGGCCTCAGCAGCCTCACGCGCGGCAACCTTGTCACCCATGCGTTCAATGGTATCCGCCGATGGGCCAACAAACACCATGCCAGCATCGGCAACGGCGCGGGCAAAGGCCGCGCGTTCCGCCAGAAAGCCATAACCGGGGTGCACGGCATCAGCGCCGGTCTCACGCGCAGCGGCAATGACGGCATCGATGTTGAGATAGGAGTCTGCTGCCTTGGCCGGCCCGATGCACACTGCCTGGTCAGCCTGCTTGACCGCCCGCATCGGCGCGTCAGCCTCCGAGTAGACCTGCACCGTCTCTATCCCAAGCGCTTTAGCAGAGCGCTGAATGCGCACCGCGATCTCGCCCCGATTGGCAATGAGGAGACGCTTGATCGCCATCGCTCTAGTCCGAAAGCTCCGCCAGCGCCTCGCCAGCGGTCACCGGCGCTTCATTATCGGCGACATAGGCCTTGAAGGTGCCAGCGGCATCGGCCTTCACTTCGATGAAGGTCTTCATCACCTCCACCAGACCAATTGTGTCACCCACGGCAACGGCATCACCCTCAGACTTGAAGGGCGCGGAGTCCGGGTCAGGCTTGTGGTAAAACGTCCCAGGCAGAGGCGATTGAATGGTTGCCATGGTTTGGATGTCCCCTCTTGTTAAAGACCAAGCACGGTGGCGGCTGGCGCGATTTTGACGCCAGCCTCCGTCAGGCCGTTTCGGATGGCCAGACCGATGGCCAGCGCACCGGGCGTGTCGGAATGAAAACAGATCGATTCAAACTCGATGGCGACGTCTTCGCCGTCGATGGTGGTCACCGTGCCCTCAAGGCAGGCTTTGACGCACTTGGCGGCGATCTTCGTTGGATCGGGCCGTGCGACCTGCCGGCGAAACACAATGGAGCCGGACGCGTCATAGTCGCGGTCAGCGTAGAACTCGCGCACCACAGGATGGCCGGCACGCTCGGCGACCTCATAGGTCTGAGAAATGCCCATACAGAACAGGATGGCATTGCTGGAGGTCTTGGCGATCGTCTCCACAAGGTGCTGCGAGAGCTCCTCGTTCACCGCCGCTTCCATGTAAAGCGCGCCATGCGGCTTGATGTGTTGAAGCGGCACGCCGTGGCGGCGGCCAAACTCGCGCAGCGCACCAACCTGGTAGAGAATGTCGTTGACCAGTTCTTCACTGGTCATCTTGATGGTGCGCCGACCAAAGCCCTGAAGATCGCGGTAACCTGGATGCGCCCCAAGCCCAACGCCAAACTTGCCGGCAAGCTGCACGACCTAGTTCATCGAGTTAGGCTCGCCGGCATGAAACCCTGTGGCAACATTGGCCGAACTGATCAGCGCCATGATCTGATCGTCGGGCGCTTCGCTTAGGACCCACTGGCCAAAGCCCTCGCCCATGTCGCAGTTCAGGTCGACGATCTGTTTCATTCACGCCTCGCTCACAGTAGCCCTTCAAGGCTTCCAAAGAGCGCAGCAACTGAACAGTTCTATTTTCAGAAGACGTGATATCAGTTTTTCCGATAAAACCGGAAACGACATAAATAATTGTTTTTATGATATAATTTTTGTATAGAGACGATTTTTCAACGCCTTTCACTCAATCGGAAAAACCGATATCGTTCTTTCAGATGACGCATAACTAGGCAGTCCGCATGAATCTACGGCACTTGAAATACTTCGTCGCAACGGCTGAGACCGGTCAGGTGAGCCGGGCGGCAAGCGCCCTTTCCATCTCCCAGTCATCAGTGACCGGTGCCATCAAGGAGTTGGAACAAACGCTCGGCGCCTCCCTCTTTCAGCGCTCCTCGCACGGCATGGAACTCACCGAGCCGGGCCGTGAGTTCCTGGGGTCGTGCAAGGAAATTTTGGAGAAGGTGGACGAAGCCACCAAGCTCACCCAGCGCCGTTCCGAACTCACCGGATCAATCTCACTGGCGGCCAGCTACACGGTGCTTGGTTATTTCCTGCCCTACCATCTCGACCGTTTGGCCCAGCTCCATCCGGGGCTGAGT
>JBHJIX010000014.1:0-24884 GCA_050043025.1 Cohaesibacteraceae bacterium
CGCTGAGACAATGAATTGATCGATATCGGTCAAGACACCAACGACCACGACATGGTGATGATGCACACTGACATGTGATTTCCACTTTCGGTCGGTCTAGGTTTCACCATTGTTCACAAATCGATTTTGCACGGCTGCGCGCTTGGAGACTATGCCCTGGTTGGCATGGGGGCGACGGTGCTGAACGGAGCGTCTATTGGCGATTACGCGATCGTGGGCGCCAATGCCCTGGTGCCCGAGCGTCGGTCTATCTCGCCACGTTCGCTAGCGGTTGGTGTGCCTGCCAAGGAAGTCAAGTCTCTGGGGGATGGTGCGGCTACCATGCTGGAGACGTCGGCATCCCACTATGTTGAGAACGCAAGCCGTTTTGCCGGCGGCCTTAAGCGGCTCGACTAGGCACCCCGTCCTCTTCTGACAAAGAAAAGGGCCGACGCTGGGGGAGCGGCGGCCCGCTGGCCCGATCTGTGGGGACGGGGAGGGGGGGGACGTGACCGGACCAGTTCAGTGATGCAGGTCGGTTAGACCCGCATATCGTTGACGGAGGCCCAGATGGTTTCGTCGAACTCAGACTGCCGCTTGATGTATTCGTAACTTGTCGAATCCCAGCGCAGAATGTTGGCTTCCTGATTATCGAGCACGAAATCGCCGCGATCGGTGCGAACGGTCAGCACCGCATGGCCCTCGCCAGAGCGTTCGCGCACAACGGTGATGAGCAGGGCTGAGGCCGGCCATCCGCGGTCGATGAGCATCTGGCGCTTCATAAGGACATAGTCCTCGCAATCGCCATAGCTGGTCGGCATCGTCCAAACCTCCGGATGGCCGTAGAGATCGGCATCCGTGATCGGTTGAATGGTCTGGTTGACGTGCGTGTTAATTGCCAGCAGTTCGCCCCAAGAGGCTTCATTCAGCTGCACGACCGTTGGCGCCGCTGTCTGCTGAATGCAAGCGTTCGGCGTGCGCTGGCAAAATTGGACATAGCCGATAGGTGCGCTCGTTGCACCGAGCACTTCCATATAGGGAAGATCGGCATGCGCCACGCTGACCTGGCCGGCCAAAAGGCCGCCAATAACAGCTCCTAAGATTTTCGAATTCATTGATCACCCTCCTTGCTATGGAGGGCGTTGTAACACTTGCTTTTTACTTCTCAGTTCAGTCTAGAATGTTGATTTTACTAGTATTTATATTGTCTTTTATTTGTTTTTTATTTTGTTTTGAATGAAGTTTGAGGCGTATTTGATGACAATTTTAGTCAAATGAGAGCGCTCTTCGACTGTCCCACAGGAGTCGGTGTCAGGGGCGTGAACCCATCGGTGCGCAAAGGGAGGCAAACGCAAAAAAGGCCGCGCACGAGCGCGGCCCTTTCTGGATCTGTTTGCTTGAGGTCTGCTCTAGGCCGTGAAGGAGGCGAGGCTCTCGTCGGTCTGCAGGATCGTGAACTCCAGCGCGATGCCGTCTTCCAGATGGCGCACGACGCGGGCGCGCATGTTTCCAAGGGTGACAACGCTGCCCTCGGCAGGTCGTACATTGGTGCGCACGGCCGCACCGGACAAAGAGATGTCCATCACGGTGCACTCATACTCGCGGCCATCGTCGGTTTTCAGGCGCGAATAGGGATTGTGCACCACCTTGCGCTCATGGCGGCGATCTTCAGGCAGATCGAGCAGGTCATAGTTGGCAAGGTAGGTGAGTTTGGAGGCCAGCTTGTCGCGCTTATGGGGCGATGCGCGGATATCCATGGCGAATCCGCCAGAGATGTGGCGGCTGATGCTGCCCTCAATGCGGCCAATGTGATCGACATAGGCGACGACACGGTCGCCTACATTACCCGTAACTGGCGAGATCAAGGCCGCACCGCCCGGTGACATGTCGATCACCTGGCAGGGATACTCCTCGTAATTGGGCAGCATGAACCTGCCGAGGAGATTGACCTCGACTCTCTGATGACGCCGTCTGTCGGCGGCGTGAGAGGTTGCTGCTTCAAGGAGTTTAGTCTGCATTGGCACAACGTTTGTTTCGCGTGCCTTCACCTTGGCGTGAACAAGGTAAATGCGAGCTAAACGCCACGCGCGAAAGACGTGTTTCGTCCTGCCTGGGTGAGGAAAGGGAGGAGCCTGTGGTGTTTGGCGGCTGTTAGCTTAGGCCACCATCGATAACGCGAAACGCTTGACGGCGGGCCGTTGCGTGGTCGCCGAAGTCTGCTGTGTCCTGAACCAGCAGGTCATTGTCGCCCAACACGTCGTCGTTCACGGCATGGCGCAGGAAGGCCGGTTTTTCATCTGGCCAGATAAGGCGCATGGAGCTGATGGTGTGATGCAGGATCGGGCTGGTGCCGATCCAGTAATGGCTATCCATCGGCGCAGCGATGCCCAGAATGCGGGGGAAGTCGACGCCGCCATAGCGTAGCGGCAGCAGAAGCATCTCGTAGGGCGCGGCTTGGTTACGGCCGTTCACGCCATTAAAGCCAAGAACAGCGGCAGCCGCATCCTCGCGGACGGCCAGCATCATCGTGTCGACGGCTTCCAGATCCTCATCTTTCCAGAACTGGCGGAAATCACGCCCTTTCAGCTCGCGGCAATAGGCCGAACAGAGCGCAGAACCGGCTAGGCGATAGGAGAAACCGGCGCCGCCATCATGCTCGAGGATAAACACGTCACCTAGAAGGGATTTGATCGCCGATGGTTCGATGTCCCGGCGTTCAGGCGCCGCGCGCTCTCCACGCAGGTTTTCCCAGTAGTTGTAAAGGCGCTGGGTGCTAGCAGATTTCATCAGACCGACCGATGTTTGCGACATATGTCTCAAAACGAGACATTGGATTGGAGCTTTCGTTGGCCGCTAATGAGCACGAAACTGCCGGCAATGCAGGTGTAAGTGACGGTTAAGGTTAATGAAGTGTTGTCGTTGCGTGCTCCGACGAACGAGGCTTCATTAACCCCTGTACACACTGTGTTTTTCCTTTGCGGGATGGCG
This sequence comes from Cohaesibacteraceae bacterium, assembly GCA_050043025.1. Taxonomy (GTDB): domain Bacteria; phylum Pseudomonadota; class Alphaproteobacteria; order Rhizobiales; family MH13; genus MH13. The sequence goes on from JBHJIX010000014.1 coordinate 2,968, forward strand.
GCTTTCGAGCCAGGTTTGGTGCCCAAATGGGCTTGCCAAACGCCAGAAAACAAAGGGGACGGAAGGGCCGCTGGCTGGTTTGTCGGCGGCCCATTTTTTTACCGTGATTGGTCATTCTTGATGCGGCAAACCGATCAGAGGTCGCATCGCAGTAAGGATGGCTTATATCGAATGCAGCGCCGCCCAAGCTCTCCGCAAGGTAAGGCGGCAAACCGGCAGGAGATAGGCTTCATGGAACCCATGCGACAGCGGGATGGTGGTGACGGCCCAGGCGGTAGCAATCCGTTTGGCAGCAGGCCGCCGCGTGAGCCGGCCATCAATGTGCCGCCCTTTCTGTTGGCCATTGTTGTGCTGCTTGCCGTCATGCATGTCGTGGTGACCCATGGACCGTCCTGGTTAGGGCAGGAACTGTTCGTCAATCTTGCCTTCATTCCCGTCCGGTTGATTGCGTCGGAGGCGGCGCTCGCGAACTTCTTCATTGGCCCGTCCTGGCTGAGCTACGGCACGCTCGTCACCTATGGATTGCTGCACGGAGGGTGGATGCACCTGGCCATGAACGCTTTGTGGCTGGTTACCTTCGGTGCGCCGGTGGTGCGTCGGCTTGGCCCGCAGCGCTTCGCGGCTCTTTTGATGGCTGGCACCATTGCGGGCGCGCTGACGCACCTTATCGTGTTCTGGGGCAGCCCTGCGCCGCTGGTTGGCATATCGGCTGGGGTTTCGGCGATTATGGGTGGCGCAGCCCGCTTCGTGTTCGACCCGCGTGCGGGTAGCATGTTTGATGCTGTGCGCCATCCCGATCTTGCCGGCCAGAGACCGCTGCAGTCGCTGCGCGAGCTTTGGAGCAATCCGACAGTTCTGGTGTTCTGTGGGCTGTTGATCGTATCAAACCTGGTGTTTGGTGCGGTTTCGATCCCAGGAGTGGATGGTGGCTCCAGCATAGCCTGGCAGGCGCATGTGGGCGGGGTTGCGCTTGGCTGTTTTGGCTTTCCGCTCATTGATCCCCAGCCGCGCGCGCCAAAGCGTCCGCCGCTTCGACCAGTATCGTAAACAAAACCCCAATGACGCTTTTGTATTCGCCGCGTGACAGACAGTGTTACGCGGCGTGATCGTTGGCGCTTTGAATTGGCATGCGGTTTTGCTTGCCACTGATGATGCAATTAGCGCATGCTTTTGAATTCCAGGCCTTCAAGGCAACGCAACCAATGACGTTGCTGGCCGCATGCTCCTTCGGGTGGAGCTAGAAGAGGAACGTTCAAACATAAGGGGGATGCCCATGTTGGTAAGCGCAATTCTGGCCGAAAAAGGCCGCGACGTTGCAACCGCCGCGCCGGATACGCCGGTGATGTCCATCATTGAGGACCTGTCAGAGAAGAATATCGGCGCCATTGTGGTGACCGATGAGCGCCACTCGGTTGTTGGCATCATTTCCGAGCGCGATGTGGTCCGCGCCCTTGACAATCAGGGTGCCACCATTCTCGATCAGCCAGTCTCATCCTTCATGACACAGTCGGTGGTGACCTGCTCTGAGCATGAGTCAGTCCACGACTTGATGTCCAAGATGACGTCGGGTCGTTTCCGCCACCTGCCGGTGGTCGCTGACACGCGCCTTTCTGGCATTATTTCCATCGGAGATGTGGTGAAGACGCGAATTGCAGAGGTCGAGCGCGAGGCGAATGCCCTGCGCGACTACATTTCGTCCAATTGATCAACTGACAGAAGCGCGGTGATCAATCGTCGCTGCCGACGGTCTGATCGCCGCCATGGTCTGATCCATCAAGAACCGGAACGCCCATGCTTGTGGCCGCCTGACCGGTGGCGCTAGTTTGTTGCAGTGATGTGTCCGCGTAGTGCTCGGCTTCAGATTGCCCATCGTCTGCTTGCGCCGGGACAATGGTGAAAAGAGCGGCAACAAGGACGCCCATAACAGAGTAAAGGCCCAGCAGCCTGGCAAGTACGCGGATCATAGTGTTACGTCCGTTGCGGCGATGCCACGCTGGATCGCCAGTTGTTTTGAACCTGACGCCAAGACGTTGCTCGGGCCTTTACCCTTATGGTTACCGACCACTCATTTTGCAGAAAACTGGCTTGTGATGCGCACCATGTGACCGGCGCGCGCGCCTCTCTTGGTCAGGCCTAGTCTGGCCTAGCGCGGCCTGAGCCGTTCCATCATCAGCCCAATATGATCAAGAGAGCGCTTGGCTGCCTCGCGCCCAACCTCCACGGCCTGCTCGGCCTTGTGGAAATCGAACATGCCTATGTCCCCCAGAAGTGGGTCGATCATGGCGTCCGGCGGGTCGCCGGCAAGCCGTGAGCGGGTCATGCGGTCCTGGATGAGCGTGTAAGACTGCATCATTACCGCTGGAATGCCGCGCGGGCCGCTCTTTGCATCAGTGGCAAACTGTCGGCGCAGGATGAAGCGAATGGGGTTCGCCAGGCCGCGCAAATCGCTCAGTGAAAAGCCGCTTTCTGCTTCTGCCTGCTTTTCCGCTTCGGTTTCGTCGACATTTTCCAAGCCGTCGTCGAAGTCCGGCAGGTCTGGAACCACGCCGCCATGGGGCATGGTTTCCGGCGATAGATTGACCGCGATCACCAGGCGCGCGCCGTAGGCCCGGCAAACCGAGACGGGCACGGGGTTCACCAACGCACCGTCGACCAGCGCGCGGCCATTGATCGTCACCGGACGGAAGACACCGGGGAGGGCATAGGAGGCCTTCATCTAGGTGACGAGGTCTCCTCGCCGAAGCCAGATTTCATGACCGGTTGCCAGTTCCGAGGCGATGAACACGGTGCGGGTCGGTATGTCTTCAATCCGCCGGTCGTCCAGATGATCGCGTAAAATCGCTTCCAGCTTCGTCCCGCCCACCAGCCCGCTTGCGAGCGGCGTGAGATCGACCATGGAGAAGACCTTGCGGGTCGTCAGGCTGAATGCGAACTCTTTCAATTCAGCCAGTTTGCCAACGCCAAAGCAGCCGCCCACGACGGCCCCTATGGAGGTTCCGGCAATGACGTCTGGCACGATGCCGTTTTCGGCCAGCACCTCCAACACGCCGATATGGGCCCAACCGCGCGCCGCACCACCGCCGAGCGCCAGCCCAATACGGGGCCGGCCCTCGACGAACATGATGTCATCAATGGGGACGTCGGTTGAGGACGATGTGTCAGCTGGTAGTGTTTTGGCCAAGCCGCTTCTCACGCACGTTGATTAGCTGCCGTAAAGGTCCGTCTTGGACACAAGAGGCGTGTCTGTGGTGGTCAGCGTCTTTTCGCCATCGGCTTGATCGACGCGCCGATAGAAGCAGGATCTGTAGCCGTTGTGACAGGCGCTTCCGCGCCCATCGACACTGACTTCCACTACCAGCGCGTCCTGGTCACAATCGACGTAAAGGGCATGAACCTTTTGCGTTTCCCCGCTGGATTCGCCTTTTTTCCAAAGCTTTGCCCGCGAGCGCGACCAATAGTGGGCATAGCCGGTGTCCAGCGTTGCGCGGATCGCTTCATCATTCATGTGGGCGACCATGAGGACCTGATTGCTGTCGTGCTCAACCGTGACGGCCGTAACGAGGCCAGCTTTGTCGAAACGCGGTGCGAAGGTCGCACCGAACTCTTGCGTGTCGGTGTTGGTCGAAGGTTCCGGAAAGGCACAGGTGCAGGACATGGGAACTCGCACGGTTGCAGGTGAAACGGAAACGGGTACCTCACCGCCGGCGAGGTACCTGCTTCCGCCAGCAAGCCTATTCGCGCACGAGCGTCAAGAAGCGGACCTGTTCGGTCGGGTCTTCAAAGACGCCGCTGAAGCGGGTCGTAATGGTCGATGAGCCGGCCTTGCGGATACCGCGCATGGACATGCACATGTGCTCGCCTTCTACCATTACAGCTGTGCCGCGTGGGTTCAGATATTCATCGATAGCCATGGAGATCTGGGCCGTCATGGCTTCCTGCGTCTGGAGCCGCCGTGCGTAGGCATCAACCAGCCTTGCAAGTTTGGACAGACCGACAACGCCGGCGCGGGGATAGTAGGCGATATGCGCCTTGCCGACGAAGGGCACCATGTGGTGCTCGCAATGCGAATGGAAGGTGATGTCTTTCAGGAGCACGATGTCCTGATAGCCTTCCACTTCCTCAAAGACCCTGTCCAAAATCTCTTCAATATCAGCGTCATAGCCGGAGAACAGCTCACCATAGGCCTTGGCCACGCGCTTGGGCGTGTCCAGCAATCCCTCGCGGTCCGGGTTGTCACCAGCCCAAGCGATTAGCGTGCGTACCGCGGCCTCAGCTTCATCGCGGCTTGGCCGCTTTACGCGCTCATGCGGGCTCTTCACGCTCTTGAGGATGGCGTCCATGATGGCCTCCGACTTGGGGGAACTTTTTTCTTTTATTACAACCAAACTTACGGGTTCGACTGCAAAATGGACCAGGGTATAGCGTCTGTCCGGCGGGTCTGTTGACGCCGAGCTGACACTATGACGCGAATGCGCGCGATTGCATATGGCGCGAATGGCCTTACATTCCAGTGCTATCACAAAGCTGTGACGCTGTTGGAGCGTGCCGATCTCATGCTGGATGACCTTTATAGCCAAAAGCTTCTGACCCTGACGGCGTCGATTCCGCATTTGGGCCGTTTGGAAGAGCCGCAGGGCAGTTCCACGCGCACATCCCGGCTGTGTGGAGCGGTTGTGACCGTCGATGTGTCACTTGATGTCGTGGGGCGGGTTGCCGATTTTGCTCAGGAAGTGAAAGCCTGCGCGCTGGGCCAAGCATCGGCGGCCGTGCTGGGTTCAGGCGTTATGGGAGCGAGCCTTGAGGAGGTTTCGCAGGCCAGAGACGCCTTGAAGGCGCTGCTCGCAGGCGACGCTCCGGCCTTCGATGATCGGTTTGCCGATTTGCAAGTGTTTGAGAGCGTACAGGATTACAAGGCTCGCCATGCCTCCGTCATGCTGGCTTTTGAGGCCGCAGCAGACGCGATGGAGCAAGCGCTAGCTGCCCGAGCCGTTTCGGCGGCCTGACGCATGGCCTGGCTGCTGCGCGGTTTTATCCGGTTCTATCAACTCACCTTTTCCTCGATCTTTGGCCGAACCTGTCGGCATATCCCCACATGCTCGGCCTATGCCGATGAGGCGAGTGCGCGGTATGGTGCGTGGCCCGGTGTCTGGATGGCATTGGCGCGGTTTTGGCGCTGCCGACCGTTTGGATCATCCGGCCTCGACCCGGTGCCTGAGCGCTTGAACCCCGACGCACGCTGGTATACGCCGTGGCGCTATGGGCACTGGACCGGTGCCCACATTCCCGAAAGCCATCGCCTGTCTGACTGATCGACCGGCCCGCTTTCGGCCCTTTCATCCGCGCTTACCTGCACTCGTAGGCAGGAGTTGAGCCCAAGGAGCAGACCTATGCCCAACATTTCTATGCCCGATGGATCCGTGCGCCCGCTTGCCGATGGCGCGACAGGTGCTGACCTTGCTGCCGACATTTCCAAGTCGCTGGCCAAGAAAGCCGTCGCGATGACGGTGAACGGCGAACTCGCCGATCTTGCTGACCCGCTTGCCGAAGGCGCAGCCGTTGAGATCGTGACCCGCGAAGACCCGCGTGCGCTGGAGCTCATCCGCCACGACGCCGCCCACGTAATGGCGGAGGCCGTGCAGGAGCTTTGGCCCGGAACGCAGGTGACCATCGGGCCAGTGATCGAGAACGGCTTTTTCTACGATTTCTTCCGCGATGAGCCCTTCACCACTGAAGATTTGCCAGTGATCGAGAAGAAGATGCGGGAGATCATCGCCCGCAACCAGCGCTTCACCAAGGAAGTGTGGAGCCGCGAGAAGACCGCAGAGGTCTTCAAAGGCATGGGCGAGGATTTCAAGGTTGAACTGCTCGATGCCATCCCGGATGGCGAGGATGTCAAAATCTATCATCAGGGCGATTGGTTTGACCTTTGCCGCGGGCCGCACATGGTCTCAACGGGGCAGATCGGTCAGGCCTTCAAGCTGATGAAGGTGGCCGGCGCCTATTGGCGCGGCGATTCCAACAATCAGATGCTGACCCGCATCTACGGCACGGCCTGGTCCAGCGAGAAGGAACTGAAGGCTTATCTCCACATGTTGGAGGAGGCGGAGAAGCGCGACCACCGCAAGCTCGGCCGTGAGATGGATCTGTTCCATTTCCAGGAGGAGGGGCCGGGAACCGTCTTCTGGCATCCCAAGGGCTGGTCGCTGTTTCAGAACCTCACCAGCTATATGCGCCGACGCATCGGCAAGGATGGTTACAAAGAGGTCAATGCCCCGCAGGTGCTCGACAAGAGCCTGTGGGAGACGTCCGGTCACTGGGGTTGGTACCAGGAAAACATGTTCGGGGTTCAGTCGGCCCATACGCTGACCCACCCCGAAGACGAAGAGGCCGATGCGCGCGTGTTTGCATTGAAGCCTATGAACTGCCCGGGGCATGTTCAAATCTTCAAGCATGGGTTGAAGAGTTACCGCGATCTTCCTATGCGCCTTGCGGAATTTGGCGCTGTACATCGCTATGAACCGTCTGGCGCACTGCATGGTTTGATGCGTGTTCGCGCCTTCACCCAGGACGATGCGCACATCTTCTGCACCGAGGATCAGCTTGAGGCTGAGATCCTGAAAATCAACGATCTGATGATGTCGGTCTATGAGGATTTCGGCTTCGACAAGGTGGAAGTGAAACTTGCCACCCGGCCGGAAAAACGTGTCGGCACGGACGCCATGTGGGACCACGCGGAAGCCATCCTGCGCAGCTCGCTGGAGAAGATGGCCGCAGACGATCCCCGTATCACCATCGGGATCAATGAGGGCGAGGGAACGTTCTACGGTCCGAAGTTCGAGTACACCCTGCGCGATGCCATTGGCCGCGACTGGCAGATGGGCACCACCCAGGTGGACTTTAACCTGCCGGAGCGGTTTGGCGCGTTCTATGTCGACAAGGATGGCGAGAAGGTGCAGCCGGTCATGGTTCACCGTGCCATCTGTGGCTCCCTGGAGCGTTTCCTGGGCATTCTTATCGAAAGCTATGCCGGGCATTTCCCACTTTGGCTCGCACCAATGCAGATCGTTGTCGCAACCATCACATCGGACGCGGATGCCTATGCTGAGGAGGTCTATCAGGCGGTGCTCCACGCCGGCTTCGATGCCGAGCTCGACGCGCGCAATGAGAAGATCAACTACAAGGTCCGAGAGCATTCCTTGCAGAAAATCCCGGTCATCATGGTGGTCGGGAACCGCGAGGCCGAAGAGCGCTCGGTGAACATTCGCAGGCTGGGTGCCAAGCACCAGACCGCGATGAGCCTTGAGGATGCGCTCGCGTCATTGCGCGAAGAGGCAACGCCGCCTGATCTCGCACGGGTTTCCGCGGCCAGGCTGGCGGCCGAATAGGCCAGGTCAAGATAGGGGTGCCGCCGGCCTTATGGTGCGGGCGGCACCTCATCCAGCTCAGCAAACGCTTCCTTGGCGACTGCAAGGCCGTTGATGGCCGCTGGAAAGCCTGCATAGACGGCCATCTGCATCAAGATCTCCACGATCTCCTGCCGGGTCAAGCCAACCCGAAGACCGGCTTTGATATGCACCTTCAATTGCGGTGCGGCATTGCCGATGGCGGCCAGCGCGGCAATGGTCGTGATCTGACGGTCGCGCAGCGCCAGGCCGTCGCGCCCATAGATGTCGCCAAAAGCAAAGTCGCGAATGTAATCGGCGAAGTCCGGCGCGATATCAGCCATCGCATCTTGCACCGCCGCGAATGCATCGGGATGAAGGCTGTCCAGAATGGCCTTGCCGCGTTTGCTGCGGTCGGTCTCCTCGCTCATAGCATTCCTTTGCTGGGCGAGCTTGTCGCCTACTGGGCGACGAGTTCCTCGTCCCGGTTAACGCCGGTGACAACGGTGAAGTCGCGGCTGAAAACCTGCCCGTCATGGCGCGCGATGATCGTATAATCACCAGAAGACAACACCATCGTCGGGAAAGCACCAACAAACTCGCGGATCACATCGCCGCCTGGATTGAGAATGCTCCAAGCGGTGTTGGGCAGAGCTTCGCCATTGGGTTCGTTGACGAGCTTCAGCGTGATCTGCGCCGCCTGGTGGAACATCACCGCTTCGGTCAGCTGGCCTGGCTCCACATCGATCTCAGCGCGCACCACGGCGTTGACACCGCCATAGCGGCTGACGACCGTGTAGCGGCCTGCCGGGACGACCAGAATGGCCCGTTCATCGACATCACGCACGACCGCCTGCGGATTCACATCATCGGCTGTCGTTTCCGGATAGACCTCAAAGGCCACCAAATCGTCGGGCAGGAAATCATCGGCTCCAATTGCACCGCGCACAGCGATGCCGCCAGCATTGAGCGCGAACATGTCCTGAAAGCCACTGGCGGCGATGGTGATCGGGCGGGTTAGCGTCGCCATTCCGTAAGAGACGTGAACGACGTAGCTGCCTGGTGGTAGAGCGCTATCAAGCGTGCCGCCTTGCGAGGTGAGCACGATGTCCTCCTCGTTCACCTGCGCATCGCTGAGTGCATAAATCGTCCATGCCTGATCGTTGTCGAGCACGCGCCCGCCTTCGTTGAGCGAGGCGGACAAGCGAATCGGTACACCTGCCGCATTGGGGTCGGGCGGCACGATCTGGAACCCATCCTGGGTGGTCAGTTCGGTTGGCACGTCTGGTGTCGTGTCTGCAGGCCCGTCGTCGAACGGGTCGTCGACAAAGGGATCGTCGAGGGTCAGGGTTGCCGGATCAAGCGGGATAGCCTGCTCGATCTGGGCTGGACGTGGGACAGGATTGGGTGGGGCAGGGGCGCCATCGGTGTCCTGCGCCAGAACAGGCTGATCTCCCATGGCGATCGCAGCGCCAAGCGTTAGGGCAAGTAGGATCATTCGTCTCCACCCACCTTCTGCCAAAGGCGGAAAGAGCGAATCCGAGGCTGGACGTGTCCGTTTGGGAAGGCTGGCCATGGCATCCTTCGATGCGAAAGTGATGGCAATTTCAAGTGCGAAATCGCATAACGATGGCAAACCATGCCACCAGACCACACATGCGGCATGTTCCCCCTATCCCGAGGAGACAGGAATGGCGCAAAGCACGTTGGAGCTTTTGCAAACCCGGCGCACGGTGACGGCAGCCTATCTTGGCGATCCAGGCCCAAGTGAGGCGCAGATCAAAGATCTGGTGACGATTGCCATGCGGGTGCCGGACCATGGCAAGCTCGCTCCGTGGCGCTTTATCGCCCTGTCGCGTGATGATCGGGCAGCGATCGCGCCGCGCCTGCATACCATTCGTGAGGCGCAGATTGATGAGGCCGAGCTGCCCAAGCTGACCAAGCAGCTAGAGTTGTTTCAGGTCGCGCCGCTTTGTCTTGCCGTGGTCGGAAATGCGCGTGAGCATCCGGCCATCCCTATGTGGGAACAGGAGCTGTCCATCGGTGCCAGTGTGATGAACCTGATGATCGGCGCGCACGCCATGGGTTACAGCGCGCAATGGCTGACGGGTTGGGCCTCAACCTCGGATCAGGCCAAGGCGTTGATGGGCGTAAAGCCAGAGGAGCGCATATCCGCCTTTGTGCATATCGGCACGCCGCAGGTGGAGCCAGTGGATCGCCCTCGTCCATCGCTGGATGATCATCTGACGTTTGGCCTGGCGGCAGCCGAGTAGGGCGGCAAGGCGATGTTTTATCGAATCGAAGATAGTCACGGCCTGCCTTACAATCCGTTCAAAGCACTGGTTGCACCGCGCCCCATCGGCTGGATTGCAACACGTGGCGCCGACGGGTCTGAGAACCTTGCGCCCTACAGCTATTTCAATGCTGTCTGCGATAGCCCGCCCATCGTCATGTTTGCCTCCAGCGGAGAGAAGGACACGGCGACGTTTGCCCGTGAATCCAAGGCGTTCGTCGCCCACAGCGTCTCGCAAGCCATGTTCGATGCGATGAACGGATCATCGGCCAACTTTGAACGTGGGGACAGTGAGATTGCGGCCATGGGCCTGCGTTCTGAACCAGCGACATGTGTCGATGCGCCGAGGCTGGTCGACGCCGCATCGGCGCTTGAATGCGTGGTGACAGACATCCGCCATCCCCTCACCAAAGACGGCACGGAAGCCGGTTCCACGCTGGTTTTCGGAGAAGTGGTGGCGGTGCATATCCGCGATGATCTCATCACCGAAGAAGGGCGTTTTGATTCCGAAAAGGCGGCGCTGATGGCCCGTGGCGGCTACATGGATTACGCCGTTGCGCGTGATCTGCTGACGATGGCGCGGCCCAAAGCACCCAAAAAGCCAGGCGCCTAGGGAAGAGTTGCGCCGTTTATTAAGGCTGCCTTTACCATAAAGGCCGAAACATTGGACTGAACCGGTGGAGATTGCCGTGCAGTCCTTTTTGAGCCTTTTCCAGGTTCCGTTTGCCACATCGAGCGGCCCTTCGCCGTCATCGAACGCGGCTGCACGCTCGGCTTCGCAGGCTGGGGTGCCCGATGGGCTGGTGCAGGCCTTTGCCTCGGCGTCGGAAACCACTGGGTTGCCGTTCGACTACTTTCTAACGACGGCGCAGCGTGAATCCAGCCTGGACGCGAATGCTGCCGCCAGTACCTCCAGCGCACGCGGCGCTTTCCAGTTCATCGAACAAACTTGGCTTGGCATGCTCCATGAGCATGGTCAGGCATTGGGGTTGGGGGCGGAAGCCTCCGCTGTCCAACAGCGCTCCGATGGGCGCTTTGTGGTCGCTGACCCCTCTACCGAGCAGGCGCTGCTTGATCTGCGGTACGACCCGCATCTTTCGGCGGTGATGAGCGGGCTCTACCTGCAAAGCAACGCACAGGATCTGCAAAACGCGCTTGGCCGTCCGGTCACGGTAGGAGAGGGGTATGTTGCGCATGTGTTTGGGCCATCCGGCGGTAGCCGGCTGATCGCCCTGGCCGAGCAGCAGCCGGGCAGGGCAGCGGCGGACGTTTTCCCGACCCAGGCACGCGCCAATCCGGGCCTGTTCTATGATCGCGCCGGCCAGCCGGTCTCCATGCGCCAGCTCTATGATCGGCTGGTCGATGGCTTCCCGCAGGAGCAGGTGTCGATGACAGCGCCTGTGGTCAACGCTCCGGCTCGAACGACAGCGCCTGTTGCGGCGCCCAGTTCAAACGAGCCGCTGTCGCTTGAGCCAAACGGTTTCGCCGCTTTGCCAGAGGCAGCGCCTACCGAACCCGATGTCTTGGCGCGGCATGGTCTCTTTACGGCTGCGCACAGCCGGGTTGCTCCCGCGCAAGCGGAGCCGAATGGCGATCCGTTCTTCAATGCCCTGTTCCGCGCGGATGGCTACCGTACGCCTGACCTCCCGCAGGAGGTGGTCAGCACGCATGGCGGTGAGGGTGGTGGTTCTGTGCCTGCACCAGCACCACGTCCGGAAAAGGTGGAGGCCGACGGCCCGCCGGTTGATCTTGTTCAGTTTGTACAAAGCGGTCAGCTCGCTGCGAGCTACCGCAACCCGGCGCGTGACATGACCGGGACGGAGTTGGTTGGCCCAGTATGATCGTCGATGCGTTTTTGGAGTGGACAGCGTGCGCGCCCGTTGAGCGCCGCGTGGAGGCAGCTGATGCCTTGGCCAGGGCCTATTTGTATTCGCCGGTCACAGACGAGCAGCGGCGCACCCTGACCACCGGTCTGTTCACTCTGGTCGATGACAGTGCTGTTCGCGTGCGTGAGCGCTTGGCCGATGTCTTCGCCAACAGGGGTGATGCACCGCGCCCGGTCGTGTTCCGCCTTCTTGACGATGTGCCGAGCGTCTGCGCCACGCTTTTTGCCCGCTCGCCCCTGCTGCTTGATCGGCATCTTCTGGATGGTCTTTCACGCGATGAGCCCAGGCTCGCCATGGCAATTGCGGAGCGTATGGTGTTGTGCGGCCGTGTGGTGGACGCGCTTGTCGATCGCTCGAACCTCCACGCCTGTCTAACGCTGCTTTCAAACCCTTATGTGCGTCTCTCTGCAGGCCAGATCGACCGGTACATCACGCGTTTTGGAAATGATGCGGAGGCCCTGCAAAGGCTGCTCGACTACCGCCAGGTGACGACCGATCAGCGTTGCCGGCTGGTGGTGGCGCGCCGCGAGGCGTTGGCCGAGCATGATCTTGTTCGCGCTGTCGTGCCGCAGCGCCGGCTGGAGCGCATTTCCCGCGCGGCGCAGGATCAGGCACTTCTTAATGCGCTTGAGGACGGCTCGGTTGATGACCTTCTGGCCGGGCTGCAAGGGCTTTATCGCGAAGGGCTGTTGTCCCAGGCCTTTCTTCTGCGCGCGGTGCTTGGCGGCCATATGACCGTCCTGGAAGGGCTGGTTGCCGTGCTTGCCGACACGCCCGTGCGCCGGGTGCGTAGCGCCTTTGTGCATGACCGGCCGGGTGTGAGTGCCGCCCTGTTGAAGAAGGCCCGCTTGTCGCCCGATGTGAGCATGGTCGTGTCCATGTCCATCGTCCTGGCGCGCGAGCTTGCGCGTGCCGATGTTGATTGGACGCCAGCCATCTTCGCCGAGACACTGATTGAAGTGGTCGATCAACGGGTCAGCCAGGCTGATGAAACTTGGCCGCAAGAGTCTTTGCTAGCCGATGATCTGGTGGCGCTTTGCCACAGCATCACCGCGGATATCTGTCAGGACGAGGCGCGAAGCGCTGGCAAGCGAGTCTGGGCAGCGGCCAAACGCGCCGAAGTAATGGACGAGCTTCTCGCTTCTGGCGACGCTGAGATCGTTGATCTTGACGCTGATATCGGACGGGCCTTGGCCGCCTGAGGTTCTTTTGGCCCCGGGCTATTCAGCAAATCTCTGTCTGCAAGAAGCCTGTCAGGCCGCTTCGTTAGCGCTTTCGGGTTTGTCCATGGCCTCAACCAGCTCTTGTCCGGCACGCTCCAACTCCGAGGAGAGTTCTGACGCAATCGCATTGTCTTCGCCGCGGTCGGTTTCGCGCGCGATGGCGCGGATAGCGTCGATGTATTTTTCTAGAAAGGTATCGGGGACCGGGCGATCGCCAAAGGCATCGAGAATGTCACAGAACACACCGGCGATTTTGCCAACGCTTGGAAAGCCAAGGGTTGCGGCCTGGCCGCGCATGTCGTGGGCCACGCGGTAAAGAGCGGCTCTGGCTTCCGGCGAGAAATCCAGATCGCTCGTTTTGCGCCATTGCTCAATAAGGCGTGTGACCTCGTCTTCCATCCAATCACCGAAATTGGCGGACAACCGCTCAATCGCCTTTTCGGCGCGCTCAACAGGGTCCATCTGCGCGTCACGTCCGACCAGCATCCGAACCTTTGATTTCAGTTTGTTCGGCGGATCGATGATTTCGTAACCGGCGTCGTTCTGAGTGGTTTTCATTGTCCAAGCCATCGCTGATTCATGACCCATCGTAGCGGCAAAGAGTTGCCAGAGGGTTGCGTTTGAGTTCGTAGTTGCCCTTACGGTCAGATGGCGTTTTCCACCTGTTTATCCAGCGCGATTTCCTCGGCCAAATTGACGTCGGCCCGGCGTTTGCGCTCCCCTTGATAGGATGGGTGAACGAAACGTCGCCGATCTGGGCCGAAGTAGGATTTCGTTTTTACGAAGGGTCGCGGGTTTTCCAGACAGTTGGAGATGCGCGCAAAAAGCGACTTTGCGGACATGGGTTTGACGAGGAACTCGGTGACACCGGCGTCGCGCGCCTGAAGCACTTTTGAGCGCTCGGTATGTCCGGTCATCATGATGATGGACGTGTAGGGGTTGGCGCTATCGGCATTGCGTATGGCGCGCGTGAGTTCCAGCCCGTCGAAGACCGGCATGACCCAGTCTGATATTACGATGTCAGGGACGCTTTCTTCAAACAGTTGCAGCGCGACCGCACCATCTTCGGCTTCAGCAATGTCACGGATTCCCAGCCCGTTGAGAAGGGACCGCACGATGCGACGCATGTGCAGTGAATCGTCAACGAGAAGAATCTTCAAGTGGGATAAATCGACCATCATGACGCGACCATCCTGGAATGCGAACAAACAAACTGCTCGCATTTAATCACGCAGGCATGAGGGTAGCTTTAAAAGTTAGGTCGAGGCTTTAGAAACCGGAGAACTGTTCGTTAAGGATACGCTCTTCCAACGAATGGTCGGGATCGAAGAGCATGTTGGTGCTATCGGCGCGGCTCTCACGTACTTCCACACGCACCACGGAGCGGGTTTCAGCGGCATCGGCTGCCACGGCGACCGGCCGTTTGTCGTGTTCCAGGACATCGAACTGAACCTTGGCATGGTCGGGCAGGATTGCGCCGCGCCAACGGCGTGGGCGGAAGGGGCTAATAGGCGTCAGCGCCAGCATGGGGGCGTTGATGGGCAGGATGGGCCCGTGAGCTGAAAGATTGTAGGCTGTTGAGCCGGCAGGCGTTGCCACCAGCGCACCGTCGCAAATCAGCTCCTCCAGCCGCACGCGGCCGTCAACGGTGATGCGCAGCTTGGCGGCCTGGTGGGTTTGGCGCAGCAGCGATACTTCGTTGATCGCTCGGTCGGTATGGATCGCGCCATCCTGGTCGGTTGCTTCCATCAGAAGCGGATGGATCTGGGTCGGGACGGCGTCGGCCAACCGCTCTGGCAGGTCTTCCTCGCCATATTCGTTCATCAGAAAGCCCACCGAGCCGCGGTTCATACCATAGATCGGTGTTCCTGTGTTCATGAAGCGGTGGAGCGCCGACAGCATCAGGCCATCGCCACCGAGGGCAACAACAACATCGCAGTCGTCGATGGAGTGCTTGCCATAGCGTTGCTGGAGCCTGTCCATGGCGCTCTGCGACTCAGGGACGGAACTGGCAACAAAGCCGATGCGAGGGTTGGAAAGTGCAGTCATTTTAAGGCCGGAACACTTGCCGACGCGGTGCCGGCTGCACAAGGAGATTGGTCCTTAGCCGGCAGCCACATGGCCGAGCCTAAGACGGCGGATGTGTCGCCTAAATGGCACTGTCTGGCAAGAATGTTTCTCATTGCCAACGATTGTGCATCTTTGCCCTCGTGCTGCCTTGGTTGGGATGCTAAGGCACGCTCAGCCCCAAATCGCCGAAGTGCGGTTTGGGTTTTTTCGTCCGTATAGTCCCTTGAGGCTTTGTTATGTTCGCCTGGTTTGAGCAGCGTCTCAATCCGTTCCCGGCGGGCGGCCAGCAGACGCCGCCTGCCACGCTGTTTGCCTTCTGCCGTCATTACTCGCGGGGGGCATGGCCTGCCATTCTGGTTGCGTCGGTGCTCGCCTTCGTGATCGGGATCGGGGAGGTGTATGTCTACAGCTTCCTCGGTCAGGTCGTGGATTGGCTTGTCACAAGCGATCGCGAGACTTTCCTTGAAGAGGAAGCGACCACGCTGTGGTGGATGGCAGCGCTGATGCTGCTCGGTCTGCCGGCTGTTCTGGTCGTGCAGACGCTCATCATCCATCAGACCCTGCTGGGCAACTATCCCATGCGGGTGAGGTGGCTTGCGCACCGCTATTTGCTCGGTCAGAGCCAGGCTTTCTATGCCGATGAATTTGCCGGCCGGGTTTCCACCAAGATGATGCAGACATCGCTTGCGATCCGCGAGGCGGTGCTGAAGCTGTTCGACGTCTTGGTTTATGTGCTTGCCTTTTTCATCGGCACGCTGGCTGTGGCAGCGTCGGCAGATATCCGGCTTCTCATCCCGATGTTTGTCTGGCTGGCGCTCTATCTTTGCATCCTGGTCTATTTCGTCCCGCGTTTGCGCGACATCGCCCAGGCACAGGCCGATGCGCGCGCCGACATGACGGGGCGGATCGTCGACAGCTACACCAACATCACGACAGTTAAGCTGTTTGCCCATGCCGGCCGCGAGGAAGCCTATGTCCGCGAGGCGATGGAGCCGTTCCTTGGCACCGTCTACAAGCAAATGCGGCTCTCCAGCCTGCTCAACATCGCGCTCTACAGCCTGAACATGCTGCTCCTGTTTGCGCTGGGTGCGATGTCGATCTGGTTCTGGCTGACCGGAACGATCTCGGTGGGCGCCATCGCGGTCGCGATGGGTCTGGCCTTGCGTATCAACGGTATCTCGCAATGGGTCATGTGGGAAATGTCGATGCTGTTTGAGAACATCGGCACGATCTATGACGGCATGGCGATGCTCTCCCAGCCGCGCTTGGTGCAGGATGCGCCGGACGCCAAGACGCTTGTGGTGCGCGAAGGTGCCATCGGCTTTGAGAACGTCTCCTTCCACTACGGCTAGGATGGCGGTGTGATGGAGAAGCTGACGCTTGACATCAGACCGGGTGAAAAGGTGGGCCTGATTGGTCGCTCGGGCGCTGGCAAGACGACGCTTGTGAACCTCTTGCTGCGGCTGCACGATGTTGAGTCCGGTCGTATTCGCATTGACCGACAAGACATCGCCCGCGTTCAGCAGGAGAGCCTGCGGGCACATATTGGTGTGGTGACGCAGGACACGGCGCTCTTGCATCGCTCGGTGCGCGAGAACATTGCCTATGGCCGCCCCGATGCCAGCGAAGCGGACATCCATCGCGCTGTGGAAATGGCGCGGGCCGACAGCTTTGTGCACGAACTGGAAGATCTGAACGGTCGTCGCGGGCTGGACGCCCATGTCGGCGAGCGGGGTGTGAAGCTCTCCGGTGGTCAGCGTCAGCGGATCGCGATTGCCCGCGTGTTGTTGAAGAACGCACCGATCTTGCTTCTTGATGAGGCCACCTCCGCGCTCGACACAGAGGTGGAAGCCGCCATTCAGGACAGCCTCTATGAGCTGATGGAGGGCAAGACGGTGATTGCTATCGCGCACCGCCTGTCGACCATTGCCGAGCTTGATCGTTTGGTGGTGATGGACAAGGGCACGATCATCGAAGATGGCACCCATGACAGCCTTTTGGAGGCTGGCGGTTTGTACAGCCAGCTTTGGCGTCGTCAGTCGGGCGGATTCCTCACCGATACACGTCCTGCGGTTAATGACGCAGCGGAATGAGCTCCGATTCGCCACTAAAAGTTGTATATTTCTCAAAGACTTAGTGCCATTGCGTAGGTGTCTTACCTAAGGGTTCTTCCCGATAAGTCTGCTAGCCTTTCTGCGGTTGCCAGAGGCTTGGGGGGCTTGGTGTGCAGCGTTCAACGTCGACTGATAGAGCGCAATCGAGCGGGGCACCTGTCCGAGACGAGATACCCTTAACGTTAGGGTTCCTTCGTCGACAGGCCCTACGCGTGATCTTAGCGGGCGTCGTCCCAACGCTCATCGCAGCATCCGTTTTGCACATCTGGCCGGAACGTTTCACGGCAACGGCGCTGGTCATCGTCAATCAGGAGCTGCCTCAGATGGTCGATCCGGACTGGGATCGCCTTGATGGGAACAGTCAGAACCGTCTGGTCGCCAGCCAAGTGGACATGGTGCGCTCCGATGCTGTCCTCCGGCGTGCGGTTCAATCGGCTTCGCCCTCTCTTGTCGCCGCGCTTCTTTCCGACCGGCAATGGCGTTGGCCGAACCTGAACGCGAATGCACAGGACGGACCGGTCCGGCAGCGAGACGGATCGGTCCGGTTCCGGGACGATGATGAAACCATGGTTTCGCTGTTGCGCGACAGTGTTCGCTTCACCCGTCAGCAGACGTCCGCCGTGATCGCGATAGAGGTCACCAGCCAGGGCGCGCATGCGGCAGCCGGCTGGGCGAACGCCCTGGCTGATGCGTTCCTGGCCGAGCAGGCCGCTCACAAGGTTGAGATGGCGCGGCAGGCGCACGACGTCTTAACCGATCAAGCCGGCCACCTGGCTCAGCGTATCCAGGGCCTGGAAGGCCGGTTGGACGGTCTCCCGGGTGTTGTTACGGGCGTCGGATCGACCCGTTCGCAGGAGCGGCAACTAACCAGCGAGTTGGAGGCTGCGCGATCGCTCTACCGCCAGACGTATGAGCAACTTCAACGGGTTGCGTTGACCATGGACACACAGGTTGCCGATGGCAGTTTGATCTCTCGCGCTTTCCCGCCGGCCGAGCCAAGCCACCCGCCGCGCACGTTGGTGCTGGCACTCGTAGCGTTTGGCGGTCTGGCTGCTGGCGTGGCCAGCGCCATAAAAGCCGAGGCGAGAGCGCCTGAGATCGTTGATAGGGACGCGCTGGAGGAATTGGGATTACCGGTGGCCGCCGCCATTCCTTTTTTGGCGGCAGATCAAGGCCTTATGCAGGATCATGCCTTTGTCGCGCGTGCAGGACCAGTTGGTGATGCGTTGCGTACGCTTGTGGCGACGCTTGAAGCGTCCGGGCCGGATGATGGCGGTGGACACTGTCTGCTTGTGACATCTCCTGACCGCGGCGCGGGCAAGACATCTGTGGCACTGGCCGTTGCGCTTCACGCCGCACGGGGTGGGCGCCGTGTGCTGTTGATCGATGCAGTTCTTAAGGCGCCTAAAGTCTTGAACATGCTGGGTTTTGTTGCTCAGCCGACCGATGGGCAGCTGTCGGACCTGTTATCCGGTCGTGTTGGGCCAGATCAGGTGCTGGGGTTGGCGCGACGCGAGGCGATGACGGGCCTTGATGTTCTTGCCAACAGTGAACCTGCTGGCGACCGCAGCGACCACATGTTGCGCGCCAGTACCTTTGCCGGCCTCGTGGAGGGCGCCCGCACGGCCTATGATCTGGTGTTGATCGATAGTCCAGCGACCTACATCGCGCCTGATGCGGAACTGATGTCCCGGCATGCCACCATGATCGCCCTTTGCGTGCGTCCGCAAAGTTCCCGAAGGGATCAGATCCAAGCTGCGTTGGACGGACTGACAGAGCAGGTGCATGCGCCCAGGCTGTTGGGGCATCGCAGTCCGCCGCCGGTGATCGGCCTCTTGAATGCCGTTCCGAAAGGATGGGAAAACCGGCGCGATTGATGGTGCTGGCAGCAGGGTTCGAACCCGCGACCCCCTGATTACAAATCAGGTGCTCTACCAACTGAGCTATGCCAGCAATTGCACTCGTTCGGCGGGCTGCTTGTCGCTGATTTGTGTGAAGGATGCAAGCGGATTGGTGAGGATGGAAGGCCGCCTTGGCTAACCGGCCTCTGCGGACTGCCGAGCGATGTAAAGCGCAAGGACGGCGGCATTCGATACGTTGAGGCTCGCCAGTTGCGAGCCGGTGAATGGCAGGCGGGCAAGGGCGGTGCAGGTTGCCTTGGTTTTTTCCCGCAGCCCTTTGCCCTCGGCACCAAGCACCAGCGCGATGGGTTGGTCTTGCGCTTTCTTCAGCGCTGTCAACGCCGCCGGCAGTTCCGTGGTGGCTGTCCCGTCCAACCCGATGACGAGTGTCCCGGCGTCTTTCAGAGCGTCGATGCTCTCTGCAAGATTGCGCACGGTCAGGATGGGGACCAGTTCGAAGGCGCCGGATGCAGCCTTTGCCATTGTCGCCGTCTCCCGGGCGGCATGGCGGGCGGTTGTGATAACCGCATCGGCCTCACCGGCGGCAGCCGCGCGCAGAATTGCGCCAGTGTTGTGTGGATCGGTCACCTGATCAAGCAGGATGGAGAGCTTGGGGTAGGGGGCGGAGAGCGGTTCTGTCGCCAAAGGATCGATCAGCGCTGCAACGCCCTGATGCACAGCATCGTCGCCCAGCAAGGCGTCTAAGTCTGTTGGCCGCACCTCTTCTACCGACAACCCTTCTGGGATTGGTACTTCCAGCCTTTTCAGGGCGTTAGGCGTTGCCATCAGCTTGTGAATGGTCCGGCGGGGATTGGCGAGCGCGGCGCGCACGGCATGAAGCCCGTGCAAATGGTAGGGCACTTCAGTGGCGGTGGCCGGTTCAGCACGCGCACCGAACCGTTGGCGGCGTTCTGCTTTGGTCTCGCCGGCCTTGCGTGCGGCTTTGGCCGCTTTCATGCGGGCAAAGCCCGATCGTGGTTTCTTGGTGTCTTTTTGGTCAGTCATGAATGTGTCAGCGGCTGCACATGCAGTTCGCCAGGTACCCTGATTGCGTCGCGCGGGGGCAGTCCAACGCAACTAATTGAAAGATCGGCTGTTAGCAGGCTGGGAGATGGATTGACAGCTTGAGCGCTTATGTTGATAACGCGCGGGCTTCGCACGAAGCGGCCTTTTGGGGCTCTTGGAGGAGTGTCCGAGTGGTTAAAGGAGACGGACTGTAAATCCGTTGGCTACGCCTACGCTGGTTCGAATCCAGCCTCCTCCACCATCCCCGCCAGAAAGGCGTCATTACCGCAGGCGTCATTGGCGCTACGCGGGTGTAGCTCAATGGTAGAGCAACAGCCTTCCAAGCTGATGACGAGGGTTCGATTCCCTTCACCCGCTCCAGTTTTTCTTGGTTCTTTCGGCAAATTCGCGCCAAAGCAGCCTGTCGGCGATCCCTAGTGTGGCGGGACCAGCCCCCGGCTAGTCGATCTGTTTGAGCGTATGCCTTTGGCGATAGGATTTGATCCGAGATACCTTAGCCTCGTCCCGGATGAGGTCAGACGCTAGGGTTAGGGCGGACATCGCAGCTGGCGTGACTTGGTTTGCTAGCATACCCTTGATTTCGTGCAATATCTCCGCACTGTACTCGATCTTTTGCTGTCGGGTAACATGTTCGTTTGCCATCGAAGGATTGCCTATTGTCACGGTTGGACGTTCGCCTGGTGCCAAGGTAAGGGCCAGCCAAGCCTATAGTGACCGTGCGATGCCTGCCCGAGGTGACCTTATCGTCTACAAGCAAAGCACCGAATACGGGGATTCTACCCTAGGGAGGCGTCAGGTCTTGGTGAGAGCCGGCAGGACGGCCTTGGCAGCGGCATGGTGGCGGTTGCGCGACTTCAGCTTCGACATCGCTTTTGCGATGTAATGCTCAACCGTTTTGTCGGAAAGCGCCAGACGATCAGCAATCTCTTTGTTGGTGCGGCCATGGCACAAGTGCTTGATGCACTCTAACTCGCGTGGGGACAGGCCATACATCTCTTTGATGGACGTTGGTCGGCGCATGGCGTTGTCGAACACTGCGCAAAGCTGAACAATCTCGCCAAGATACGCCTTCACGAAGGCCCGGTGCTGTTCGGGCTGCTCGCTATCGGATTGAAGGGCGACGCCGCTGCGTGGTGCCTCTTCGTTCTCGCCGCCCCGAAAGGGAACAACCAGCCCTTCCTTCAAGCCGAAATCGGAGGCGATGCTTTGGAACCGCGCTCGCCCGGCGGTCATGTTCATTGAGACGATGTCGCTCCAGAAAGCTGGCGCGTCGTTGGCCGAACCATAAAGCATTGCATAGTCATCATCGGCCAGCCTTTCGTCGATATAGGTTTGGACATAGTCATTGCGATAGCTGCCAAAATACACCATCTCGTCAGCTATTGCGCCTTGCTTCAACCCGTTTGAGAAGGCGTACCCAGCTGCAACAAAGCCATAGTCTTTTATTTCCTCGTTGAACGAATCCCAGATACGTTCGATGGACATCGATCCATTTGTTCGATCAAGAAAACGGATGATCTTGGCGTTGTTGAGCATCGCCTACTTTTAGAGGATTGATCAGCGACCAGCAATTTTCCAAGACGTTATTTCTGACTTTACATCTCTTAGCCAGATGTCGTGGCACACATGCTCATGAGAGCCCCAAGCTTAGCGATGGTTGCCGATAGTGGTCTTGGTCTCATCGGTAATCGGTTGGCTCAGTTCGCCGTTAGGGCCAGGCTTGGGGCACCATCGACCGGTTGTGCGACCAGTGTTGGCGTTGGTCGCGGTTCAGGGGTCTTGCGCGGGCTGCCACAAAGCCTTATGTGCGCGCCCTAGAACGGCTGGATAGATCCCGCTGTTCTTCCTACTCCACAAGGCTTTGCAAAGGATCGCTCCGCCATGGCGAAAGAGAAGTTTGAGCGTAACAAGCCGCATGTGAACGTTGGCACGATTGGTCACGTTGACCATGGCAAGACGACGTTGACGGCTGCGATTACGAAGTATTTTGGTGACTTCAAGGCGTATGATGAGATTGACGGT
>JBHJIX010000015.1:0-31316 GCA_050043025.1 Cohaesibacteraceae bacterium
ACTTGGGAAACCAAGAGCCCCGCGCTATCAGGCTTGGGCGCGCTTGGGAAGCGCACGCGCCGACGGGCAGCCATGCAGCGGTCTGGTTTGAGGGAGACGGAAAATGGCGAGCGGGCCGGTCAAGGGGCAGCTATTGGGGCAGCCGGTTACCACCCGTGCTGCTCAGCCGACGTCCGCGCGTGCCATCGCCACCGAAGTAGCCAGCGTCTTGAAACCACTCAACAAGGGCGAACGCTTTGTCTCGGAAGCGCTTCTTGCCGCATGGCCAGAGATCGTGGGGGCAAGACTGGCCGGTCTCTGCTTGCCGACCCGGTTGCGCCAGGCGCCCAAATCCCGATCGAAAAAACGAGGGTCCTCAACCAACGATGGCGCAGTCCTGGAAGTCTTGGCCGACCACGCGGTGGCCATCGATCTCGACTATGGCCAGGCCCTCCTCATTGAGCGGATAAACGCTTTCTATGGCTATCAGGCTGTTAGCACCCTGAAGGTCCGGCGTCGTCAAAGGCCCACCTCAACCCAACCAGCATCATCGGCCCAGCCTGTCGGCATTGCAGCAGCGCCTTCGACAGCAGACAAGGCAGAAGCCAGTGCCCGAACCGCGGGCGTCGAAGAGCCAGCTTTGAGGGCCGCTTTGGAGGCCCTAGGTGCCAACATTGCGCGGGAAAAAAGGCGGCGCGAACGGTAGGCGCAGGACCGTCGGTGCCGCTTTTTGGCCAAACATTGGTGTAACGCGCCCGCACACAGTTACGTTACCGGGCTTGCCGCTCTAAGCGCAGGCTCCTAAACCCACGCTTGCCACGCCATTCGACAAGGTATGCTGATGACCGACCGTTCCGCACTCTCCGTTCTGCAAGGCCCTACAGACCGACGGGCGCTGTTGAAGAAAACAGCTCTGCTGACACTGGCCGGAGGCGTTCTGGCCGCGTGCAACGACACATCAACCGCCACGACCGCTGACGGTACCAGTCGCTCGGTACCGGGCGGCGGCGACGGCACCGTTGATCTGGACGCTCTGATGACCGCCACCGACGGCCTGCCCGATATTCCACTGGGCGATCCCAACGCACCGGTGGTTATGGTCGACTATTCATCCATGACCTGTCCGCACTGCGCCAGCTTCCACTCCAACGCGCTGCCGGTGATCAAGGCCGACTATCTCGACAACGGCCACGTCTATTATTTGTTCCGCGACTTTCCGCTTGATGCGCGTGCGCGTGCTGCCGCCATGCTCGCTCGCTGTTCGGAAGGCGATCTTTATCACGATGTTGTCGACATCCTGTTTGAGCGCCAGCGCGAATGGGCATCGGCCGCCAACCCCGCCGATGCACTGTTTTCCATCGTTGCACAGGCCGGTTATACCCAGGATACCTTCAATGCCTGCTTGACGAATCGTGACCTAGAAACGGCAATTGTCGCCGGTGCAGAGCGTGGCGCGGAAGAATTCGGTGTTGCCTCAACGCCGACGATCTTCATCAACGGTGCAAGGTTCCCTGGTGCCCGCAGCACTGAAAACTAAGCTGAGATCATCGACCCGCTTCTGGGCTGATCCCTTTATGCGCCCCGGTGCCAAAGGGCGCCGGGCGTTTTCTGTTTCCGGTGGCGTTGTCTACCGATGAAATTCACCAAGCTCCGCATCGCTGGCTTTAAGACGTTTGTCGATCCCACCGACATGGTGATCGAGGACGGTTTGACAGGCATTGTCGGGCCCAATGGTTGCGGCAAGTCCAACCTTGTTGAAGCCATGCGCTGGGTGATGGGCGAGAGCTCCTACAAGGCGATGCGCGCCAGCGGCATGGAGGAGGTTATCTTCTCCGGATCCTCCAAACGGCCGGCGCGCAATTCTGCCGAGGTGAAGCTGTTCCTCGACAATGGTGCGCGGCGCGCGCCCGCCGCCTTCAATGAACACGAACAACTGGAAGTTTCGCGCAAGATCGAGCGTGATCGCGGGTCCAACTATCGCGTGAATGGCCGCGAATCGCGCGCCCGCGACGTCCAACTGATGTTCGCCGACGCGGCCTCCGGTGCGCGCTCACCCTCCATGGTGCGGCAAGGGCAGATCGGTGAGATCATTGCCGCCAAGCCGGTTCAACGTCGAGCACTGCTTGAAGAAGCAGCAGGTATTTCCGGTCTACACACTCGCCGCCACGAGGCTGAGCTTCGGCGCAGGGCCGCCGAAGCCAACATCGAGCGCCTTGATGATGTGATCGGTGAGCTTGATCGCCAGCTGGAGGGCTTGCGCCGTCAGGCTCGTCAGGCGGCAAGGTTCCGCGAGATCGCTGCCAAGACGCGTACGGCCGAAGCTGGCGTGTTTGCCCTTAAATGGGCGGCCGCCAACCAAGCTGCCAATGAAGCAGCACACGCTCTGCAGATCGCTGAAACGACTATGCAAGAGGCCGACGAGGCCCAGCTTTCGACGTCGACCGCACAGGCGAGCGCTGCCGCCAGCATACCGGATGCACGCGAAAAGGCGTCGGCCGCCGGCGCTGCTCTAGGGCGCATCATCCGTGCCCGCGATGAGTTGGCCTTGGAAGAAAAGCAGATCGGCGAGCGCATCGAAGCCGCAAAGGCGCAGCTTGCAACGCTTGATGCTGATATTGCCCGCGAAGCCGGTCTATCCGACGACCACGCTGCTGAGAAGCAAACGCTCGACGCTGAACAGATCGCCGTTGGTGAGGCGCAAGAACAGTCCAAGGCACAAGAGCCGGCCATACGCGAGGCCGCCGAAAAGGCAGAGGCAGCCTTCGCCAAGGCCCTGGAAGCTTCTAATGCAGCGCGTGACGCACTGTCGATGGCCCGTGCCGATATGGCAGCGCAGCAGCAGATTGCCGACCGGGCCCGCGCCGATGTGGCACGGATTGGCGATCAGCTGAGCAAGTCGAATGCCGCTCTAGAAGCTCTGAAAGCGGATACCAAAGCGGCTTCTCGTTTGGAAGACGTTCAGTCCAAAGTGGCCGAACTGAAGCAATCCCGCGACGGTGCTGCCGAACAGGCATCGGCGAGTGAAGCCGCGCGAACGACGGCGCTCGCTGCCGTCGCCCAGGCCGAATCGCCGCTGCGCGACCGTGAAAAAGAACTTGCCGCGCTGGAAGCCGAAGCATCGGGCCTTGCGAAACTGGTTGGACAACACGACGAAGCTGACAAGGACGCGTTCGATGCCGTGCTGGACAGCGTGAAAGTCGATGCCGGCTTTGAGGCAGCCTTGGGTGCGGCTCTGGGCGAGGCGTTGGAAGCCTCGACCAATTCCGATGCGCCGCACTTCTGGACCGAGGTTGAAGCGCCCGCCGATGATCCGTCTCTGCCGGCCGGTGTCGAGGCACTGTCTGGTCATGTCACCGGCGCCCCGATTTTGGCCCGTGCGTTGGCGCAGATCGGAGTCGTTGACGACGGCACCAATCTGCAAGCCAAGCTCGCGCCCGGCCAGATACTGGTCAATCGCGACGGCGCCATCTGGCGCTGGGATGGATTGGTCCGGCGCGCCGATGCCCCCAGCGCCGCAGCCATCAAGCTTGCCGAGCGCAATCGCCTGGAGGCGCTTCGCAAGGGCATTGAGACCAGCAAAGCGGAGGTCAGTGCTCTGGCTGCAAGCCACATGTTGGCGCTTACGGCGCGCAACGACGCCGATACCGCCTGGTCCAAACATCGTTCCGATGAAGCAGCGGCACGGTCGGCCTATGAAGAAGCATCCAGTGGCCTTTTGGCGCTGGAGCGTGAGGCGGAGCGGGAAGTCGCTCGGCTCGCCGCGGCCGAGGCCGAGGTTGGACGCCTTTCGGAAGACCGTGACCAAGCAAGCAAAGCGCTAGCAGAGGCTGAAACTAAGACGGTTGCAGGTGCCGATCTTTCGGCGATGGAAGCCAAGCTCGAATCAGCCTCTCAAGATGAAACCGACGCGCGCCGGGTCCGCGATGATGCGCGTGTCGCGCTCGACGGTTTGCAGCGCGAGTTGGCTGATCACCAGCGCCGGAAAGATGCTGCCACCCGCGCATTGGAAGCCTGGCAGCGACGCGCCGATGCCGCAGCGAGCCATGCTTCAACGCTTGCCCAACGTCGTACCGACCTCCAGACGACCTTGGAACGCCTCGACGGTGAACCGGGCCGTCTGGTGGAAAAGCGTCGTGCGCTCGCCGCGACGCTGTCGGAGGCCGAGAAGGCTCGCAAGCTTGCGGCTGACAGCCTAGCAGCGCGCGAAACCGCGCAGCGAGAGGCCGATGCCAAGGCGCGTGAGGCCAAAGAAGCTTACTTTGCCGCCCGTGAGGCCCATGGCCGCGCCGAAGAACGCAAGACGGCCGCCGATGAGCGTCGTCGCATGCTGGAAGCAACGATTTCTGAGGCTGTCGATGCGGCGCCTCATACGCTGATGACTTTGGCCGGCTTCGAGCCAGGGGTTCAGCCTCCAGCGCTTGATGTCCTGGAGCGTCAGCTCGCCGAACTGAAGGAAGCCCGTGCGCGCATCGGCGCTGTGAACTTGCAGGCGGAGCAGGAAGCCGACGAGGTCGCTGAGCGCCGCGACACGCTCTCCATGGAGCGTGATGATGTTGCCGAAGCCATCACGAAGCTACGCGGCACCATTTCCACGTTGAATCGCGAAGGCCGGGTGAAGCTTCTTGAAGCCTTCGACCGGGTGAATGAGCAGTTCGCCGACCTCTTTAAACGCCTGTTTGGCGGCGGCGAGGCAGAGCTCTCGCTCATTGATGCCGATGATCCGCTGGATGCAGGCCTCGATATCATCGCCAAGCCGCCCGGCAAGAAACCGCAATCGATCACGCTTCTTTCCGGCGGCGAGCAGGCGTTGACGGCGATGGCGCTGATCTTCGCGGTGTTCCTCTCCAACCCGGCCCCCATCTGTATTCTCGATGAGGTCGATGCGCCGCTGGACGATGCCAATGTGGAGCGTTTCTGCGATCTGCTGGACGATATGGCGCGTCGTTCCTCCACACGCTTCCTGGTTGTGACGCACAATCCCATCACCATGAGCCGCATGCACCGGCTCTATGGGGTGACGATGGCCGAAAAAGGCGTCAGCCAGATCGTTTCGGTGGCCCTGGCGCAGGCCGAAGCGATGGTGGAAGCCGAGAGCGCCGCATAGCGCCAAGAAAAGCCTGAAAATACAAGAGGTTAAAAGGGCGTTCGATTGTTCGTGACCTTGGTTGACACCCTATGGGTCGGACACTATGGTCCCGGCGATTTTCGCGACCGCTGGCACGGAGGAAAGGCCCCATGACGAATGGGTCGGATCCCGAACAGCCGGATCGGTCGGACGAAGCCGATTTGTCGGATGTCCGGCGCCGGCTTGATGCGCTGGACGACAAACTCGGTGCGCATCGCCCAAAAGCCGATGGTGATGATGCGGACGCTGCCAAGCGCACCGGTTATGGCCTGGCGGTAAGGGTCTCGTCTGACTTCATTGCGGCAATCTTTGTCGGTGGGGCCTTGGGTTGGTTCCTCGACAGCGTGGCAGGCACCGGACCGTTCGGTCTGATCGTCCTGCTTTTGTTGGGGTTTGCAGCCGGCGTTCTAAACGTCATGAGAACCCTCGGTCTTGTGGCGCCGGCGCCCAGCCAATCGGCGCGGCGAGATGACACAGGAAAAAACGAGCGCGACGGCGGTTAAAGCTGCGCGTGCGTGCAGGTTCCGGTCCTTCGGGCCTTGCGCGGATGAGACACGACGTTCATAGGGGCCTGGCAAAGTGCCAGGGTGCGGCTCGCCAGCCGTTGCCCCGACAAGGAGTTGACCACTGTGGCGAATGATCCGATCAAGCAGTTTGAGATCTCCACCATTGTGCCGATCGAGATTGCTGGTCTCGACTTCTCCTTCACCAATTCATCGCTGTTCATGATGGCCACCACCGGCGCCGTTGCTGCATTTCTGGTGCTTTCGACGTCTGGCCGCGGCCTGGTGCCTGGCCGTTGGCAGGCTGCTGCTGAGATGAGTTACGAGTTTATCGCCGGCATGCTGAGAGATGCGGCCGGAACACAAGGGATGAGATTTTTCCCCCTTGTCTTCTCGCTCTTCATGTTCGTGCTGTTTGCCAACCTGTTTGGCATGTTTCCCTACTTCTTCACTGTCACCAGCCACATCATCGTGACCTTTGCGCTGGCGATGCTGGTGATAGGCACAGTCATCGTCTATGGCTTCATGAAACACGGGTTCAGCTTCCTGAAGCTATTCGTGCCTGACGGCGTGCCCGGCTACCTCATCCCTCTGGTGACCGCGATTGAGATCATTTCCTTTCTCTCGCGTCCCATTTCTCTGTCAGTGCGTTTGTTTGCCAACATGCTGGCTGGTCATATCACGCTGAAGGTGTTTGCTGGCTTCGTGGTCTCGCTCACCGGGCTCGGCTTTGTCGGTATCGCCGGCTCCGTTTTGCCGATGTTGATGACCATTGCCATGACGGCGCTGGAGTTCCTGGTTTCGTTCCTTCAGGCCTATGTGTTTGCGGTGTTGACCTGCATGTACCTCAACGACGCGCTTCACCCCTCGCACTAAGGTTTCTTATTCGGCTTGGCATCCGCCGGGCCGTTTCCTCTGCACATTCGTTCATTCCAAAGGAGTTTCATCATGGAAGCAGATGCAGCAGCACTTATCGGCGCCGGTATCGCCTGTCTCGGCATGGGTGGCGCCGCCATCGGCCTTGGCCAGATTTTCGGTAACTACCTGGCGGGCGCACTGCGCAATCCTTCCGCCGCTGACGGCCAGTTCGGCCGCCTGATCTACGGCTTCTCCGTGACAGAAGCGCTTGGCATCTTCTCGCTGCTGGTTGCGCTTCTTCTGCTGTTCGCCGTCTAAGACATCGAGCAGCCGATCGCCGGCCTTGTCGGCGATCCATTTGGGAATGAACGCCGCTTTGCAGTGTCGGCGTCGATGATGCGGGCACTGCGCGGTCGCCAAACCCAACTCTAATAATGCCAATCAGCGCCATGGGCGCTGGATGACAGAAGTTTCAAGCCGGATTGTAAGCGATGGCCACGACAGACGACGCCGCACATGCCGCCAGCGAAGCCAGCGGGTTGTTCCCGCCCTTCGATACCAGCACCTATGCTTCTCAGCTCCTGTGGCTGGTGATTGCATTTGGGCTTGTCTACTACGTGATCTCCAAGATCGCTGGCCCACGCATTTCCGGTATTTTGGAAGACCGGCATGACCGGATCGCCAGCGACCTTGCCGAAGCTGAAAGGCTAAAGCGGGAAACTGATGAGGCGATGGAAGGGTATGAAAAGGCCCTTGCCGATGCCCGGACCAAGGCCAATGCGATGGCAAACGAAACCCGCGACAAGCTGACGGCTGAAACCAATGCCAAGCGTCACGCCTCCGAAGAGGAGCTGGCCAAAAAGCTCTCTGAAGCTGAAACGCGGATCAACGCCATCAAAACCGAGGCGCTGAGCCAAGTGGACACCATTGCCACCGACGCGGTTGATGCCATTATGGAAAAACTGGCACCCAAAGCGCCAACCAAGGTAGCGGTGACAAAGGCCATCGCTGCGCAGAGCCAGCAATAAGGAGGCCGAACAATGGATTCATCTGCTTGGGCACTCGTCGCGCTGGTCCTGTTCCTGGCGCTCATGGTTTATCTCAAGGTCCCCGGCATGGTGACCAAGGCGCTGGACGCTCGTGCTGAGAAAGTTCGTAGCGAGCTCGAAGAAGCCCGCCGCTTACGCGAAGAAGCACAGGCCGTTCTGGCTGATTTCCGTCGCAAAACCCAGGCTGCCGATGAAGAGGCTGACGCCATCATCGCTCAGGCCAAGGCAGAAGCGGAACGCATGACAGCTGAAACCGAAGCCGCGCTGGAAGAGATGATCACCCGGCGCACCGCCGCTGCCGAAACGCGCATCGCGCAGGCAGAAGCACAGGCTCTCGCGGAAGTTCGGTCGCGCGCCACGGACATCGCGATTGCCGCGTCTGAAACACTACTGGCCGAACAGGCCAAGGGTGCAACGGCGTCCAAGCTGATCGCTAGCGCCATCGAAGCCGTGAAAGAGCGGATTAACTGATCCGCTCCCATGCTTGCGCGATCGGCCATGGCGGATAGCCGCGCGGCCGATCTTCTCCGCTGGGATGACAGACATTCGCGCAAGCTTCCTTGGCGCTTAGGTCCTGAGGCCACCAAGTCCGGCCAGTTTCAAGACCCCTACAAGGTCTGGCTTTCTGAAATCATGCTGCAACAGACAACTGTTGCGGCTGTGGCTCCCTATTTTTCTAAATTCGTTGATCGATGGCCGGCCATTTCTGATCTTGCAGCGGCAAGCGATGACGACGTTCGCAAGGCTTGGGCCGGTCTTGGCTACTATCGGCGCGCGGCCAATCTGCATGCCTGCGCCAAGGTTGTGACGAGCCGCGGCGGGATGTTCCCGACCAATGCCGCCGAGCTTAAAAACCTGCCAGGTATCGGCGACTACACCTCTGCGGCCATCGCCGCCATTGCCTTTGGCGAATCGGTCCCCGTCGTTGATGGTAATGTCGAGCGCGTCCTCACACGGCTTTTCCGGCTCGACAAACCTCTTCCCAAGGTGAAGCGGGACGTGTTGGAACGATTGGCGCAGTTCGTTCCAACAGCTCGACCTGGTGACTTTGCGCAGGCGATGATGGATCTGGGCGCCACGATCTGCACCCCCAAAAAGCCGGCATGCGTAATCTGCCCTTGGCGCCCTGGCTGCCAAGCCGCCAAGGCTGGAGACATGGAGACCTTTCCGGTCAAGGCTCCAAAGAAAGCCAAGCCCCGCCGGCTGGGCGCAGCTCTGGTGATCATCCGCCCAGACGATGGCGCGGTGTGGTGCGAAAGCCGGCCAGTCGATGGCCTACTACCCGGCATGACACAGGTGCCGACGAGCGACTGGTCGATCGAAAAAGCACCGCCTTACGCCGATGCTGAACCTGTCGGTAGCATCGAGCATGTGTTCACCCATTTTGCACTAACACTAGACGTTTATCGCCGCGAAAGTGCGACGCCGCCGGCAAACGCTGGTTGGTGGTCGACGCCCGAGCAGCTGATCGAAGAAGCCTGGCCGACAGTGATGGTGAAAGTGCTGAAACAGGCGTTGCCGGAACTCGGCCGTTCCATCCGTCCGAAAGCCCGATAGGTCAGACGACCTTCTTGCGGACTTCGGTGCGGTAGTCGTCGATCAGGATCAGCTTGCCGTCTCGTTTGGCGTGCCAGAAGGTCCAGCCATTGCAGGCTTCTCGCTCTTCAACCAACGCACCAACCTTGTGAATCGAGCCTTCATGCGTCCCACTGGCAAGCGTTCCATCGGCCCGCACGAGCGCCGCATGGCGTTCCTTGCCATCGACCAACTGCTCACCGGGCATGATGTAACCTGCTTCCAAGAGCGCGGCGAAGGGCACACGCGGCTGCGCGCGCTTGCCTTGCAGCATCACCTGCGCCGCGTCTGGCAGCGGTTCGACACCCGCGATGCGCGCCCGCGCGGCCTCAGCATAGGCGGTTTCGCGTTCCAAGCCGATGAACGAGCGCCCCAGTTTCTTGGCGACAGCGCCGGTGGTGCCAGTGCCAAAGAAAGGATCGAGCACGACGTCGCCTGGCTTGGTGGAGGCGAGCAGAACGCGCGCCAAAAGCGACTCAGGCTTCTGGGTTGGATGAACCTTGTTGCCGTCATCATCTTTCAGGCGTTCTGCGCCCGTGCAAATCGGCAGCGTCCAATCAGAGCGCATCTGCACATCGTCATTGGCGGCCTTAAGGGCATCGTAGTTGAAAGTGTAGCGCTTGCCGGTCTCCGACCGCGCCGCCCAGATCAACGTCTCATGAGCGTTAGCGAACCGCCGGCCTTTGAAGTTCGGCATGGGGTTGGTCTTGCGCCAGACAATGTCGTTGAGGATCCAATAGCCAAGGTCCTGCAACGACCCGCCTACGCGGAAGATGTTATGATAGGAACCGATCACCCAAAGGGTGCCGTTTGGCTTCAGAACGCGTCGAGCAGCAAGCAGCCAGGCACGCGTAAACGCGTCATAGGCCGCAAAGCTTTCAAACTGCTCCCAGGCGTCATCGACGGCATCGACATCGCTTTGGTCTGGACGCTGGAGCGATCCCTGAAGCTGTAGATTGTAGGGTGGATCGGCGAACACCGCGTCGACCGAGCCTGCCGGCATCTGCTCCATCAAGGCGATGCAGTCCCCGACAGTCACCGTGTCGAGAAAGCTGCCGATGCCCGATGTCGGCGCGGCGATTTCATGGGAAAGGGAGGCGCTGTTACGCTGCGCCTCCAAACGCAAAACCGACATAACCCAACCTGTACGCACAACCAAAACAAGTGCCGCGACACTGCCTTGTTAAGGTAAAGGCCAGGTTGAAAAAGTGTTTCGCAAATCTAAAGCACGGTTCTACTGATCTGTGCCGCTCTGACCGGGGCAAAGGTGCGTCTATGGATGGGCGAAGGGCCGAGCCGGGCCAGCGCTTCCTGATGTTGCGGAGTTGCGTAGCCTTTGTGGCTCGCAAAGCCGTAGCCCGGATAGCGCGCGTCCGCTGCCAGCATCATCCGATCACGGGTAACCTTGGCGCAGATGGAGGCGGCGGCGATGGAGAGAGACCGACCGTCGCCTTTCACCAGCGCCTGGCCGGCACAGGAAAGGCCAGCCGGCACGTCGGTGCCATCGATCAGCGCGAAATCGGCGGGTTGTGGAAGGCCGACGACTGCGAGCCGCATCGCTTCCAGCGAGGCTTTGCGAATATTGCGGGCATCGATGGTCTGGGCGCTGACGCTGGCGATGCTAACGTCTGCCAGTTCCATAAGCGCTGCGAAAAGCTGGTCCCGCATCCCCTCGGTAATCTTCTTGGAATCGTTGAGCCCATCCAAAGCAGGTGGATGGACGAGGCTGCCCGACGGGCCGGGTTGGAGCGGTAAAATTACGGCGGCGGCAACAACGGGGCCCGCCAACGGGCCTCGCCCTGCTTCATCGACGCCTGCTACATGGCGGAACCCGAGCGCTTGCGTATCAGCCTCGAAGCGCACGTCGGGTTCTGTTTGCTTCTTCCAGGAGCGCTCGTCGGCGGGTGTGTTTTTTGGTGAAGAACGAGGAGCCATAGGTTCGGTCGTTGGGCGATTCGGTCAGCGAACGGCAGCCTGCCGTCGCGGCGCGCTGCATTGCAAAGGTTTTCAAGGCCGCTCCAGCGCTCTATAGGGCAAAGGCGTGGTGCGCAGGCGGCGATTGCTCACTTGGGTTACCATGTCCAACTGGGGAACAATCCACCACCGTGGAAGAGGAAAAACCGATGGGACTGATTTCATTTGTACGCGATGCAGGCAAGAAGCTGTTTGGCGGGGGCGACGATCCGGCTGAAGCCATTGAAAAGGAAGTGGCTGAGCTTGGTCTTGAAGGCGATGTCACCGTTGAAGTCGATGGCGACACTGTGAAGATCGCAGGCTCCGCTCCCTCCCAAGAGCTGCGTGAGAAGATCATCCTGGCTGCCGGCAATGTTGAAGGCATTGCCTCGGTCGAGGACAATATCGAGCCAGCATCTGGCGGCGGTGAAGCGACTTACCACACGGTGGAAAAAGGTGACACGCTTTGGGCAGTCGCCAGTAAGGCCTATGGCGATGGCACCAAATACACTGCCATCTTCGAGGCCAACAAGCCGATGCTGTCCGATCCGGACAAGATCTACCCCGGTCAGGTGCTGCGCATTCCGCCGCTCGATTAAGACCCGGACCGATCTCACTTTCAAAAAGGGCATCGCGAGCGCGGTGCCCTTTTTTGTTTGCGCTTTCAACTTATCAGCCCGTCGGGCCGAACAGGTCCAATTGGTCGCGCTGGGAGCCTTTGCGACCACCAGGTTTTTTTCCGGCTTCCTGCTCGGGCGCATCGAACAGGTCACAGCGCAGCCGCGGGATCTTCGTTTTCAAGCCAAGTCGGCCTGTCACCAGCTTGAACCGCTTGGCGAGCACCTGGGCGAACGGGCCAATCCCTTCCATGCGCCGGCCCCAGCGAGCGTCATAGTCCGCCCCGCCACGCATTGCCCGCAGAACAGAAATCACATGCCGATAGCGCCCCGGATAGTGCTCCATCAACCAGCTCTTGAAGAGATCGCGAACCTCCAGCGGCATGCGCAGCAGGATGTAGCTTGCGCCTCGAGCACCGGCCGCATGAGAGGCTTCCAAAATGGCCTCAAGCTCATGATCATTGAGCGCTGGGATCATCGGCGAAGCGTTGACGCTTACCGGTATCCCTGCCTCGCTCAGCGCTTCAATGGCGGCAAGACGTCGGGGTGGTGTCGCGGCTCTCGGCTCCATCGTTCGCGCCAGTTTGCGATCGAGCGTGGTGACCGACATCGTCACATGCGCCAGCCGTTCCTTTGCCATCGCTTCCAGTAGATCGATATCGCGGCACACCATCGCCGATTTGGTGGTGATCAACACCGGGTGCTTCATCTCCGCCAGCACTTCCAAAACGCCACGCATAATCTTCTGCGTCTTTTCGATCGGCTGGTAAGGGTCGGTGTTGGTGCCGATGGCGATCGGCTTCACCTCGTAACTCGGTTTGGAAAGTTCAGCCTTTAGAAGCTTGGCTGAATTGGGTTTGGCAAAGAGCTTCGTCTCAAAATCAAGCCCCGGCGACAAACCCATATAGGCGTGCGTCGGCCGCGCATAGCAGTAGACACAGCCATGCTCGCAGCCACGATAGGGATTAATCGACCTATCAAAGGAAATGTCCGGCGAAACGTTTCGGGTGATGATGGTGCGCGCCGCCTCAAGCGCGACCTCGGTTTTCAGCGGCGGCAGGTCAGCGAGCGAATCCCAGCCATCATCGACGGTCTGCCGGGCCAATTGTTCAAACCGTCCGCTGGCATTGCTAGCCGTTCCACGACCATGCGAGCGTGATTTGGGGGGTGCCTGGTTCTTTTCGTTCGCCATGACGATCGTGTCCTCAGCTCGTCATCTTTCGGATTTCTAGCGCAAAATTGAGAACAAAAAAAGAACTAATGACCGAGCTTTACCGCGTTTCCCCGACAAACTCGCCAACATAAGGATCAAATGCTAAATGTGGCAGCCATGTTGAGCGTGATCATCCGCACCAAAAACGGGGAACCTTACCTCCTCGACGTCTTGCGTCCGCTGGTTGCAGCCGCTGCCGATGGCGCCGTGCGTGATGTCGTCTTCTTCGACCTGGGCTCACGTGACGGCACCGCGATGATCGCCGATGCCGCAGGAGCTATCATGGTTCCGGTGCCCAAAGAACGCGAGAAGGCAACCGATCTCGCGCTCAAATCAGCACACCGTGCCGACTGGGTGTTGATGCTGGATCAGGCGACGGTTCTCACCGCCGGCTGGTTGGAAGAAGCCATGTCTTTCGTTGAGCGTCAGAACCGTATCAGGACGCCCAATCGCATGCTTTCAGCCGCCTTCCGCCCCGAGCATGAGCCGGAGCTTGGCAGTGCTGATGTTAAGCGCCGGGCATCGGTTGTATTCGCCAATCGCGTTCTGTCCGTTGGCAGGCTTTCTCAGGGGCTTTTGGCACGTCGGTCGCACCTACGAGGAGCAAGCGCCCCGTCTATCGATTGGCGCGCTGCTGATCCCGCGGTCAAATTGCCCAATCTGATGCGGCTGCGCTCCTGCACGCATCTGGCGCAGCCAATGGAGCCGCTGGAAGAGCCCGAGAACGTGGCCACAGGCGAAACGGTCGCCGAGACTGGATAGTCAAGCGCTCTTGCTCTCGCCGCCCGCAGCGCCGCGTTTGAGGTGCTCGTCGAGCCTTGGCATGATTTCCACGAAATTGCAGGGCCGATGGCGGTAGTCGAGCTGCGCCTGAAGGATACCGTCCCACCCGTCTTTGCAGGCTCCAGGAGAGCCCGGGAGGCAGAAGACGAATGTTGTGCCAATTAGGCCGGCCGTCGCCCGCGATTGCAGGGTCGACGTGCCAATTTTCTCATAGCTGATTTGATGGAAGAGCGTCGAAAACCCCTCCATCCGCTTGTCGAACAGGGGTTCTATGGCGTCGGGAGTTACATCCCGTCCGGTAAAGCCCGTCCCCCCCGTCGTGATCACGATATCGACCCCCTCGTTGCTGACCCAGCTTTTCACCTTGTCCGCGATCAGGCTTTCATCGTCCGTCACAATTGCTCTGTCGGCCAACTGGTGCCCGGCCTGGGTCAGCCGATCGACCAGCACATCACCTGAGCGATCATCCTCTAGTGTGCGGCTATCGGAAACCGTCAGCACGGCGATGCCGAGTGCGACAAAAGGAAGTGACTCATCGATCCGGCTCATCGCGCGCCATGCTCCCGTGCAAGCTCATCGAGAAGAAGAAGATCGCGCCAGGCAAGACGCTTGTTCAGCGGCTGCCGCAACAGGCCAGCCGGGTGCAAAGTTGGTATCGTTGGGATCGACAACCCGTCCTGGGCATAGGTCAAAAGCTGACCACGCGTCTTCATGATCCCCGTGCGGCCTTCAAAAAGGGTAGAAAGCGCTGATCCGCCAAGCGTCATCATCACCTTGGGCTGCACCAAAGCGATCTGCCGTCGGATGAACGGCTCGCATAAGGCGCGCTCATCGGGCGTTGGTGTGCGGTTGCCCGGCGGCCGCCAGTAGATAACGTTGCCAATATAGACCTTGGTGCGGTCGAGCCCGATGGCTGCCAACATCTTGTAGAGAAGCTGACCGGACCGTCCGACGAAGGGCAGACCCTGCGCATCCTCATCGCGCCCCGGCGCTTCTCCGATGAGCATGATCGATGCGTCTGGATTCCCGTCCGCGAACACCAGTTGGCGGGCGGTCTTTTTCAGTGCGCAGCCATCGAAGCCATCCAACGCAGCGCGCAGCTCCTCAAGCGTTGAAGCACCGGCTGCCAGTGCTTCAGCGTGGGCCAGCCCTTGAACGGGATCATCTGATTCCTGTGTAGCGATTGGAGGAGGTGAGGGGCGGCGTGCAGCTGGCACCATAGGCTCTGGCTGAGCTGGGGCAGGCGCGAGTGGCGGTGCCGCCTGAGCTTTTGGCTCGGAATAGCGATCAACGGCCTCATCGCCAATGGCCGCATCGACGCCGGATTCGGCATAAAACTCCAGCAGTTCCTTCAGTGCTTGCCTGTCCATGATATCCCTAAGCCGACGCGCATTGTGCCCACGATCGCGACCTTTGAGCGTGTTGACCTCCTCTTCTTATACCGGAACAAAGGATGTCGTCACGAAGGGCTGGCCGACATACGGCGCCAGTCTGGAAGAACTCGGGATTTTCTATGACCGCTGAACGCGAATCCATGCCGTTTGACGTTGTGATCGTTGGTGCCGGGCCTGCGGGTCTTACAGCGGCCATTCGTCTGAAACAGATGGACCCAGATCGCGATGTTGTGGTGCTGGAGAAAGGCGCGGAAGTTGGCGCGCACATTCTTTCCGGTGCGGTGATCGATCCAGCTGGCCTGGATGCTCTGCTGCCTGACTGGCGCAACGATGACGATCACCCGCTGAAAACGGCAGTGACTGAGGACCGTTTCTACTATCTTGGGCCTGGCGGGGGCGTGCGCCTTCCCAACATTGCCATGCCGCCTTTGATGAACAATCACGGCGCCTACATCGCCTCCTTGGGCAATGTGTGTCGCTGGCTGGCGGAGAAAGCCGAAGCGCTTGGTGTGGAGATCTATCCTGGCTTTGCTGCGTCTGAACTCCTGATCAACAAAGACGGCGCAGTGTACGGCGTTGCGACCGGCGACATGGGCATTGGACGAGATGGCAATCCGACGGCCAACCATACACCGGGTATGGAACTGCATGGGCAGTACGTCCTGCTAGCGGAGGGTGTGCGCGGTTCGCTCTCCATGCAAGCCATTCAACGCTATGGTCTTGCCAAAGCTGCCGAGCCCCAGAAATACGGCCTTGGCCTGAAAGAGCTTTGGGAGGTGAAGCCGGAGCATCATCATCCCGGACGGGTTGAGCATGCCTTTGGATGGCCACTCGACAACACCACAGGCGGCGGGTCCTTCCTCTATCATCTGGAAGACAATCAGGTGGCTGTCGGGTTCGTGGTGCACCTCAACTACACAAACCCGTATCTGTCGCCGTTTGAAGAGTTTCAGCGCTTCAAGACCCACCCCATGGTCGCTCCGACCTTTGAGGGTGCGCGTCGTCTTGCCTATGGCGCGCGTGCCATCTCCGAGGGCGGGTATCAGTCCGTTCCCAAGCTGACCTTCCCAGGCGGCGCTCTGCTTGGCTGTTCGGCCGGATTCGTCAATGTCCCGCGCATCAAGGGTTCGCATAATGCCGTCTTGTCCGGCATTCAGGCCGCCGATGCAGTGCATAAAGCCCTGAGCGAGGGGCGTCAGCAGGACGAACTGACCGCTTATGAGGATGGCTGGCGGCGCAGCGCCATCGGCCGTGATCTGCATCCTGTGCGTAACGTCAAACCACTTTGGTCCAAGCATGGAACGCGCTTTGGGATTGCTTTGGGTGGGCTTGATATGTGGTGCAACACGGCGCTTGGCTGGTCACCCTTTGGGACGCTGCTTCACGGCAAGGCAGATCACGAGACGACGGTTGAAGAGTTCGTCGCCAAACCGATCATTTACCCCAAGCCGGACGGAAAGCTGACCTTTGACCGGCTGTCATCGGTGTTCCTGTCCAACACCAACCATGAAGAGGATCAGCCGATCCATCTCAAGGTCAAAGATGACCGGCTGCAACGCGTCTCTGAGCTGGGCCTGTTCGGCGGCCCATCAGCCAACTACTGCCCGGCCGGAGTCTATGAGTGGGTCGATGATGGAGAAGACGATAAGCGCTTCCAGATAAACGCCCAGAACTGCGTCCACTGCAAAACCTGCGACATCAAGGACCCGAACCAGAACATCATCTGGACGGTGCCAGAGGGCTCGGGCGGCCCGAACTATCCCAACATGTAAATGACGTCCGTTGAGGAACCCGACAAAGCGAGCAAATCACCGGTGAGGCGCGTGCTGCTGCTCGGTGCCACGGGAACAATCGGGCGCGCCACGGCGCATGCGTTGGTGGATGCTGGCTTTAAAACGGTGTGTGTTGTCCGAGCCATGCCAGCGGCCGGAACGCTTCCTACCGACGCCGAAACGCGTGTAGCCGACGTGACCGACCGTGCATCCCTGCTTGACGCTGGGTTTAGCGGCGAACGCTTCGATGCGGTCATCTCCTGCCTGGCCTCGCGCAATGGCCTGCCGCGGGATGCCTGGGCGATTGACCACGCCGCCAACGCCAATGTGCTTTGGGCAGCGACGGAAACCGGCACGCCGCACTTTGTACTCTTGTCGGCGATCTGCGTTCAAAGGCCCCTGCTTGCCTTTCAGGAAGCCAAGCTGGCCTTCGAGGCGGAACTCCAACAGTCTGGTCTCACCTATTCGATCGTCCGTCCAACGGCGTTCTTCAAGTCTCTTTCCGGCCAGCTGGACCGGCTAAGGGCTGGCAAGCCCTTCCTTTTGTTCGGCGATGGCGAACTCACGGCGTGTAAGCCCATCAGCAATGAGGACCTGGCAGGGTATCTGGTCGCCTGCCTGTCGGACCCCGCCTTGCAGAACCGCGTTCTGCCCATCGGCGGGCCGGGCGAGGCGCTAACGCCGAAAGAGCAGGGCGCGCTGCTGTTCACAGAACTGGGCAAGGAGCCGCGATATGCCCATGTGCCGGTTGGCCTCATAGACACCATCATCAGGGTTCTGTCGACGTTCGGATGGGTCGTCCCCAGCATGAAGGACAAAGCTGAGCTTGCTCGGATCGGCCGCTACTACGCGACCGAATCCATGCTTGTCTGGGACGAGGCATTGGCTCGATACGATGCCGGTGCCACGCCATCTTTTGGGCAAGACACCTTGGCGGACCACTACCGAAAGCTTGTTGCCGGCGAGGTGGCAGATGAACGTGGCGAGCACAAAGTGTTTTGATCGTCGCCCCCAGTCCGCCTTGTGCGGTTGTCGGGAAAAAGCCATGGTTGTCGTCAAAACACGCCGAAATCAAAGTGAATCGGTCGGTTTTGCCCTGCTGGCGGGCCGTCCAAGATAAAGACGATGATGATGCTGACAAAGCCAAGCCTGTCTTTCCTGAGCAAACTTGCTGCCGCTGGCTGCCTATCTCTTGGTCTGGCAACAGCAGCCGTGGCCGAGACGACGGGTGCCCAGTCTGATCAGTCCTTGGCTCCGCCGGTTTCAGCCCATGACGGGACCAGCCTTTCTGGGCTCTTTCTGGCTGCAACGCTGGCAGAGACCGAGCGGGACATTCCATTGGCCGCCGACTTTTACCGCCAAGCCTATGACCTAGACCCGGCATCGGACCGCTTCATCCACAGCGCCTTCACGATGGAGCTGGCCGACGGCCGTATGGCCGGCGCGCTCGATCTGGCGACGATTTTGGTTGCAGCCGGAGATTCCGGCATGGCGCGGCTGACGCTGGCGCTTGATGCGATGCGTCAACGCTCCTTCCGCGTCGCGCTACGGGAGCTCGACGCCTATGAGACCGACGGGTTCGGCGAACTGGTCGCGGTGCTGATCAGCGCTTGGGCATTGCACGGCAATGGCGACACCGACCAGGCGCTTGCCAATCTGGCCGAACTGGAAGGCCCGGCGTGGGTCGAGCTTTACAGCACCTATCACAGCGCGCTGATCCGCTTGGCATCTGGCGATGCGGAGGGTGCGCTCGGCGATATGGAACGCGCCTATTCAACCGATCCGGGCGCGATGCGGCTGGTGCAGGGCTATGCCCGCACGCTTCTTGCCAATGATCGCCCCGAAGAGGCGCAAGAGGTGTTGGCTGGTTTCCTACAGCTTGCGCCTGGCAATGGCGTCATCCAGTCCGATTTCCAGGCTGCGCTCGATGGCCAGCCACTAGAACACCGGGTTACCAATGCCCGCCAGGGCGCAGCGGAAGTTCTTTATGGCCTTGGATTGGCAATTGGCGACGATGGCGCCGAAGAAGTGGGTGCTAGCTATCTCAATCTGGCGCTGTTCACCGATCCCGATCATAACCTTGCCCGGTTCGGCCTGGCGCGGGTCTATGAAAGCCTGGAGCTTTGGGAGCGGGCCGTTGATGTCTACGAACTGATCGGCGAGGCACACCCCTTTAAGCGCTCAGCGGAAATCCGGCTCGGTGTCCTGCTTGATCAGCTGGAGCGTCCCGAGGAAGCCGATGGCCACCTGCTGGCGCTCATTGAAGCCGATCCGACGGACCTGGAGGCCATTCACACCTTCGGCACGGTGCTGCGTTTCCGTCGCGATTTCGAAGCGGCAGCCGACGTCTACACGCAGGCCATCGACCTGATCGAGACGCCAGAAGACTATCATTGGCGGCTCTTCTACCAGCGCGGCATTGCCTATGAGCGGACCGAACGTTGGCCTTTGGCTGAAGCAGATTTCCTGCGTGCGCTCGAACTCTTCCCCGACCAGCCCGACGTCATGAACTATCTGGCCTACACATGGGTTGATCGCGGTGAAAACCTGGATCAGTCGGTGGAGATGCTGGAGCTTGCCGTCGAGTTGCGGCCTGAATCAGGTTACATCGTCGACAGTTTGGGCTGGGTCTATTTCCGCCTTGGCCGCTTTGAAGAGGCCGTGGAACAGCTGGAACGCGCTGTCAGCCTGGACCCGACGCAGGGCGTGATCCATGACCATTTGGGCGATGCCTATTGGATGGTTGGCCGTCGGTTGGAAGCCCGCTTCCAGTGGAGCCATGCTCGCGACCTCGATGATGATGAGGTCGATCGCGAGGCCATCCAGCGCAAACTTCAGCGCGGGCTGACACGCGAAGAGGTAGAGTCGGTGGGCATCTGGCCGGAAGGCTATGAGATTCCCATGCTGCAATAGGCCGATCGCCTATGCTGGCACGCGCCAAGATCAACCTGGCGCTCCATGTCACCGGCCAGTGCGCCGACGGCTATCACACGCTTCATTCCCTGGTCGCATTCGCTGATATCGGCGATGAGGTCTTTGTGGAACCCGCTGACACGGACCAGCTCGTTGCAGCCGGCCCGTTTGCGTCCGCCGTTCCGCCGCTCGAAGACAATGGGCTTTCCAAGGCACTCGAGTGTGTGCGCCGCTGGGGCGTCGATGCGGCAGCATCCAAGCCGCTCGCGCTTCACCTCGCCAAGTACCTTCCTGTTGCCTCCGGCATTGGCGGTGGGTCTGCCGACATGGCGGCTTTGATGCGCTTGCTGACCGGCGGGCGAGCACTGACCGACAGTGAACGTAGCGATCTTTTGACGCTGGGCGCGGATGTTCCCATGTGCTTTGCCGAACAGCCTGCGATCATCAGTGGCATTGGTGAGGTAATCGAACCAATAAAAGTGCTGCCGACGCCGTGCGTCCTGGTCAATCCGGGCGTCGCGATCTCCACGCCTGCGGTTTTCAAAGCGCTAACATCGCGCTCCAATCCGCCATTGCCGACTTGGTCCGACCCGGTCAGTTTCGATGGCCTGGTCGGCTATCTGACGACCACCCGCAACGACCTTATGGACGCAGCTATCAGCTTAGCCCCGGAGATCGCTGAGTGCCTTAGCGCGCTGGCCGATGCCCCCTTCGCGCGTATGTCTGGCTCCGGGGCCACGTGTTTCGCATTGATGGAAAGTGACAGCGACGCTGTCCAACTAGCATCCGATGTCCAAAAGGCCGGGCCGGACTGGTGTGTCCAAGCGACGGTGCTCCGATAGGCATCAAGCGGTCGTTCCGCAGGAACGGAGCGAAGAGGCAAGGGGTCGCGCCTTAGGCACGGAGCGAAGAGGCATGGGGTCGTTCCGCAGGAGCGGAGCCAAAAGACATGCGGTCTTGCCCTAGGCCACGGAGCGTCTGCGACCTCAAGCAGCATTTTTTTGCTGGCGCTGCGCTCTGGTCCTTCGGACCAACCGCTTTCAGCGCTAGCGCCAACCGCCGTAGCGGCCCTTATAGAAGATGTGCAGGCCGATCCGGTCGAGGCGGATCATGCGCGGTGCCCAGCGCGGGCGCACATAGTTGGCGTGATAGTGCGTAGACTCGGTGAGCGTCTCGATCAGGGCGCGCGCTTCCTGCACCTGACGCGCCACGCTTTCAGCTTCTGACCACGCGCCACGCTCGGTGATGCGCTCCGGCACGCCATCACAGGCGAAAGAGAACTGGCAGCGATTGCGCCAATGCTGGTTCTGGTAGACCACGCCGCAGATCGTGTCGGGGAACTCGTCATGGTTCACCCGATTCATGATCACCTGCGCAACAGCCACCTGGCCTCGACGCGGCTCACCGCGTGCTTCGAAATAGATGCCTTCAGCAAGGCATTCGAACTGGCGATCATTGTTGAGGAAGGCCGAAATCTGGCGCTGGCCCTCGGTGTCTTCCAGGGGCGAACCGCCGGCCGACGGATCGACCATCGCCAGCGCATAGCTCGCATCATTGTCCGCGTCTGCATCGCTCGCATCCTCAGCGACGATCATCTCCGGTGCAGGCGGAACGAGCCCGATATGACCGGTGAAGCCACTGCTCGGCAGGCTTGCCAGTTCCAAGCGCGCAAAGGGATGCGCATCGACAAGCGAAGGTGGCGCGCGCCGCGATGCAAACAGTGTTTGCGAGGCATAGGTCTCAAGCCGGTGCGCGCGCGCATCGCGTGCAATCAAAGGATCGGCGTCTGACGGTAGGCTCTGATCTGGAATTGAACCGGTGATGATATCGTCAGCCGCTGGCAGCGGCCCAAACGCGGCCTGTAGGACGCCCGATGGCGTCACCTGGCCCACGCCCGCATGCTCCAGGTCCGTTCCACGCTCGCCATGCAAATGCATGGTGGCCAGATGGACCGATCCGGCTGG
The DNA here is from genome assembly GCA_050043025.1 of Cohaesibacteraceae bacterium. Taxonomy (GTDB): domain Bacteria; phylum Pseudomonadota; class Alphaproteobacteria; order Rhizobiales; family MH13; genus MH13. The sequence goes on from JBHJIX010000015.1 coordinate 21,699, forward strand.
GCTGGCGGTCAGAAACGTCGTCCAGCGGTCTCCGCCCGGCCCATCAAGGCCTAAGAGGTGTGCCGCATCCAGATGCCCGGTGGGCGAGGGCTGCCAGAAAGACAGGGCCGCACCGAAGACGATCAGAGCAGAGGATTTTTTAAAAAGGGAAGAGAGCCGCCTGCGTGACGATGCAGCGTATGACGAGGCATCTTGGCGGCCATCGCGGCGATTGGCGACAGGTCCAACACCAGACATGGATTCGCAACTCCTACGCAAAACCCCTACCGACGCGCGGCACCCATGTGCGGTGTCCAACCCATCGCCATACCACTTGCTCCGGGCGATGAGCTCCCATCCGCCGCACCGGAACAGCCTCGGTTATGGACGGTTAACCTTGCAAAGGCGTAAAGCGCTGAAGCACCGAGCGTTTTGACTTGGGACAGTTGAGTTAATGCTCGTTAAGCCGCTTGAGGACGAGCAAACCATTCGCTCTCCTTCCTGGGCCCGGTGACGCGGACGGCAGGGTGCTTGACGGTCAATCATGGCGTGAGGAGGAGCGTGATGTGGCAAGAAAAAGCCGCGCACCTTATTCAGCGCGCGGCTTCCTTCACGAGATGTGGCGGTGTGTGTCTTGCAGTCGGCCTCAAAGGCCCAGCAAGCCCTTCACGTTGCCGATGAATGCCTCATCATCCAGCGCGTCGCGGTTCTTCATATACTCTGCCGCATCATCGCCAGCCGTGTAGCGCAGTTGAGCCGTACCATCGGTCACCGCCGTCCAGACTACATCAGCAACCACACTTGCCTCCGATGCGTTCTCACCCAAGAGGTCGCCCATGGCCTGTAGCATCGCGTGCACGGTCGGTTGGTATTCGCTCAAGGACTCATCGTTCTGAAAATCGAACGAGCGACCACCAAAGTCCGTTCTGATCGCGCCGGGCTCAACAATTTTGATCTTGATGCCGAGGCTTTCCAACTCATAGTGCAATGCCTCCGACAGACCCTCCACGGCGAACTTGGTGCCGTGATAAAGCGTCCCAAGCGGAAACGTCATCTTGCCGCCAATGGAGGAAATGTTGACGATCGCACCGGATTTGGCAGCGCGCATGTGCGGCAACACGGCCTTGGTGGTTGCAAGCAAACCGATGACGTTGGTGTCGAACTGCCGGCGGATACTGTCCATCGAGAAGGCTTCCAGCGGCCCATAGGCGCCGTAGCCAGCATTGTTGAGCAGGACGTCAATAGCGCCGAACCGCTCCAGCCCCGCTGCCACGGCGGCGGCGATGGAAGCCTGATCGGTGACATCGAGCCGCGTCACAAGCACATTGTCGAACGCGTTCAACTCGGTTTCTTTGTCAGGCGAACGCATCGTCGCAATGACGTTCCAGCCCCTGGTTTGAAACAGTTTGGCAGTTGCTTTGCCGATACCGGTTGATGCGCCGGTGATGAGAATGGTCTTGGACATGGTGGCTTCCTTCACTGCGTGTACACGGGATGTGTCAGTGAGCTGTTTGTAGGAAGTGCCAGTCGGGTGTGCCTGCCCAATCCTTGGGAAGACTTGCCTAATGCTCCGAGATGCCGGAGCCTGTGGTTCTCATTCTATCAGGTATTGTGCGATGTACGCGCTGGATAAGGAGCCCAGACGCATGATTCAGGACATGATTTCAGAGGTTTCCAGCGTTGTGGAAGGGCGCCGGGACAATGGCCCGGCTCATATGCTTGACGTCCCACGCCTGGCCGTTGTGCACGATCCTGCCCCGACGCAACTGGAAGCCCACCTTTATCGGCCAATCCTTTGCGTCGTTCTTCAGGGCAAGAAGGAGCTATGGATCGGCGAGCGCAAAGTGGTGATGCAGCCCGTCCAAGCGCTTGTTGTCAGCCATGACGTTCCGGTTTCCACCAGGATATTCCAGGCAACACCCGACAAGCCTTATGTCGCCTTGGTGATCGAGCTTGACCTTGCGATGGCGCGAAGCTTGGTTGGCGAAATCAGTGATGCGATGCCATCCTCATCGGTCGCCCGAAGCGTAACGGCGGGGCGGGCCGATCACGGACTGTTGGACGCCATGCGGCGCTTGCTTGCACTGCATGCGACACCGGCTGATGCGGTTGTGATGGAGCCTCTTGTTCGCCGGGAAATTCACTATCGTCTGTTGATGGCAGACCAGGGCGGCATGCTGCGCGAACTTCTGCGGCTCGACAGCCAGGCTGGCCGGATCGCCAAGGCTATCCGTCATATCCAGGCCGATCACACAGCCGCCCTGTCGGTCGCCGACTTGGCGAGCCTTGCAGGCATGAGCCCATCGACCTTTCACGAGCATTTCAAAGCCGTCACCGGGACGACACCCTTGCAGTACCAGAAGGACATGCGCCTTCTTGAGGCCAAGCGCCTGCTTCAGGAGGGTGGGCGCAGCGTGTCGAGTATCGCTTTCGATGTCGGGTATGAAAGTCCGACCCAGTTCAGCCGCGAATACTCACGCAAGTTCGGCGCGTCGCCGCGCCAGCATTTGCGGACGCTGGTCGATGCTTAAAAACCAAGTCATTTTGTTGCATCTCGGAACGCGCTGAAAGGTCCAGCCGCGCTGGATAAAACGCCCTCAATGTCGGTCTTGGCGAGCCCATGAACGCCAAAGCGATGCCGAACGGCATCACGCAGTAGCCGAGCTGCCTGACGCTCTCGTTGCGGCGCTGTGCGAGCCAAAAGCTCTTGCATGAGCGCCTCGAGCCCTTCACCGGTTCGACCAGAAACCAAAAGCACCGCAGGGTTGTCGCCGGATGGAACGGCGAGACCCAGCGCGCCTTCCACATCGGCCTTTGCCCGCCTTGCCATGGCACCGGTATCGCTCTTGGTGACGCAGATAACATCCGGCCACTCCATGATGCCAGCCTTCATGAACTGCAGTGCGTCGCCGGAGCCGGGCTGCACACACAGGACAGATTGGTCGGCCACCAGTGTGATGTCATCATCGGACTGGCCAATACCAACCGTCTCGACAATCACCCAATCGAAAAGCGCGCGCAGCAAGATGGTTGATGCTATGGCGTGATCGGATAACCCACCCAGCCGGTTGCGCGCTGCGAGGGAACGGACGAACAGGCCTTCATCTTCGGGGTCTAGGGAGAGCCTTGTTCGGTCACCAAGCAGGGCACCGCCGGTGCGTGGCGATGATGGATCGACGGCGATAACGGCGACCGTTTTGTCGACTGCACGTCCTTGCTCGATCAGTGCCTGGGTGAGGGTCGATTTGCCAACACCCGGCGGGCCGGTGAGCCCAATGACAATCCCCAGCGGATCGGCAAAGGCCTGATCCAGCAGAGCTGCGTCCTCAGCCGATAGATCGGCCCGGTCGAGCCGTGACAGCGTTCGCGCAAGCGCCCGTTTGCCGCCTGTCCTTAAAGTCTCAAGCGCCATCACCGGACTGCCGCGACCGCAGCACCGCCTGAGCTGCTGCCAGCCGGGCAATCGGCACCCTGAACGGCGAGCAGGACACATAGTCGAGACCAATGCTTTCACAGAAATTGATAGAGGCTGGGTCGCCGCCGTGCTCGCCGCAGCTGCCGAGCTTCAGATCGTCTTTGACCTGACGGCCACGCTCACTGGCAATTTTGACAAGCTCGCCGACGCCGTCCTGGGCAAGCGTGATGAACGGGTCCTTCTCGATCACGCCCAGCCGCTCATAGGTGCCCAGGAACTGGCCAGCATCATCGCGCGATATGCCGAAGGTCGTCTGGGTCAGGTCGTTGGTGCCAAAGGAGAAGAATGCGGCCTCCTCAGCGATTTCGCTGGCGCGCAGCGCGGCCCGCGGAAGCTCGATCATCGTGCCGACCGTGTAGGCGATACGCGTATCCTTCTCCGTCATCACTGCTTCGGCGACGCCGTCGATTGTCTCTTTAACGAAGGCAAGTTCTTTGCTGCCGGCAACCAACGGAACCATGATTTCCGGCTCAACTGGTTTGCCGGTTGTCTTGGCAGCTTCAATCGCTGCCTCCAGAATCGCCCGTGTCTGCATCTGCGCGATCTCAGGATAGGAGATCGCAAGCCGGCATCCGCGATGCCCAAGCATCGGGTTGAACTCGTGCAGTTCCTGCGTGCGTTCGGAGAGCACCGATGCGTCCACGTTCAAATCCTGTGCCACGGCATCGAACTCTTCTTCCGTTCGCGGCAGGAACTCGTGCAGCGGCGGATCGAGCAGTCGGATCGTGACCGGTAGGCCGGCCATGATCGTGAAGAGCTGGGTGAAGTCGCCGCGCTGCATCGGCAGCAGTTTAGCGAGCGCCGCTTCCCGATCGGTCGTTGTGTTGGCAAGGATCATCTGGCGCACGGCCGTGATGCGGTCGCCGTCAAAGAACATGTGCTCAGTCCGGCAAAGCCCGATACCCTCCGCGCCGTACTTGCGTGCGGTCTCAGCATCAGCCGGCGTTTCGGCATTGGCGCGCACCGTCATGCGGCGAACGCCATCGGCCAATTCCATGACCGACGAGAAAGCGCCTGTCAGTTCAGGTTCCTGCATCTTCACAGCGCCAAGCATCACGTCGCCGGTTGAGCCGTCCAAGGTGATGACGTCGCCAGCCTTCAGCTTCATGGAGCCTGTGTTGATGATGCCCGTCTCATTGTTGATCCGCAGCGATCCGGCGCCAGACACGCAAGGCGTACCCATGCCACGGGCGACAACAGCCGCGTGGGATGTCATGCCGCCGCGCGCGGTCAAAATGCCCTTGGCCGCATGCATGCCGTGTATGTCTTCCGGACTTGTTTCCACCCGAACCAGGATACAGTCGCGGCCAGCGGCAGCAGCTTCCTCGGCGGCGGCTGATGTCAGAACGATCTCGCCTGTTGCCGCGCCAGGTGACGCCGGCAGACCCTTGGCGATCACCTTGCGCTCCACCGAGGTATCGATGGTGGGGTGCAGGAGCTGATCGATGGCTGCTGGGTCGAGCCGCAGCAACGCGTCGTCGGAGGTTATCAAACCCTCATCGACCATGTCGGCGGCAATGGCCATGGCCGCCTTGGTCGTCCGCTTGCCGCTGCGCGTCTGCAGCATCCAGAGCTTGCCGTTCTCAACGGTGAACTCAAGATCCTGCATATCGCAGTAGTGACCTTCCAAGAGGTTGCAGTAGCGCATGAACTCGGCGAACGCCTCTGGCATCGCCTCTTCCAAGGAAGGGGACGTGACATCCGCTTCTTCGCGCGCCTTCTTCGTCAGCGGTTGAGGCGTGCGGATGCCGGCAACGACATCTTCGCCCTGTGCGTTGATGAGAAACTCGCCATAGAGTGCCTTCTCACCGGTGGATGGGTTGCGCGTGAAAGCAACACCGGTGGCCGAGCTTGCGCCCATGTTTCCGAACACCATAGCCTGCACATTGACGGCTGTGCCCCAGTCCTCGGGGTAGTTATGCAAGGTCCGGTACGTGATGGCGCGAGGCACCATCCAGCTTTTGAACACAGCGCCAACCGCACCCCACAACTGATCATGCGGATCTTGTGGAAAGGCCTCACCAGCTTCGTCGTCGATGATCTGCTTGTACTGGCTGATCAGTTCGCGCCAGTCTGCGGCCGAAAGCTCGGTGTCGAGTTCAAACCCGCGCCGATCTTTGAGGTCGCCCAGCGCATCCTCGAACAGCTCGTGGTCAACGCCCATAACGACGTCGCCATACATGGGAATGAACCGCCGGTAGCTATCACATGCAAAGCGCTCATCGCCCGATAGGCGTGCCAGCGCTTCCACCGTCTCATCATTGAGGCCAAGGTTCAGGACCGTATCCATCATGCCCGGCATCGACACCCGCGCGCCAGAGCGAACCGACAGCAGCAGAGGATTATCCGTCGAGCCGAAGGTCTTTCCCGTGATCGCGGCGATCTTGTCGAGCGCTGCTTCGATCTGGTCGCTCAGCCCATCTGGATAGGCGCGATCATGGGAATAAAAATGCGTGCAGACCTCGGTGGTGATCGTGAACCCAGGGGGCACCGGCAGACCGATGCGGCTCATCTCGGCCAGGTTGGCACCCTTGCCACCTAGCAAGTTGCGCAAGGTCGCATCGCCATCGGCACGTCCACCGCCGAACGAATAGACCCAGTCCTGACCCGGTTCCAGTTGGGCGGCGAGGGCAGTGGAGGCGGTCGAAGCGGTCATGATGACGGACATCCATACTTGTCTGGGTGCAGTGCAGCACCAAAGACCTATGCCCTATCGCTGCGGGCACCATCGGTCCATGGTCCATTCGATGAAACCCGTTCAGAACCGGGCTTTGAACGCCAGTTTTCCAGGCTTTGGTTACCAGCCAGCCTGAAAGGCCGGCTAGGTCACGCGGTCGATGCAGAAGGCGACCGCGTCCAGAAGAGCATCTTTTTGCGCGCTGGCAGGTAGTCCATCCAGCGCATCGCAGGCGACCGCCCCATAGTGCTTGGCCCGACTGATCGTGTCGGCAAGGCCCTGACGTTCTTTCACCAGCGCCATGCCGCGCTCCAGATCGCCGTCATTCTGTTCGCCTTTGACCACAACGCGTTCCCAGAAAGCGCGGTCGTCGCCTTCTGAGCGACGGTAAGCAAGGATCACCGGCAGCGTCACTTTGCGCTCGCGGAAATCATCGCCAATATCTTTGCCAAGGTCCTTGGCCGTGCCGCCATAGTCGAGCGCATCGTCGACGAGCTGGAAGGCGAGGCCCAAATTGGTGCCATAGGAACGCAGCGCGGCGCGTTCAACATCGGTCTTGCCGGCGACAATGGGGCCGACTTCGCATGCCGCTGAGAAGAGCGCAGCAGTCTTGGCTCGGATCACGGCCAGATAATCATCTTCCGTCGTGCCAAGGTTTTTGGCCGTTGTGAGCTGAAGCACTTCACCCTCGGCGATGATCGCAGACGCCTTGGAAAGGACGTCGAGCGCAGCCAGCGATTCGACTTCCACCATCATCTGGAAGGCCTGGCCGAGGAGAAAATCACCCACGAGCACACTGGCCTGGTTGCCCCAGACCATCCGCGCGGCGGGTTTTCCGCGCCGCATATCGCTTTCATCGACCACATCATCGTGCAGCAGGGTCGCCGTGTGCATGAACTCGACTGACGCGGCGAGTTTGATATGCCCATCGCCCTCATAGCCAAACATGTCAGCACACAAGAGAGTAAGGATGGGGCGCAAACGCTTGCCGCCGGAATCAATGAGGTGCTGAGAGACTTCCGGGATCATCGTCACGTCTGATCCGGTGCGCGACAGGATCATGGCATTCACCCGCTCCATTGCAGGTGCCGATAGCTCTAAAACGCGGTCAAGCGTTGCCCGTCCGCCGGCCTTGTCATCAAGCGCCACGACCACACCCATGCTGAAACCTCTCATTCCGGCCAAACTGAAATCAAAGCTGTCCAAAGCACAGTCGTTCCGGCTTGAACAGTCAGGCAAACGGTCACGCCCTTGAACGACGACGCAAAGCCCCACATGAAGGGGTGGGCGTCCAGCCTTAAGGAAAGGTGCATCCATGGTGGAACTGTTTCGAAGCAACGACATGGTGCTGATTTCTGCGGCCGAAGCGCTGCTGAAGGAGTTGGACATCATCTACTTCGTTGCCGATCAGCACATGTCGGTGCTGGAGGGCTCGATCGGCGTGCTGCCGCGCCGGGTGATGGTGGACGAAGATCGCAAGGACCAGGCGGAACGCCTTTTGACCGATGCCGGCATCCTGCCGGTTTAGGCACGCCTGACATGGAGACCACCACCGACGCTTTCCTCGATGGCCGGGTGATGCTCGTGCAGCCCAAGGCTGGCAAACATCGCTCCGGCTCCGATGCGGTGCTTCTGGCTGCCGCCGCGGACGATCTATCTGGCAACAATCTGGATATGGGTGCTGGCGCCGGTGCCGTGGGGCTGATGCTGGCGTCCGCCAACGCCAATGCAAAGGTGACGCTGGCCGAAAACGATCCGGCTATGCTCGCTTGTGCGCAAGCGTCGATCTCGGCCAATATTGATCTTGCAACCAGGGTTTCAACGCTCAACGTTGATCTCCTCGCACCGGAACCTGAGCGGGTTACCGCTGGATTGCAGCGCGCCGCCTTCGATCACATCATCTCCAATCCACCTTATCGCCGAGCGGGGCACAGCCGCTCCGAGCCGGACAAAGCGGCCGCCCACCAGATTTCCGAGGATGCACTGGATAGCTGGGTGCGCACGGCAGCCAGCGCTCTCAAACCACGCGGCAGCGTCACGCTAATCTTCGCCGCAGATGGCTTGATGTCTCTGCTCGCCGCGCTGGATGGCCGTTTCGGCGCGGTCACCGTTCTTGGCCTTCATCCACGCGAGGGGGCACCCGCCGAGCGTGTCTTGGTCCGAGCGATCAAAGGGCGCAGGACACCGCCGGCCATCTTGCCGGGGCTGGTTTTGCACCATGCGGACGGAAGCTACACAGACACAGCTCGCACCATCCTGCGCGGACGCGCGGGCATCGACATGAGTGGGGACCGGTAAGAGGTCGCAGTCAAACCGAGGCCCAAGGAGCACGACCGCTGGGTAGAAGGCGCTCGCCCCCTTGTTCTCACATGGCAAAGGTCCCATTTCGGCAGCACCGCTGTTATTGAAAGTTGACCCAAGTGCGCCGTTTCATTCCCAAGCCGCTCCGTCCCAAAACCCCGCTTGTCCCAGTCCTGCGTTTGCAGGGTGTCATCGGCGGCGATGGTGGGCGCTTCAACCGTGGTCTGTCGCTTGCCAGCCTTGCAGGCCCTTTGAGGCGCTTGTTTGAGTTTGACGGGCCGGTGGTTGCGATCTCGCTCAACTCACCGGGTGGATCGCCTGTACAATCTCGCCTCATCCATGACCGCATCCGCAAACTGGCAGCCGACAAGGAAAAGGAAGCCATCGTCTTCGTGGAAGATGTCGGGGCGTCCGGCGGTTACATGCTGGCGCTGGCGGGCGATGAAATTCTCTGCGACCAGTCGTCAATCCTTGGTTCTATCGGCGTGATTTCGTCCGGCTTTGGCTTTGACCGCGTCATTGAGCGCTGGGGCGTCGATCGCCGCGTCTACACAGCGGGCGAGAAAAAGCTGGCACTCGATCCATTCCAGCCGGAAAAGTCCGACGACATTCGTCGCCTCAAGGCGATCCAGGCAGACATTCACGACGGCTTCGTGGAGCTTGTCCGCGAGCGCCGTGCCGGGCGGATCGAGGCTGAGAACAAGACACTCTTCACCGGAGAGTTCTGGGCAGGCAACAAAGCGGTTGAGCTTGGCCTTGCTGACAAGATCCAGAACCTCGACGAAGCGCTTCGTGAGAAGCTCGGTGACAAGGTGAAGCTCGTGCCGATCCCAACGCAGCGGCGTGGTTTGTTTTCGTTTCTCCGGCCTGGCGGGTCGCTCTCGATGGCGGGCCAGTCGGCTGGCGACGTCGCCGAAGGCATCGTCGATGCCGCATTTGCCAAGATCAATGAACGCTTTCACTGGGGCCGCTTCGGCCTCTAAACGACGATGGAGGGGAAAATGCCGACACTTGTAGGAGCAGCTCTTTTGGCCCTGGGCGGCCTGTTGGCGATGCGAGTGGTGCGCCGCGAATGGACTCGGGTGAACCGGACCATGGATGAACAGCGTGCCACCCCAACTGCGCAGCGACGCCAGGCCAGGAAACTGGAACAGGACGCAGAAACCGGTACGTACCGGCCAGCAGA
>JBHJIX010000016.1:0-7754 GCA_050043025.1 Cohaesibacteraceae bacterium
TGCCCGAAGAGGCGACCGCGCTCAGCCACACCTTCCGGCACGGCTCCTTGCTGCATCTCGCCGGCAAGACGCTGTCCTTGCGGGTGTTCGGCGACAATGTTGAAGATGCGATGGGGCATGAGGAGTTCTGCATCTTCCTTCTTCTATGAGGGAGCGCACGGTGGCTAGCATACGCGCTCATGACACCCACTCCGGCTCCTCCGTCTGTCGTTGCCTCTCGTGCGACATCGGGTGTGGTGGCGGCTTATCTCATGCTGCATCCGCGGGTGAAAGTGTGGGTGTTGGCCACGCTTCTGGTGAAGATCCCGCTGCGCCTTCCCGCCTGGATCGTTCTTGGCGCCTATGTCGTTTGGAACGTGATCATGGTCTTGAGCGGCGACACGCTGTCGAGCACCGCCTGGTGGGCACATATTGGCGGGTTGCTTGCTGGCGCTGCGCTGACGCCGCTTTTCAAGCGCCGCGATGTGCCGCTATTCGACAGGGGTATGCCAGACCAGGAAGCGCTGTGATCTGCTTTCCCGCGATGCCGTCCTTTCGTCGCGTTGACAGGTGGGTTGCCGTCCTCCTACCGTCTCGCCGATTTTTGCTGCGGCGCACATAATGTGCTTTGACGGCGCGGGTCCTAAGGGCCGGTAGCGATTCCGATGAACAACAAATGAGGCGAGGCGCGTGAAAATTCTGGTGCCTGTCAAACGTGTGGTTGATTACAATGTGACGATCACTGTGAAGGACGATGGGACGGGTGTGAACCTGGCCAACGTCAAGATGTCGATGAACCCGTTCGACGAAATTGCCGTGGAAGAAGCGTTGCGGCTGAAGGAAGCCGGCAAGGCTGAAGAGATCGTCGCCGTCTCCATCGGGCCGGACAAGGCGCAGGAAACGCTGCGCACCGCGCTTGCCATGGGCGCTGACCGGGCGATCCTGGTGAAAAGTGATGAAACCGTTGAGCCGCTTTCCGTCGCCAAGCTGTTGAAGGCGATTGTAGCGCAGGAAACGCCTGACGTCGTCATCATGGGCAAGCAGGCGATTGATGATGACAGCAACCAGACCGGCCAGATGCTGGCGGCGCTGCTTGGCTGGGCGCAGGGTACCTTCGCTTCCAAGGTCGAAGTGGCCGATGGCAGCCTCAACGTCACCCGCGAAGTGGATGGCGGGCTGGAGACGGTGTCGCTCACCTTGCCGGCCATTGTGACCACTGATCTGCGCCTCAACGAGCCGCGCTATGCCTCGCTGCCCAACATTATGAAGGCAAAGAAGAAGCCGCTCGACACCACCTCGCCGGAGGAGCTGGGCATCGACATTGCGCCGCGTCTTGAGGTGCTCTCCACCGCCGCACCGTCCAAGCGCGAAGCGGGCGTGAAGGTCGGCAGTGTGCCCGAGCTTGTCGAGAAGCTGAAATCTGAAGCCGGCGTGATCTAGGAGACAATGACATGACAACCCTCCTGATCGCCGACCATGACAACGCAACCCTATCGCCGGAAACGGCCAAGGCGCTGACGGCCGCCAAAGAGCTTGGCGATGTCGATGTGCTGGTCGCTGGCAGCGGTGCAGGCGCCGTTGCCGAAGAGGCTGCCAAGCTGTCCGGCGTCGGCAAAGTGCTGCACGCCGACGATGCGGGCCTTGCCCATCCCCTGGCCGAGCCTTTGGCGGCCCTCATCCTGTCGCTGGCCGATGGCTATGATGCGCTTGTCGCTGCTGCTACAACGACCGGCAAGAATGTGATGCCCCGCGTCGCGGCGCTTTTGGACGTGATGCAGCTCTCCGACATCATCGCCGTGGAGAGCGCCGACACGTTCCAGCGGCCGATCTATGCCGGCAATGCGATCCAGACGGTGCGCTCCACGGACGCCAAGAAAGTGATCACCGTTCGCGGCGCTGCCTTTAAGGAAGCTGAAACCGACGGTTCGGCCTCAATTGAAACGGTCTCCGTCCCGGACCTACCAGGGCTTTCGAGCTTCGTTGGAGCGGATCTGGCCGAAAGCGAGCGGCCGGAGCTTACCAGCGCCAAGATCATTCTCTCAGGTGGCCGGGCGCTCGGCTCCAAGGAAGAGTTCGAACGCCTCGTGCTGCCGCTCGCCGACACGCTGGGCGCTGCCGTAGGTGCCTCGCGCGCGGCTGTCGATGCTGGCTATGCGCCAAACGATTGGCAGGTCGGCCAGACGGGCAAAGTGGTTGCACCGGAACTTTACATTGCCGCTGGCATATCGGGGGCCATCCAGCACCTGGCGGGCATGAAGGACAGCCGCGTGATCGTGGCCATCAACAAGGATGAGGACGCCCCCATCTTCGATGTTGCCGACTATGGCCTCGTCGGCGACCTCTTCGACGTTCTGCCAGAGTTGAAATCGGCGCTTGAATCCTAGAATGATAGCGGGCGGCTGGCCGGGAGTGGTCAGCGCCAACACCAACAGTACGGATCGTTCATGAGCGACATCAAAGCCGTCGGCATTATCGGCGCCGGCCAAATGGGATCGGGCATCGCCCATGTGTGCGTGCTCGCCGGCTTTGATGTGGTGCTTCAGGATCTCAACCTGGACCAGGTTGAGAAGGGCCTGGCGACAATCTCCGGCAATATGAACCGGCAGGTGGCCAAGGGCATCATCAAGGAAGAGGAAGTGAAGCCGGCGCTTGGGCGCATCACACCCTCTGACAGCTATGACGGCATGGCGGCTTGCGATCTGGTGATCGAGTCGGCCACCGAAGATGAAACCGTCAAGCGCAAAATCCTGACGCAGCTTGCTCCGGTTGTCACGCCGGAAACCATCCTGGCGACCAACACTTCGTCGATCTCCATCACGCGCCTTGCGGCGGCCACGGACCGCCCGGAACGCTTCATCGGCATTCACTTCATGACCCCGGTGCCGTTGATGGAACTGGTCGAATTGGTGCGCGGCATTGCAACCGATGACGGCACGTTTGAAAGCTCGCGCCGGTTTGTCGATGCCATCGGCAAGACAGTGACGGTGGCCGAAGATTTCCCGGCCTTTATTGTCAACCGCATCCTGCTGCCGATGATCAATGAAGCGATCTACACGCTCTATGAAGGCGTTGGGTCGGTGGAGAGCATCGATACGGCGATGCGGCTTGGCGCCAACCATCCGATGGGACCGCTGCAACTGGCTGACTTCATCGGGCTCGATACCTGTCTGTCGGTCATGCAAGTGCTTTATGATGGGCTTGCCGACACCAAGTATCGCCCGTGCCCGCTGCTGGTGAAGTATGTTGAGGCCGGTTGGCTTGGCCGTAAGGCTGGCCGAGGCTTTTACGACTATCGCGGTGAAACCCCGGTTCCAACGCGGTAAAGGCCGCGTTTGCGGCCCCTGTGCCGGGATGGTTCAAATGCCACCTATCCATTTCAAGGCACCTTAAACCTTCTCATCTATGGTCAAGCTTCCAACTTTGGGTGGAAGTGTATGGATAGTCTTTCCTCAGTTTCGAGCAGTGCCGTGTCGAGCCGCGCTCAGACGCAGCTTCAGCTTGTTCAGAAGATGAACAAGATGAATGTGGAGGCTGACCGTCAGATCGTTTCGATGATCGACGAGAACGCTGCAAACGCCCGTGCGATCACGCAAGGGTCATCGACCGCACCGGGTGTCGGCTCGCGCGTCGACCGGAGCGTTTAGGCCGCGCCCATGTCAGGCGTCGTGATGCTCGGTGTCCTGTCGGGCATGGTGTTCGGCGCCATGGGCATGCTCGTCCGGCGGATCGCCGGCTTTGTCATCGTGCTGCCGATCCTGGTGACGCCGATTGCCTATCTCTACATCTGGCGGGACGTGATCAATGGCCCATGCCTGTTCGCCGATACGTTCCGTACGGCGCTTTGCACGCCGACCCGCGAGTTCGTGTTCATGACCGTGTCGCTTGCCGAGGATGCGATGAAGGTGTCCACGAGCCATCTGCTGGTTGGCTTTGGCGTGGTGCTCGTGCTGACGGTGTTCCGCGCCATCATTGATGCGGTGGATTTTTCTGGCGGGCGTCAGGGTCGTTTCATCATCCCTAGACGGCGAGGCGCATCGGTCGCTGGCAAGACCAAGCGCGGCCGGTCATCCGGCAAGGGTGGCGTTCGCACAACACGGAAAGGTTCGCCGGCTGTTCGCGGGACCGAGCCGGGTCAGCCTGGGTTCCACCCAGGTGTGGAGTTGCTGCCAAGCTTTGTCGACGGGCCACGTGAAACCGCCGGGTTTATGGTCGGTGAGACCGGCAGTGTCGTCGTTCCCTTCTCTCCCAAGACGGTTGAGGCGCTGGCCGCTGGACAGTTGCCGGAGTCGGCTAAGTTGCCCGATGCCCCATCGACCGAGCAAAGCGAAAAGGCCTGGGAGAACAATCAGGTCTGGCGTTCAGGTGCACGCCAGAAAAGGCGGCAACGCTAGGATCATTCCTGTGAACACCGAATAACCAGAGTGGCCCTCTGTGATTGTTTGCCGCGAGTTCGAGCGCAAACCGATACCCACATCCGCTGAAATCACCTCAGTGAACGTGCGCGGCATCCATCAACGCCACGGCATCGGGACTATCCCAATGGGCCGGGCCGGCCAGAAAACCGAGCAGGCATCCCGTGTCATCAATGAGGAGCGTCGTCGGCATGCCGAAGGCCAAGCCATCTGCGCGCAATGTCTGGAACAAGTCTGCCGTGTCATCCTGAAAGAAGGCGAGCGACTCAACCTCGATCTCCTCCAGAAAGCCTTGCGGATCGGCGCTGGCGTTGGTGTCGATGGAGACCGCGACGACCTCGAACGCGTCATCACCCTCTGCTGTCTGCAGCCGATCAAGCGCCGGCATCTCTTCCCGGCAAGGCGCACACCATGTGGCCCATAGGTTGAAGAGCACCGTCTGGCCTTCCCAATCGGCCATCGTGCGATCATTGCCGGCGTCGTCGTTGAAGGCGAGCAATGGGGTTGGCCGGGGCTCGTCCAGAACGGCGAAAGCGGCGACCTCTCCCTGCGCGGCAGCCTGCAAGGCGGCGTGTCTTTCAGCTGAGAACGGGCAGGCCGATGCGGTTTCCTCATTGTCAGGGCTGGCGTTGTTCACATATACCGCAAGCCCGCCAGAGGCGACGCCAAGCACGGCGGCGACTGCCAAAAGGACGACCAGTCGCATCTTGCCGCCCGGCGGTGGTGTGGCGGCTGAATCAGCCTCAGGTGTCTGGTTGTTATCTTCTTGGGGCTCTTCAGCCATCCGGGCGGTCCTTCACAGCAAACAGGGCGAACAAGGTTTCTATGAGTGATACTGGCAAAAATACGATGTGGGGCGGGCGCTTTGCCGCAGGGCCAGCGGCCATCATGGAAGACATCAACGCCTCCATCGGGTTTGATCGCAAGCTCTACGCCCAGGATATTGAAGGGTCCAAGGCGCACGCCACCATGTTGGCCGAGGTCGGTATTCTGACCGCAGCTGATCGCGATGCCATTTTCACCGGTCTTGATCAGATTAAAGATGAGATCGCACACGGTCACTTCACCTTTTCGCGCGCGCTTGAAGATATTCATATGAATGTTGAAGCGCGGCTGAAGGAGGTAATCGGTGAGCCGGCAGGCCGGCTGCACACTGGGCGCTCGCGCAATGATCAGGTTGCCACTGACACCAAGCTTTACGTCCGCCAGGCGATTGATGGCATCGATGCGGCGCTGGCCGAGCTGCAAAAGGCGCTCGCCGAGCGTGCCGAAGAGCATGCTGCCCTACCCATGCCGGGCTTCACGCATCTGCAAAGCGCCCAGCCGGTGACCTTTGGTCATCATCTGATGGCCTATGTGGAGATGATCGGCCGCGACCGGGGCAGGTTTCAGGATGCGCGCAAG
Organism: Cohaesibacteraceae bacterium; assembly: GCA_050043025.1. Lineage (GTDB taxonomy): Bacteria > Pseudomonadota > Alphaproteobacteria > Rhizobiales > MH13 > MH13. The sequence continues at coordinate 5,796 of JBHJIX010000016.1, forward strand.
CGCCTCAACGAAAGCCCTCTGGGCGCAGCCGCGCTCGCCGGTACGAGCTTTCCCATCGATCGTGAGATGACCGCCAAGGCGCTAGGCTTCGACAGACCGACGGCGAACTCGCTCGATAGCGTGTCGGATCGCGACTATGCGCTGGAAACGCTGGCTGCGGCTTCGATCCTCTCCATGCATTTGTCGCGCTTTGCCGAAGAGATCGTGATCTGGTGCTCGGCGCAGTTCCAGTTCATCACCCTGTCGGATGCGCTCACCACCGGCTCGTCGATCATGCCGCAAAAGAAGAATCCTGACGCGGCGGAGCTTGTGCGGGCCAAGATTGGCCGGGTGCTGGGGGCCTTCACGGCGCTCTTGACCGTGATGAAGGGCCTTCCGATGGCCTATGCGAAGGACATGCAGGAAGACAAAGAGCCGATTTTCGATGCGCTGGAGACGCTGGAACTGACGATCGCGGCAACAACCGGTATGGTGCGCGACATGGTGCCCAACGCCAAAGCGCTGAAAAAGGCGGCCGGCTCGGGCTATGCGACCGCGACCGATCTTGCCGACTGGTTGGTGCGGGTGTTGAATCTACCGTTTCGGGACGCCCATCATGTGACCGGCACGCTTGTTGGCCTTGCGGCGGAAAAGCGGATCGATCTACATCGGCTGTCGCTGGAGGACATGCAGGCGGTGCATGCGGGCATCACCGAGGATGTCTATTCGGTGCTCTCGGTCGATAAATCTATCCGCTCACGGACCAGTTATGGCGGCACAGCGCCGCAGAATGTCCGCAAACAGGCCCGACGGTGGTTGAAGATGTTGGCCAAGACCGCTTAGGGATAAGGTACGTTTGTAGAAGGTCTCCCTCATGCGCCGCTCGCCTCTCATCCTGATGGCCGCTCTTGCTCTTGCCCTATCGGCTTGCGGCGTGCGCGGTCAGCTTGAGCCGCCGTCCCAGGCCGATGTGCCTGAAGGCGTTCAACCGGCACCGGCGCCAGAGGAAGATCGCCCGTTCATCCTCGACGGGTTGCTGCTCTAAGCCTCCCCCAAAGAGCCAAAGATGCATCATTTCAGCTATCGTGATGGCCGGCTGTTCGCCGAAGATGTGCCGGTGGAAACGCTCGCCCGTGAGGTGGGCACGCCGTTTTACGTCTATTCAACAGCGACGCTTGAGCGGCACTACACCGTGTTTCGCGACGCGTTTGGCGATCTGCCTGTTCTGATCTGCTACGCGCTGAAGGCCAATTCCAACCAGGCCGTGATGGAGACCCTCGCTCGTCTTGGCTCCGGCGCGGACGTTGTATCGGGCGGTGAGCTGGAACGCGCGCTGCGCGCTGGCGTGCCGGCGAACAAGATCATGTTTTCCGGCGTTGCCAAAACGCGGGCCGAGATGGAAGCGGCGCTCAATGCCGGTATTCTATGCTTCAACGTGGAATCCCTGCCGGAGATGGAACGTCTGTCCCAGGTGGCCACCTCGATGGGCAAAACGGCACCCGTCTCCTTGCGCAGCAACCCTGATGTCGACGCCAAGACCCATGCCAAAATCACAACTGGCCTCTCGGAAAACAAGTTCGGTATCCCCTGGGTGCAGGCGCGCGACGCCTACGCCCGTGCGGCGCAGCTTCCGAGCCTGTCGGTCATCGGCAGCGACATGCATATCGGCTCGCAGATCACCGACCTTGATCCCTTCGACAAAGCCTTTGGCAAGCTGGGCGAGTTGATCGCCACGCTGCGCGGGGACGGCCATACCATCCAGCATATCGATCTGGGCGGCGGTCTTGGCTTTCCCTATGCCGACGACAATGATCCGCCGCCGCACCCTGACGACTATGCCGCCGTGGTCAAACGCCATGTCGAGAAACTTGACTGCGAGATCATCTTCGAGCCGGGCCGGCTAATTGCTGGCATTGCGGGCATCCTGGTCTCCAAGGTTGAGTATGTGAAGCACGGCGACGGCAAGGTGTTCGTTATCGT
>JBHJIX010000017.1:0-7603 GCA_050043025.1 Cohaesibacteraceae bacterium
AACCGGCGACCCCTCGGTCAACACACTGGAAATCATCGCCGACACGGTCCTGCGCCTGGGCTTCGACGCACCGGTTGTCTGCGGGCATTGCTGCTCGCTCGCCGTCATGACGGATGATGATGCCGACCGCACCATGGACAAGGTCGCCAAGGCAGGGATCAACATCGTCTCCCTGCCCATGTGCAACCTGTACCTTCAGGATCGCTCCACCGCCGGCCGGACACCGCGCTGGCGTGGCATCACGCTGGTGCATGAGCTGAAAAGCCGCGGCGTCAATGTCTCTTTTGCGTCGGACAACACGCGCGATCCATTCTACGCTTATGGTGACCTTGATATGGTCGAAGTCATGCGGGAAGCGACGCGCATCGGCCATCTTGATCATGGCGCCGACGATTGGGAGAAGGCTTTCACCGCGATCCCCGCCAGCGTTTGCCGTTTTGAGGACGGCCAACCCTTCAAGGCTGGCGCTCCCGCCGACCTAATTGATCTTGGGGCGCGCAACTGGAACGAATTCTTCAGCCGCCCACAAACCGACCGCACCGTCATCCGCAAGGGCCAGGTGCTGGACACCACGCCGCCCGATTACGCGGTGCTCGATAGCCTGATGGAGTAGCTTATGACCGCCAATCTTTCTGCCAATGTCGCTGCCGTGCGGGAAGCGCTCAATCACCTGGACATCGACGACAATCCGGCAACGCTCAAACAAAAAAGCCGCGACTTCTTCTGGTACTCGCCGGTGCTCAAGGCCCGTATGGACCATTTGGTCGGCGATTTCGTCGTATCACCACGCTCCGAGGAAGAGGTGATCGAGGTTCTGAAGACCTGCTATGCCCATGATGTGTCCGTCACCACACGCGGCGCAGGCACCGGCAATTACGGTCAGGCCATGCCTCTGGCTGGCGGCGTCGTGATGCACATGAAAAACATGACCAAGGTGAAGGAAGTTCACCCCGGCCGCGTGATCGTGGAGCCGGGCTGTGTGGTCAAAGATCTGGACCGCCAGACGCGCGAGCATTCCGGCCAAGAGCAGCGCATGATGCCCTCCACCTATGGCACCGCAACCATCGGCGGCTTCATAGCCGGCGGCTCGGGCGGCATCGGCTCGGTGCGTTGGGGTGCACTACGCGACCTTGGCAACATTTTGCGCCTGCGCGTCGTCACCATGGAGGAAGAACCGCGCATTCTGGAATTCACCGGCGAAGACCTTGCCCGCGTTTCCCATGCCTACGGCACCAATGGCATCATTACCGAGATCGAAATGCCGCTTGCGCCCGCCTATGATTGGGTGGAGTTCGCGCTCGGCTTTGACGACTTCATGGCGAACGCCAATTTCGCCCATGATCTGGCCTGCCAGGACGGGATCCTGGTCAAGCTAGTCACGCCCATTGAGGCGCCCATCCCCTTCAAGTTTTTCAAACGGTTCAAAAACCATGTGCGCGAAGACCAGTCCCTGCTGATCGTGCTTGTCGCGCCGCAGTCGCTGGACGGTTTTGCAGCCTTCATGGGACGCAACGGATCACCGGAAATCGTCTATCGCTCCGACGCCTCAACCTTTGAGCGCACGCCCGGCCATCTGGCCGAGTACACATGGAACCACACCACGCTTCGAGCACTGCAGGTCGATCCCAACATCACCTATCTGCAAGTGCGCTACGGTGGTTCGGACCCGGTCGCTCAGGTTGCCAAAATCCGCGAGACATTCGGCGCTGAGGTGTTGCAGCATCTGGAGGTCATGCGCGAGGGCGGCAGGGTCATCTTCGCTGGCTTGCCGATCGTCGACTTCACCACTGAAGAGCCGCTCGATGAGATCATTCGCATCCACGAGGGTCATGACTGCCTGATCTTCAATCCGCACCGCTACACGCTCGAAGAAGGCGGCCGCCAGAAGACCGATGATCGTCAGCTTCTGTTCAAAAAAGAAGCAGACCCCAAGGGTCTTCTCAATCCTGGCAAAATGATCGCCTGGGATGATCCCAATTGGAGCTACGAGGCGATGTACTCCTACCCACATATCAAAAAGCCGAGCGAGATCGCAGCCTAAGGAACGGTCAGGGCATCAGAGGCATAGGGCATGGAAGCCAACGGAAACCGAGTGATGGTCATCTTCGCCCATCCGGTGCCCGAGAGCTTTTCTTCAGCCCTCCATGAAGGCGTCGTCTCCACGCTTACCGGCCAAGGCTGGCATGTCGATGACTGCGATCTCTATGCCGAGAACTTCCAGCCGATTCTAACAACAGAAGAGCGCCGCGGTTATCACGACCAAGACACCAATCAGTCGCCGGTGCAGACCTATGTGGACCGACTGCATGCGGCGAACGCGCTGGTGTTCGTTTTCCCGGTTTGGAACTTCGGCTACCCGGCGATCCTGAAGGGATTTTTCGACCGGGTTTTCTTGCCGGGCGTGTCGTTCAAACTGGTCGATGGCCATGTTCGGCCGGCGCTCACCCACATCCAAAAAGTGTCTGTCGTCACCACGTATGGCGGCACCCGCCTGCGGGCGATCATGTGCGCTGACCCGCCCCGCAGGCTCATGACACGGCCCGTGCGCTATGTTCTTGGCGGGGCACGTATGAAATACCTCGCACTTTACGACATGAACCGCGCCACGCATGAGAAACGGGCATCCTTCTTGCAAAGGGTGACTCGAGAAATGGAGAGGTTCTGACCCCGCATGAAGGCTCTGATTGTTTTTTGCCACCCAAAGCCAGGCAGCTTCAACCACGCGGTCCTGAAAACGGTGTCCAGCGAACTACAGGAAGCTGGCGCAGAATACCGGGTCGCCGATCTTTATGCCGACGGATTCACGCCCATACTGACCCGCCAGGAATGGGAGTGTTACGAGGACACCAAGGAAAACACCTGCGCAATCGGCGAACAGGTCGACAATGTACTGTGGTGCGACACGCTAATCTTCGTCTACCCCACTTGGTGGTTTGGCCCGCCCGCCATGCTGAAGGGCTGGCTCGACCGAGTCCTGGTGCCAGGTGTAGCCTTCTCCATGCCAACCGAAGACAATCCGACCTTCGCCAAGGGCCTGACGCACATTAAGAGGATCGGCCTCTTCACCACCTGCGGCGCAAGCTGGCTACTGACCCGCTATATCGGGGCACCTGGAAAACGCACGATTTTGCGCGGTGTGCGTGCTCTGTGCCACCCACACGTCAAGACGGCCTTCGCCGCCCACTACAAGATGGACTTTTCAACGCCGCAAAGCCGCGCCGGCCATCTCGCCCGCGTACAGGCCAAGATGCGCCGGCTCATCGGCAAGCCAGCTCGGGAGCGCCAGTCCATCACCCAGGAGCAGACTGCATGACCACGATCCCCGTTCTTGATTACGCAACGTTTGATGGCGCGACCAAACAGGACTTTGTCACCGCTTGGGGCGAGGCGGCGCGCGGCCCGGGTTTCATGGTGGTCAAGAACCATGGCGTCGACCCGAGCCTGGTCAATGCAATCTTTGAGAAGGCCGATAGTTTCTTTGCCCTGCCGCTCGACGAAAAGCGGAAAGTGTCTATCGACAAGTCCCCGCACAATCGCGGTTATGCCGGCACCGGTTCGGAAAGCCTGGATGAAAAATCCGGCGTGATGGACCAGAAGGAAGCCTACAACATGGCCATGGATTTCGCCGAGGACGATCCGCGGGTTCTGCGCGGCGACCCCTATCGCGGGCCGAACATGTGGCCGGAAAACGTGCCGGGCTTTGAGCATGCATTTTCGAACTATTTCAAGGCCGTGCTTGATCTTGGCGTCAATCTGCACCGCGCCATTGCGCTCGACCTTGGCCTTGAGGAAGGGTTCTTCGCCCAACACTTCGATGAGTCCATGTCAACCTTGAGGGTTCTGCGCTATCCGCCGGCCATCAACCCACAGCCCGGTGAAATTGGCGCCGGCGCACACACCGATTACGGCTCCATCACTCTGCTAATGACCGACGGCACAGCCGGCCTTCAGGTTAAACCACGCGACCAGGATGAATGGATCGATGTGCCCCATGTCGACGGGGCTTACGTGGTCAATATCGGCGATCTTCTGATGCGCTGGACCAACGATACCTATGTTTCCAACCCGCACCGGGTTCAAAGGCCGATCAAAGAGCGCCGATCCATCGCCTTCTTCATGGACCCCAATCCCAACAGCCTGGTAGAAAAACTGCCGACCGTTGCGGGCGACACTCACTATCCACCAATCCTGGCGCATGAGTATCTCACCTACCGGCTGACGGCGACGTACAGCCAGAAACAGCCCGGAAACGCCGCCTGATGCCTGTCAACCGCCGCTACCGCTGGGCTGAGTACAAGACCACTGAGTTTGAAGATCTCGACCCGCAAAAGGTAATCGCGGTCTTGCCGACCGCCGCCATCGAGCAGCACGGCCCGCATCTGCCAGTCGGTGTCGACACCTATTTGAACGAAGGCATGCTGCAGACAGTCGAAGCGCTACTTCCCGACTTGGCACCCGATCTGGATGTGCGCATCCTGCCCGTGCAGGCCATCGGCAAATCCAACGAACATCTGCATGCACCAGGCACGCTGACCTTTCCGGCGGAGCTGGCGCTGGCCATCTGGACTGAGATTGGACTGTCGGTCGCTCGCGCGGGCGTGCGCAAGCTGGTGATCGTCAATTCCCATGGCGGAAATGTCGATATCAATTCCATTCTCGCACGCGAACTGCGCGTACGCGCCAAAATGCTCACGGTGAAAAGCCAATGGGGCAATTGGGGCGTGCCCGAAGGGCTCTACACCGAGGACGAAATGCGCTTCGGCATCCATGGCGGCGATGTTGAAACGTCCATGATGCTGCATTTCCACCCTGACCTGGTGGACATGAGCAAGGCGCAGCACTTCCGCTCAACGGCCGAAGACCTGCAGGGCGGCCTCAAAATCCCGCCCACGGGCATGCCATCCTATGGCTGGATTGCGTCGGACCTTAACGCCGATGGCACGGTGGGCGATGCGTCCATAGCTACCGCCGACAAAGGTAAGGCCACGGCAACGCATTACGCCCACGGCTTTATCGGACTGTTGAAACAGGTGGCGGAAACCGACATCTCACACTTCGACTGAAGGGCGGGGACGGCCGCTGCCCTCTAGCTCGCCTGAGCGACTGGCGCTGCCGCGTCTGACTGCAGCGTCTCGCGGAGTTCTTCAATCGGCTGAGGCTTGCCGAAGTAGAAGCCCTGCATCGCCGTCATGCCCAGTAATTCTGCCATCATCGCATCCTCACGAGCCTCAATGCCTTCTGCAATGGTTCCAAGATTGAGAGAACGCGCCATGGCGGTGATGGCCGAAAGCAGCGCCTGAGCATCAGGACGCCGGCCGACATTGGTCACAAAACTGCGGTCGATTTTCAGCGTGTCGAAGGGCAGGCTGGAAAGCGCGCTAAGGCTGGAATAGCCGACCCCGAAATCATCAATGGCAAACCGGATGCCAAGCCCTTTCAGGCAGGTGATCGGATCGCTCAGGAGATCAGGGGAGCGGATGGCCGTCGATTCGGTGATCTCCAACTCCAGGAAGTTCGGATCGAACCCGGTGGATGAGAGCAAGTCCGACAAATCGCCCGCGAACGTATCAGCAAACAGCTCAAGCGCGGAGATATTGACCGCAACGCCAATATGATGCCCCTGAGCGTGCAGCGCACCAACATCACGCAAAGCTTGCTTGCGGACAAACCGGCCAAGCTCACCGACAAGCCCCATATCCTCCACCAGCGGAATAAACTCGGTAGGAGGAACATGCTCGCCACTGCGGCGCTGCCAGCGGGCAAGTGCCTCAACGGCGAAGATATCGCGCCCGCCCGATTTGACCTGCGGCTGGTAGACGATTTGCAACCGCTCCGCCTGGATGGCTTCGGCCAGCTCTGTCTGAAGGTTGACGCGGCGCGCAACGGCGTCGGCAAGGCCGCGATGGTAGCGCACAGTACGGCCACGGCCCGACTGCTTGGCCTCATACATGGCAAGATCAGCCTTGCGGATGATGCTGTCCCCGTTGCGGCCTTCCTGCGGATAGGGGCAGAGCCCAATACTGCATCCAATGCTGAAGCTTTGGGCGTCAACCTCAAAGGGCGCATCAAAGGCGGCGATGATGGCCTGTGTCACACGGTCAGCACCATCATCGTCGCTTCCCGAAAGAAGCACGGTGAACTCGTCTCCGCCAAGGCGTGCCAATTTGGCGACCGGCGCATCGCAGTCCTCTACAACGCGCTGAAGACGTTCGGCAACGTCTTTCAGCACCCTGTCGCCGGCAGAGTGGCCCATCACATCGTTGACCGCCTTGAAGCGATCAAGATCGATGAACAGCACATGGCCTTTGATGTTGCCCTGCCCATAGGCGAGCGCCACCCGCAGGCTGCGCCGGAAACAAGCCCGGTTCGGGAGGCCAGTAACGCCATCGCGGTAGGCCAGAACCTCGATCTCGTTCATTGTCGACGACACCGTCGCCAACATCGTTTGGAAGCCCTGTTCAAGGTTGCCGATCTCATCATAGCCACTCGGCGCTACACGCACGTTCCAGTCGCCCTCTTTGACGGCGTGAACAACCTCTGTCAGCCGGTTCAGCCGGCGCGTGCTGCTTTTCACAATGAAGAGACAGATGGCGATAAGGACACTGGCAACGAAAAACATCATCGCCAGATTTTGAGCTTTGACCGCCCTGGCATTGGCCAACACATCCTCAAGGGACCGCTCAACGCGCACTGCGCCGATTGTTCCGCCGTGGAAGGGGATCGGCCAGTAAGCAACGACGCCAGCATCAGAACATCGCTTCACCGTTACCCGGCGCAGCATGCTTTCATCAAACATCTGCTGCTCAAGTTCAGGAATGCCAAATTCACCAACGGTTTGGCCGCCGACGAGCACCAGACCGTGCGGGTCCAGTACCGCGATGGATTGCACAACATCATCATGGCGCATGCTTCTGAAGACAGTGTCCAGCTGGGCCGTTTCGCCGCGAACGATCTTTTCCTTCGCCAGCCGGCCAATGCTTTCGGCCAAGCGAACTGTCTCGCGCTCGGCAGCTTCAGTCGCTTCACCAACCGTAATGCGCTGTGCCCAAACACCAATGAGCATCGCGGCCAGAATAAGCACGACCGAAATCGGGAGAACGATCTGCGCCCACAGATGGCCAAGTGCTCCCCTGCGCATGGCAGGAATGGGATTGGACACACGGTTCAACGCGCCACTCCCACTTCGGGGTTGGCACGCACAAACGCGCGCGTCGCCAAGACCGCAACGCTGCCTTGCCCAACCGCTGACGCGCCAAGGCAATCAGCAGTTGATTGTGCGAAGGCTCCCCTCATCACACACCCTTACGTCGTCTGATCGTAGGGCCGGGAGTGTGATCAGCAGCGGCTTAAAACTTTCCTAGCGGCAGCCCGCCAAGCAGCGGCAAAGAGCTGAAATGACAGTCCATGCCGCCGCCAACCTGACCTATGGTTAAGCAGGTGTTTTTTGAAGGAGTAAAGATTCGCTAACCGGCCACCTCGGCGGTCGCGTCCGCGATTGCCGGCTCAAAGCGCAACAGGTCGCCGGGCTGGCATTCCAAAAAGACGCAGATCTTTTCCAGCGTTTCGAACCGAACACCCTTCACCTTGCCCGATTTGAGCAAGG
>JBHJIX010000018.1:0-51864 GCA_050043025.1 Cohaesibacteraceae bacterium
GGCAGTCGTTGGCGCAGCGACCTGGCATCGTAATGAGCCGCAACTCGCTGAAGGATGCAGCCTATGACGATCTGTTCTAAGTCGTCGTCAGTACCATCGACAGCCACATCAAACGGCTGCGCAAGAAGTTCAAGCAGGTCGATACAAGCTTTGACATGATCGAAACGCTGTACGGGGTCGGTTACAAGTTCAAGGAGGTCTAGGCACTCGGTGGTCGATCAGACGGGTGACGATGTTTCCGGCCTGACCGGCCCTTCGCGCGAGGACGATGCCGACCGCAAGGGCAAGGAAACCGTGCGCCAAAGCGCGCCGGTTCGGCGTTGGCGTTTCACTATGTTCTCCTCGCTCACGCGGCGGATACTGGTGCTTAACCTGGTTGGCCTTGTCGCACTGGTCACAGGCATTCTCTACCTCAATCAGTTCCGCGAAGGCCTGATCGACGCACGTGTCCAAAGCCTTCTTGTTCAAGGCGAGATCATCGCTGGCGCCATTGTCGCGTCCGCCAGCGTTGAGGATGGAAACACCATCGTCATCGATCCAGAACGGCTCTTGGAGCTACAGGCCGGCGAGAGTCTTTCTATCTTCGAAGACTCGCTTTCAAGCTTGGAGTTTCCGATCAATCCAGAACGGGTGGCGCCGATCCTGAGGCGGCTGATCACCCCGACGGGCACGCGCGCGCGCATCTACGACCCCGAAGGCGGCTTGGTGATCGACAGCCAGGCGCTCTATGCGCGTGGGGCTATCTTAAGGTTCGATCTTCCAGGGACGGACGAAGCCGATCTGCCTTTCTGGGAAGAGTGGTGGCAACAAAGTCTTCTTTATCTGCGCCGTTTCGATATGCCGCCCTATGAAGAGATTGGCGGCGCAAACGGCTTGGTTTTGCCAGAAGTCCGCTCGGCTATGGCGGGCGAGGCCGCCAGCCGCGTCCGGGTTAACGAGCGCGGCGAGATGGTGGTCTCCGTTGCGATCCCAATTCAGCGGTTCCGAGCGACGCTGGGTGCACTTTTGCTCTCCACCCAGGGCGGCGATATCGATGCCATCATCTTCAACGAACGTCTTTCGATCCTGAGGGTGTTTCTCGTCGCCTCGGCTGTGATGGTCGTCCTGTCATTGTTGCTGGCCAGCACGATTGCCGGACCGGTTCGCAAACTGTCCGACGCTGCCGACCGGGTCCGCCATTCGGTCAAGGCGCGTGAGACCTTGCCAAGCTTTGAGGGACGGCGAGATGAGATTGGCCATCTGGCCACTACACTGCGTGGCATGACCGACGCGCTTTATCACCGCATGGATGCTATTGAGAGCTTCGCGGCCGATGTCAGCCATGAACTTAAAAATCCCCTAACCTCTCTGCGCAGCGCGGTCGAAACGCTGCCGCGTGTGAAGACCGATGAAAGCCGCCAGCGTTTGCTTGATGTCATCGAACACGATGTACGGCGTCTGGACCGCCTGATTTCGGATATATCTGACGCCTCGCGCCTTGATGCGGAGCTTGCCCGCGAAGACAGCGCGCCGGTCGACCTCAAGCCCCTGATGGAGGCGGTTGTCAGTATGGAGCGTGAACTTGTCGGCAAACGCGGCATTGCGATCAAACTTGCCTTCATCCAGTCAGGCGGTGCATCCGTTGATTCTGCAAAGCACGGCAAAAGCGCCTTCATGATCGAAGGCCTTGAATCGCTCATCGGCCAAGTCTTTACCAATCTCATCGACAATGCCCGCTCTTTCGCGGCAGACGGCAGCACGATCCATGTTCGAGTTCGCCGCAATGGCGATGAGCTGGTCGTAACTGTCGAGGATGAAGGTCCAGGCATGCGCGAGGATGTGCTCGAGCGCGTCTTCGAGCGGTTCTATACAGACCGCGCCGACCATGAGGACTATGGCAACAATTCCGGCCTTGGCCTGTCTATCTCGCGACAAATCGTTGAAGTTCACGGCGGCACCATCGAAGCGGCAAACCGTTACGACAGCCAGAGCGACGCGCCGACAGGCGCCCGGTTTACTGTTGAGCTTCCCGCCTTGCCAGCTCGCTGATGGCTGATCGCCCATCAGTTGACCCGGATCACCCCACTGGTCAGCCCACAATCCATGGGACGGCCATTCGCTTGGACGGCCAAGGCGTTCTGATTCTCGGCGCTTCCGGATCCGGCAAATCGCGTCTCGCCCTTGCCTTGCTCGCTGAGGCTGGATGCTGGCCGACCCAACGGTCTGAGACTTCCGCCACGCAGGAGCCAAGCAACGATGCGCCGTCGGTTCTGATCGGTGATGATCGGCTGATTGTGGAAAGCCAAGAAAGCCAGTTGATGGCGCGGCCGCCAGCGACCCTTGCAGGTCTCATCGAAGTGCGCGGTGTCGGACTGCTTGCAATGCCCTGGTGCGAGACGGCGAAACTCGACCTGGTGGTTGATCTAAAGCCACTTGAAGACTGTGAACGACTGCCAGACCCTCGTCGGACTGGGGTCGGCGATCAAGAGCTTCCAGCCATAACCGTGCCGTTCGGCGATCTTGCACACCAGACGCTCATGGTAGGCGTCGCCAGGCGGCTTTTGGGCACGTGATAAGGCCGATAATCGGTCGTCAACAAGGGCAGCCATTAGGCCCTCTTGCCATAGCCGGCAAAGGGGTAAAGGATGCCGACTCCTTGAAGGTGCTGACCTGCCTTGCCATTTCATAGGACCTCATGATCGGTCTTCTTCTCGTTACCCACGGCAATCTCGCGCTGGAGTTCAAAGCCGCGCTGGAGCACGTTGTCGGTCCACAATCCCAACTCGAAACCATCTGCATCGGCCCAGACGATGACATGGAGGAACGCCGCCTTGACATTGTGGCGGCTGCCCAGCGTGCCGACGAAGGCGAAGGTGTCATCTTTCTGACCGATATGTTCGGCGGAACACCGTCCAATCTTGCGATCTCCATTATGGATGACGCCAAGGTGGAGGTGCTGGCTGGCGTAAACCTGCCAATGCTGGTGAAGCTGACGTCCATTCGCGGCGACATGGCGTTGGCAGATGCCGTTGCCCATGCCTCTGAAGCAGGGCGCAAATACATCTCCGTCGCCAGCCAGATTCTCGACGGTTAGGCACCATGACCGCTAGCCGGAATGTCACCATTCGCAACAAGCGCGGCTTGCATGCCCGAGCGTCGGCCAAGTTCGTGCAACTGGCCGAGCGCTATGATGCCGACATTTCGGTGACCAAGGGCGAGCAGACCGTCGGCGGCACGTCGATCATGGGCCTGATGATGCTGGCAGCAGCGCCGGGCTGCATTATCGAAGTGGGAGCACAAGGGCCGCAGGCCGATGAGGCGCTTGAAGCGGTATGTGCGCTCGTTGACGACGGGTTCGGCGAAGACGATTAAGCGCTTTTAGGCCCGCGCAAACAGATGGGCAGCCACGGCCATGTCTTCTGCTGCCGTTCCAACAGATTTGAACAGCGTAATTTGGTCGTAAAAACGCCGGCCGGCCCGCTCGCCTCTGCAGAGATCGAAAAGATCGCCGGCGACATCTTCGGGGGAAAACCGGCCTTCCTGAATCGGCATGGCCAGAACGCCGCCCTCAGACAGAGCCCCCTCCCGCGTGTCGCAGAAGATGCGCGCCTTCTCCAGCGCATGGCTATCCACCTCCCGCATGGTCGGGCGGAAAGCGCCAACACAATCCACATGCTGGCCTGGCACAAGCCACTGCCCGGCTATCAGTGGCTCTTCGCTCATCGTCGCCGCCGAGACAATGTCGGCGCCGCGTACAGCGCCTTCCAGATCATCGGTAACGGAGACTCGGACGTTGAGATCGGACAAGCGGCTCACCAGCTTCTCGGCCCGTTCACGCGAGCGGTTCCATATCAACACGTGGTCGATAGGGCGCACGGCGCAATGGGCGCGGATGAGGTAGGGGGCAAGGGCGCCAGCCCCGACCATCAAAAGCCGATGGGCATCCGGCCGGGAAAGATAGCTCGATGCCAGCGCCGACGCGGCAGCCGTTCGCCACAAGGTCAAAGCCTGACCATCCAGCAGCGCTAAAGGCAGCCCGCTCTCGCCCGACAGGAGTAGATAAGCTCCCACAACGCTTGGTAGGTTGCGCAGCTTGTTGTCTGGCACCACGGAGACAATCTTGACCCCGGCATAGCCGCGCTGCGATGTGCCCTGCGCCGCGAAGTCCGTCCAGGCCGGCATCAAAAGCAGCGTCGTATCGGGCTGGCCATCGGGCCGTTCAATGGTGTGGTGGTGCCGCAAGGGAGCGACCGGCGGATTGCGGAAGGCGACACGCAGCGTTTCAACCAGATCGCGAAAATCAGCAACTTCGGCGATGTTAGCGGCTGTGATGATCCGCATAGCCAGCCCCCTCTTGGAAGCCCTCGTGAAGGCTATCGTGGCAGCCCCATTGGCGGCGGCGTCGGATTGCCGCGCGATCTGCCTAACGCAGCGATGCCGGGCTGGGCAGTGCCCGTGTTCCGGACAACTTGTTGAGCTGTTCTTTCTGAACGTCGCGCTCACGCGTCAAACGCCGCGCTTCGGCCTGCTTCTCGCGCGCTTGCTTGCGATGAGCACCCTGACTGCACCACATGGCAAGACCCCCCACCACAACACCAATGATCAACGCGACGAACAAAGCGAGGAACAAGGGAACCGAGATCGCATAGAGCGGCGCTTCGGTCGCAACGGGATCAAACGAGATTTCGACCAGTTGACGGTTGGCGACCGCAAAGGCGATGAGAATGACCGCCAGAGGCAACGTGAACAAAAGCGTCCACAAGCGCTTTGCAACCTTTGACAGCATCAAGCCTCGCCGGCTCCAGGGTTCAGCCGCTCGCGCATTTCCTTGCCGGTCTTGAAGAACGGCACAGACTTGGCTTCCACGTCCACTTGCTCGCCGGTGCGGGGATTGCGCCCCGTCCTGGCCGGTCGATGCTTGACGGAGAAGGCTCCAAAACCGCGAAGCTCAACACGGTCACCCCGGGCCAAAGCGTCGGTGACGGTATCCAATATAGCCGCGACAACGTTTTCGATATCACGCTGATACAGATGCGGATTGCGTTCGGTGATCCGCTGAATAAGCTCGGACTTGATCACAACGGCTCCTCGAACCCCCTGCCTTGTCTGGGTTTTTGCTGAAATTTAGTGATTAGCGACCGTGCCAAAGTGACACAAGGCCGTCAAGCAACATTGCATCGCGCAATGCGTCGCGCATGCCCTCTCCGCTCACCTGCACGGTTGCGCCATCGCCGCCAAGCCCGATCCGGGCCATAACCGACTGGGCAACCGAGCGTGTGCCGAGCGGAAGCGATTGATCGGGCGCGCGGTCAAGAACTTCAATGTCTTCATCGAGCCCGTGCGTTTCCGACAGATAGTCCAACGCGACCTCTTCGCCGCCGAGCGCATCGACCAAACCGACGTCGATGCCGCGCCGTCCGCTGAACACGGTTCCCTCAAATCCACGAATAACCGCGCCATCGCGGCCGCGCTGCGAATCGATCTGCTCAACGAACCAAGTGAAGTTGTCTTCGATCAGGCCTTGCAGTTCGGCTAGGGCATCCTCACTCGGCGGGGAGAAGATGGAGGGCTGGGCCTTCAGCTCACCTGAGCGCACCTCGTACATCGTGACACCGACGGTATCGAGTAGCTCGCTGACATCGGGAAACTGCGCCATCACGCCGATTGAGCCAACCACAGAACCGTTGCGGGCAACGATGTGCTCGCCGGCGCTCGCTGCCAGATAGGCTGCCGACGTGCCCACACCATTCACCACCGATACCAGTGGCTTGGCCTCTCCAAGCTCGACAAGGGCCGTGAAAAGCATCTCGCCGGCCACCGAGAGCCCGCCGGGGGAATTGACGCGCAGGATGACAGCCTGGACGTTCTCATCCTCACCAAGGGCTTCCAACAGGTCGATCAACGGTTCGTCAAAATCAATGAACCCTTCAAGATCCACACGGGCGACATGCTCGCCTGGGCTGGTCAGCCGTTCATCTAGCCCGGTCAAAAGCGCGATGCCGCCAGCCAGACCTAAAACCAACAGTATAATGGCAGCCACACGCCAGAAGCTGCGCGATCGACGCAATCGGCGGCGCTCAATCAGCGTGTCGGCTGTCAATCCTTCCATGCTCATCGCAGTGGCCTTTGTTGGGTGATTTCACGGCAGGGCTAACAGGTCAGCCAGGCCACAACAAGGTCGGTTTTGACCGCATGGCAACTACCCAAAACAAAACCGCCGGACAGCTGCGAAAGCGGCCCGGCGGTTGATGGCGTGAGCGACGAGAAAACGTCGTCTGGTTAGACGGGCTTAGTTGTCGTCGTTCTGATCTTTCAGGGCAGCGCCCAGATTGTCGCCGAGCGATGCACCGGAGTCCGAAGATCCATACTGTGCAACGGCTTCCTTCTCTTCGGCGATCTCCAGTGCCTTGACCGACACAGAGACCTTGTGGGTCTTGCGGTCGAACTGGGTAACGCGAGCGTCGAAGCGGTCTCCAACCGAGAAACGCTCAGGGCGTTGCTCGTCGCGGTCACGGGCAATGTCGGAGCGGCGAATGAAGGCGGTCAGATCGGTATCGACGATCTTCACCTCAAGGCCGTTGTCCTGAACCACGGTCACCTCACAGGTCACCACAGCGTTGCGGCGAACGGTGCCGGAGGCCGCATCGAACGGATCTTCACCGAGCTGTTTGATGCCAAGCGAGATGCGTTCCTTGTCGGTATCGACATCGAGAACCTGGGCACGGATGATCTGGCCGCGCTCATAGTCTTCGATGGCTTCCTCGCCCGGACGGTTCCAGTCAAGATCCGACAGGTGAACCATGCCGTCAATGTCGCCTTCAAGACCAACGAACAGACCGAACTCTGTCTTGTTCTTGACTTCGCCCTCGATAACCGCCCCCGGAGGATTGGCGTCAGCAACGGCATCCCACGGATTGGAGAGGGTCTGCTTGAGGCCAAGCGAGATACGACGCTTGTTGCTGTCGACCTCAAGGATCATCACTTCCACTTCCTGGCTGGTGGACACCAGCTTGGATGGATGGACGTTCTTTTTGGTCCAGCTCATTTCAGAGACGTGGATGAGGCCTTCGATGCCCGGCTCCAGCTCAACGAACGCACCATAGTCGGTCACATTGGTGACACGGCCCGTCATCCGGGAGGCAACCGGGTACTTGGCTTCAATGCCATCCCACGGATCGGCTTCCAGCTGCTTCCTGCCAAGCGAGATGCGGTGCGTCTCGTGGTTGATGCGTACGATCTGGACCTTCACGGTCTGACCGATGGAAAGCACTTCTGAGGGATGGTTCACGCGGCGCCATGCAATGTCGGTGACGTGCAGGAGGCCATCGATGCCGCCGAGATCGACGAAGGCGCCGTACTCGGTGATGTTCTTCACGATGCCGTCGATCACCTGACCTTCGGCAAGGTTCTGAACCAGCTCCTGGCGCTGTTCGGCACGGCTCTCTTCCAGAACCACACGGCGGGACACAACAATGTTGCCGCGGCGCTTGTCCATTTTCAGGATCTGGAAGGGCTGCGGAGTGTTCATCAGCGGCTGGATGTCGCGCACTGGGCGAATGTCCACCTGGGAGCGCGGCAGGAAGGCCACGGCGCCGTCGAGATCGACGGTGTACCCACCCTTCACCTGGTTGAAGATCTGGCCGGTGACTTTCTCGTTGGCGTTGAACGCCACTTCCAGCTTGTCCCAGCTTTCTTCGCGGCGCGCCTTGTCGCGCGACAGAACGGCTTCGCCGAGCGCATTTTCAACGCGCTCCAGGTAAACCTCAACTTCGTCGCCAATCTTCAGGCCGCCATCTTTGGCGGTCGCGCCGAATTCTTTCAAAGGCACGCGGCCTTCGGTCTTCAGGCCAACATCGATGACGGCAAGGTCTTTTTCGATGCCGAT
The DNA here is from genome assembly GCA_050043025.1 of Cohaesibacteraceae bacterium. GTDB lineage: Bacteria > Pseudomonadota > Alphaproteobacteria > Rhizobiales > MH13 > MH13. The sequence continues at coordinate 7,865 of JBHJIX010000018.1, forward strand.
CACGGAGCCTTTGACAACCGTACCTTCAAGAAGGTCGTTGCCGCCGAAGCTCTCATCGAGGAGAGCTGCAAAATCTTCGCCGCCGAACGCGCCAGCGTCTGTCATAGCCATGTATGTCTTTCTTTCGTGCGCCCGACTTCCGCAAAAACGGAAAGAGGTTGGTGTTGCGTCAAAGCTTTTTGCAACCAGGGTTGACCCATCTTGAAGGGTCAGAACGCACGGCTTTACCGGAAGCTCTTTTTGAGCACTGCCGGAAGGGGCGCAACGTGCGCGACGAAAGAGTCGCAATCAGCCAGTTCTGTTCGTCAGGCTTAGGCAGGTCTCTTGCTTGAAACAAAGTCCCGCGCGGCACTGAACGCGGCGTCTATACTCATTTCTGTCGTATCGAGCAACAGGGCATCGTCAGCCTGGGTCATGGGCGCATCGGATCGGCCGGCGTCGCGGGCGTCTCGACGCGCAAGGTCAGCCTTTATGGCATCAAGGGTGACGGACGGATCTTTGGCCACCGCCTGCGCATGGCGCCGTGCGGCGCGAGCATCAATGGACGCGGGGACGTAGAGCTTGGCCGGCGCATTCGGACAATCCACGGTGCCAATGTCACGGCCATCCAGAACCGCACCAGGCGCGAGGTCTGCAAACTCCCGTTGTGCCTGAAGAAGCGCTGCGCGCACCGGAGGGTGAACTGCAACCTTAGAGGCTGCTTCACCTATATGGTGTTGGGCCAGAAAGTCGGGGTCGAGTGTGGAGAGGTCCAGCGATCGAGCAACCGATGCACAGCTCTCAAGGTCGTCCAGGTCGCCGCCAGCTTCCAGCATCGCAGCGCCGACAGCGCGATAGAGAAGCCCGGTATCGAGATGGTTGAGGCCGAGATCACTGGCCAGCCGCTTTGACAGCGTGCCCTTGCCGGATGCCGCAGGCCCATCAACTGCGATGATGAAGGGATGAGCCATATCAGCCCGCGTGATTGCTCAAATGGGTGAAGGACGCGCCAAGACCCGTCATCAGCGGTTCAAAGGCCGGGAAGCTGGTGGCGATGACCCGGCCATCGTCGACCGTCACGGGCTGCTGGCTGGCGAGACCCATGACGAGGAAGCTCATAGCGATGCGATGATCAAGATGGGTGATCACCATGCCGCCGCCTGGAACAGCACCTGGGTTGCCGGTGACTGTGAGCCAATCCTCTCCATTCTCATACACGACGCCGTTGGCTTTCAGCCCGTCCACAACTGCGGCCAGCCTATCGGACTCTTTGACCCGCAACTCGTGAAGGCCCGTCATGTGCGTCTCGCCCTCTGCGAAGGACGCCGCCACGGCCAAGACCGGGTACTCATCAATCATAGATGGCGCGCGCCCGGCAGGAACGGTGATCCCTCTCAGAGTTGAGGAGCGCACAACGATATCGGCCAGCTCTTCGCCGCCTTCCTCGCGTCGGTTTTCAAGGGTCAGGTCGCCGCCCATTTCCTGCAAGGTGGTCAGCAGCCCGGTGCGTGTGGGGTTGAGCATAACATTCTCAACCGTGACCTCGGCATCCGGCGCGATGAGCCCGGCAACAATGGGAAAGGCAGCCGATGACGGGTCTGCCGGAATGGTGACGTCCTGACCGGTCAACGGTTTGCCGCCCTGAACCGTGATCACCGTTGACCCATCGTCCTGCGGTTCAACGGTCAAATCGCCTCCAAAACCTTTGATCATCCGTTCGGAATGATCGCGGGTTGGGATTGGTTCGATCACCGTGGTGGTACCCTCGGTCGAAAGCGCAGCCAGAAGCACTGCCGACTTCACCTGCGCTGAGGGCATCGGCACCGTGTAAGTGGTGGGCAGCGGCACCTCGTTGCCACGGATGGTCAGCGGAAGCAGTCCGCCGTCACGCGCAAGCACTTGCGCGCCCATCTCCTCCAACGGATCAAGCACACGCTTCATCGGGCGTTTGCGCAGGCTCCCGTCGCCGGTGAAGGTGGACGCAAAGGGATAGGCGGCCGCCATGCCCATGATCAGCCGAACGCCGGTGCCGGCATTGCCGCAATCGATCACGTCAGACGGTTCAAGAAGCGCGCCGACGCCGACGCCGTCGACGGTCCAAACGCCATCGTCCGAGCGGGCAATCGTCGCGCCGTACTGCCGCATGGCATCGGCGGTTGCCAAAACATCTTCGCCTTCCAGAAGGCCGGTGATGCGGGTCTTGCCGTTGGCCAGCGTGCCCAGAATAAGCGCCCGGTGCGACATGGACTTATCCCCTGGGACACGAACCCGGCCACGAAACCGCTGTGCTTTCTGCGTGCGTAAAGGTTGGGCAGCGCCGTCAGCGTGCATGTCGACCTCATCAAGAAGAAGGGGGTAGAGCGCCCGAAAAGGCGTTGGCCGCTTATCGCAAGCAAGGCGACACGATGCAATGATGGTGGGCCAAAGGAAAAAGCCAGCAAAATCGCCCCTTTTGGGCTTTGACTTGTCGTCCAAACCGTGTCTATCAGGCGCACTCGATTTGCGAGAGGCCGTTCCGGCCCTTTTTCAGTTCCCCAAAAGAGGTGAGCGCGTGGCCAAGAAACAGCTCGGCACCAAACGCATCTGTCCAGAGACGGGCAAGAAATTCTACGACCTGGGTCGCGACCCGGTCGTTTCTCCCTATACCGGCATTGCCTATCCTTTGTCGTCGTTCGACTTGCCGAGCAAAAAGTCGAAGCCCGACGAGGAAAAGGTTGAGAAGCCAAAGGAAGAGACCGAAACAGCGGAAACCGAAGACACCGGTGATGTTGAAGTGGTGTCGCTTGAGGAGGCCGAGCCAGCCGATACCGCGTCCGACAATGACGATGATGATGACGATGAGTCGGATGACGTTATCCCAGACATCGACACCACGGACATTGACGGAGACGACGTGTCCGCGAGCGACGATGACACCTTCCTGGACGAAGACGACGAGAACGACGATCCGGCGGTAGGCGTTGTGACCGGGCGTGACGACGACGACAGCTAAGAGCTGGATTTTCCGCCTGGCCGGTTGGTCAATGTAAAACGGTTGACCGACCTGCGGGGCTGACGTACAGACGCCGAACTGCTTCCCGGGTGTCCGGGCAGCAACCCAATGGGGCCATAGCTCAGCTGGGAGAGCGCTTCGCTGGCAGCGAAGAGGTCAGGGGTTCGATTCCCCTTGGCTCCACCATTTTCCTACTCATCAGAACTGATGCTTCGATGGAGCTTTTGCTTTGTTCGGGGTCGGTGTGAGTGGCGCGCGGCGTGACAAAGAAACGCCGGGAGCCTTTTCCAGACCCACGGCGCTTCATTCCAATCGAACGTCGGTAACGTGCTGTATCAACCGCCGAAATCGTCGAGCATGATGTCGTCGCGGTCGACACCCAGATCCAGCAGCATATTGATCACCGACTGGTTCATGATGGGCGGACCGCACATATAGTACTCACAGTCTTCTGGCGCCGGGTGCTCCTTCAGATACTCTTCGAACAGCACATTGTGGATGAAGCCGGTGTAACCCTTCCAGTCATCCTCCGGCAGCGCATCTGACAGTGCCACGTGCCAGTCAAAATTGTCGAACTGTTCGTCGAGCTCGTCGAAATCCTCAACGAAGAACATCTCGCGTTTGGAGCGCGCGCCGTACCAGAAGGTGATCTTGCGGTCGCGGTTTTCCAGGCGCTTGAGCTGATCAAAAATGTGGCTGCGCATCGGCGCCATGCCAGCACCCCCACCGATAAACACCATCTCCTTCTGGGTATCGCGAGCAAAGAACTCCCCGAACGGTCCGGAAATGGTCACCTTGTCGCCCGGCTGGAGACTGAAGATGTAGGACGACATTTTGCCCGGCGGAATGCCATCAGAGCCCGGAGGCGGGGAGGCCACCCGCACATTGAGCATGATCATGCCCTTCTCTTCGGGATAGTTTGCCATGGAGTAGGCGCGCTCGATCGGCACATCGACGACCGACTCGTACTGCCAGAGATTAAACTTGTCCCAGTCCTCGCGATATTCCTCTTCGACGTCGAAATCCTTGTAGGAAACCTTGTGGGCCGGTGCCTCAATCTGGATGTAGCCGCCAGCGCGGAAATTCACATCCTCGCCTTCCGGCAGCTTGAGAACCAGGGCCTTGATGAAGGTTGCGACGTTCTCGTTAGAGATGACCTCGCATTCCCACTTTTTGACGCCGAAGACCTCTTCAGGAACTTCGACTTCCATGTCCTGTTTTACGGCCACCTGGCAGGAGAGCCTGTCACCACAGGACGCTTCACGCTTGGTGATATGGCTTTCTTCGGTGGGCAAAATGGAGCCGCCACCAGAGTGAATTTTCACCCGGCATTGGGCGCATGTTCCACCGCCGCCGCAGGCCGATGGGACAAAAAGTTGTTGCTCAGCCAGCGTCTGCAGCAGCTTACCGCCGTCAGGGACCGAGATCGTCTTCTCACCATTAATGGTGATGTTCACGTTCCCGGTTGAGACGAGCCGGGAGCGTGCAGCGAGGATGATTGTAACGAGGGAAAGGACAATCAGCGTGAAAAGGGCAATGCCCAGGCCGAAAGTCATCATGCCTTTGATCCTTTAAAGTTTCACGCCAGAAAATGACATGAAGGCCATGGCCATCAGGCCGGCCGAAATGAAAGTGATGCCGAGGCCCTGAAGACCGTCGGGAATATCGGAGTATTTCAGTTTTTCGCGAACGCCAGCCATGGCTGTGATGGCCAATGCCCAACCGAAGCCAGACGAGACGCCGTAGGTGACCGATTCGGTAAAATCGTAACCGCGCTCAACCATGAACAGCGAGCCACCAAGGATGGCGCAGTTCACCGTGATGAGCGGCAGGAACACGCCAAGCGCGTTGTAAAGCGGCGGGAAGTACTTATCGAGCACCATCTCCAGGATTTGGACGAGGGCGGCGATGACGCCGATATAGGAGATCAGCCCCAGGAAGGTGAGGTCGACCTCCGGAAATCCGGCCCAGGCAAAGGCGCCTGGCGCGAGGAGATAATTGAGGATCAGATTGTTGGCCGGCACGGTGATCGACTGCACGACCATCACCGAAATGCCGAGACCAATCGCCGTAGAAATCTTCTTTGAGACGGCGATGAACGTGCACATGCCCAAAAAGAAGGAAAGCGCTAGGTTCTCAACGAAGATCGCTTTGACGGCGAGGGAGAGGAGGGCTTCCATTAGTGGGCCTCAACCGTTTGGATCTTGTACTCGCGCTCTTCCACCTGACCTGGCTTCCAGGAACGGAACGCCCAGATAATGAGCCCGATGATGAAGAAGGCAGAGGGCGGCAGAAGCAGCATGCCGTTCGGCACGTACCAGCCGCCATTGTTCACTGTTTCCAGGATCGTGATGCCAAACAGGCTGCCTGAACCAAACAGCTCGCGGATAACGCCGACCAGCATCAGGATCAGGCCATAACCGAGACCGTTGCCGACGCCGTCGATGAAACTGTCGATGGGCGGGTTCTTCATGGCAAAGGCTTCAGCGCGGCCCATCTCGATGCAGTTGGTGATGATGAGGCCCACAAACACTGAAAGCGTCTTGGAAATCTCAAACGCAAAGGCCTTGAGCAACTGATCGACCAGGATCACCAGGGACGCAATGACGACCATCTGCACGATGATGCGGATCGATCCGGGAATTTGGCTGCGGATCATGGAAATGAAGAGCGACGAGAAGCCGGTCACGAACGTCACGGCGATGGCCATCACGAAGGCCACCTGGAGCGACGAGGTCACCGCGAGCGCTGAACAGATGCCCAGAACCTGTAGGGTGATCGGATTGTTGTCGACCAACGGGTCGACGAGCATTTCGGCACGCTTATGGGCCATCAAACTTCCCCTGCTCGAAGGTTCTCAAGGAAGGGCTCGTATCCCGATTCACCCATCCAGAAATTCACCAGATTGTGCACGCCAACGGTCGTTAGCGTTGCGCCGGCCAAGGCATCGATATGGAAATCAGCGCCTGCTGCCGGTGGCGTCCTCGTCACGCTGATCTGCAACTCGCCCCCATCATCGGTCAGGCGTTTGCCGTTCCAGAGGGCCAGCCAGCGCGGATTGTCTACCTCTGCGCCAAGGCCGGGCGTTTCGGCATGCTCATAGAACTGGAGGCCGAAAATGTCGTTTCCGTTCTCTTCCAAGGCGATGAAGCCGTAGAGCGTTGACCAAAGACCATAGCCATGGATCGGCAGGATCACCTTGTCGATGTCGCCAGCGTCATCCCGCAACAGATAGACGGTGACGAACTGGCTCTGCCGGCCAATGCCTGCGGGATCGTCGGCAAGCTCCACCGATGTCGCCGGGTCATCGGCAGCGGCGCGATCATCAAAGGTTGCTGGATCGAATTGATCGGAAAAGGCGCCGGACTCCAGTTCAAGAACCTGCGGCTCAAACGCCTCGAAAGCTTCAACGACATCTATGCTGGGGTCGTAAATGCCAGCGACCTGCAGAATGTTAATCTGCTTGTCTTTCAGGGCATTGACGGCCTGCAGAGGGCGCAGCGCCACGGCCGCTGCCGAAACGACCATCGAGGCGACCAGACAAACCGCAACGGCTGTGAAGATGGTCTTCGGCACCGAATCCGGCGACATGGCCAGAAAGCGGCGGATGAAACCTTTGGGTTGGTTCTGTTCGTTGTCGTCAGGCATGGCGTTTCGCCCGTCTTTTTATGTTCGCCTGGACGACAAAATAGTCGATCAAAGGCGCAAAAACGTTACCAAACAAGATGGCCAGCATCATGCCTTCCGGGAAGGCAGGATTGATCACACGTATCATCACAACCATGACACCAATGAGCGCACCGTAAATATAGCGGCCCATGTTTGTGTGCGCACCGGAGACCGGCTCGGTCACCATGAAAACAAGACCGAACGCATAGCCGCCAAGGACCAGGTGCCAATACCACGGCATGGCGAACATGGGATTGGTATCAGACCCTATCCAGTTCAACAGCAGCGAGAAGCCGATCATGCCGGCCATACACCCTACGACCATGCGGTAGTTGGCGATCTTGGTCGCTAGCAGGAAGACCAGGCCGATCAGGCAGGCGAGCGTTGACGTCTCACCCATGGAACCGGGAATGAACCCGAAGAAGCTGTCCCACCAGCTCATGCCGCGCGCTGCCAGCTCCTGAAATCCGTCTGCCGCGGAGACCGCCAGGGCCGTCGCGCCAGTGAACCCATCGACGGGGACCCAGACGCTATCGCCCGACAACTGGGCCGGATAGGCAAAATAAAGAAAGGCCCTGCCCGTCAGAGCGGGGGTGAGGAAATTCTTGCCGGTTCCGCCAAACACTTCCTTGCCGATCACGACGCCAAAGATGATCCCCAGCGCCACCTGCCAGAGTGGCGTGGTAGCCGGGACAATCAGCGCATAGAGCATGGAGGAAACGAGGAAGCCCTCAATCACTTCGTGCCCACGAATGGTGGCAAAAACGACTTCAAAGATGCCGCCAGCAACAAGCGTCGTGATGTAGATCGGTAAGAAGTAAAGCAGCCCGTGCGCCATGTTGGCGAACGGGTTGTCGGGATTGAAGCCGATGCCCAGCGTTTCAATGATCCAGGCCCGCCAGCCCGATGCGCCAAACTCGGCAATGGCCAGGTTGGTCTGGTAGCCGGTGTTGTAGAGCGCCATCAGGATGCACGGAACTGTAGCGATCACCACATAGGTCATGATGCGCTTCATATCGATGTAGGAGCGCGCATGCGGTGCAACGGTCGTCACCGTTTTTGGCGTGTAGACGAAGCTTTCTACCATCTCGTAGATCGGGAAATAGCGCTCCCATTTGCCGCCCTTTACAAAGTGCGGCTCAATGGAATCGAAGAAGCTGCGTAGGCCCACGGGATCAGCCCTCTTTCTCGATCTTTGTCAGGCAATCGCGCAGGGCGAGCCCGTACTCGTACTTGGCTGGACAGGCAAAGCCGACCAGTCCCAAATCTTCTTCGTCCAGCTCCAGCGCCCCAAGACGCTGCGCTTCATCGGTGTCGATCACCAAAAGCGCGCGCAGAAGCTGCGTCGGCAGGAAATCCTGTGGCATCAGCCGCTCAAAGGTGCCAAGCGGCACCATCGCGCGCCGACCTCCATTGAGGTTAGACGTTAGCGGAAAGGCGCGCCTGGCCATGGCCGACCCCAGAACCGGCTGAACGGCATATTTGGAGAACATTGGGCGGATCCAGCCAAGCGGAATCTGCTTTGTGTCTTCCTCAATGAGCGTGATCTGCCGTGCATAGCGGCCAAGATAGGCGCTTTCACCTTCGCCCGACCGGCCGCTAAGGACCGAGCCGGAGACCATTCGCACCGGAAGATCGCCTGGCACCTCACCGGCACTGATCTCCGCCATGGATGCACCGGCAATGGTTCGCACCAGGCGAGGATTGGCGCACACCGGTCCGCCCAGCGCGATAACGCAGCGCGCATCAATCTTGCCGGTCACAAGCAGGCGACCGATGGCCAGGATGTCCTGATAGCCAATTGTCCAAACAAGCTTGTCAGCAAGGGGTGGTTCTAGGAAGTGAATGTGCGTGCCGGCGAGCCCAGCGGGATGCGGGCCGGCAAAGCTGGCCGATTCGACGCCCGGCAAATCGCTTCCCGGCAGGTTTTCGCCATCGGCCTGGCACAGATAGGTCGCGCCGCCCGATAGTGAGGCCACGGCCTCAAGCCCCTTGGCGAAAGCGTCCGGCTCTTCACCGATGATGGGTGCCGGATCGGCCGACAGCGGCTCGGTGTCCATCGCTGTCACGAAGATGGCCGACGGAACGCTCGAAGGTTCAGGGACCTTGGAATAAGGCCGCGTGCGGAACGATGTCCAAAGGCCGGCAGCACAAAGCCTTTCAACAAGGCCTTCGCGGGTTGTCACATCGCCAACATTTGAAAAATCGACGGGATCAGCACCATCGCCTATCTCAATTTCAATGCTGATCAGCCGCCGCCGTGCGCCACGATTAACCGCCTTTACCCGGCCTGCGACTGGCGAGACGACCTGGACGTCAGGAAGATCCTTGTTGACGAGAACAGGCGTTCCCGGACCCACCACATCGCCTTCGGCGACATGAATGCGCGGCTTAAGACCGATATAGTCGTCGCCTAGAAGTCCAACGGTACGAACGTTGACTGCCGAGTCGATGTCCTGTCTGGGCGCACCGGCGATGGGTATATTGAGCCCTTTGCGTAGCGCGAATCGCTTCACGGTCATAAGCCTTGGTCAAATGTGATTGCTGGAATTGGAAAAAGCACAAACTGAGCCGGGTTAGATATTCGCATATTCGCTGATTCCCTTATGGCAAAATGATCCTTAAAGGACCTTTCACCAAGTGTCTGATTTGTTACGCTCGCTTGGTGTTCCTGCAAAGAGGTTCATTCGTGTCTGATCTGCCCACGCTATCCCGTCGCGGTTTTTTGGCTCTGCCGGTCCTTCTGGTAGGCTGCAAGCCTGGCCTTAATGTCTTAGAGCTTAGCGGCCTGACGATGGGGACGACGTACAATGTCGTCGTCGTTGACGAAGCACACGGCCTGGACGAGGACGAGTTGCGCTCCGTCATCGAAACCGCTCTTGCCGAGGTGAACCGGCAACTTTCCAATTGGGACCCGGCCTCTGAGATTTCTCAGTTTAATGCCAAACTGGGTACCGACGCGGTTCCGGTCTCAGGCATGCTGGCCGACGTCATGCAGGCGGCAGAGACCATCCACCAGGCAAGTCTGGGACGTTTCGACACAACCATCGGGCCGCTCATCGAGCTTTGGGGCTTTGGCGCGCAAGGCACCAATCGGATGCCCGGCGACGCGGAAATCGCCATCGCCCAACAGCAGGCCGGACATCGCAACACGCTGAGCGTTGGTGCATCGACCTTGCAGAAAGTGCGGCCAGACTCACAGGTTTACCTGTCTGCAATCGGCAAGGGTTATGGTGCCGATCATGTTGGGCGAGCGATTGAAGCCTTGGGTATGACCAATTTCATGGTCGAGATCGGTGGCGATCTCTATGCATCTGGCACCAACCCGGCAGGCTTGCCCTGGCAGATTGGCATTGAAAGACCCGCGGCCCTCTCGGGAGGCGTTTTGAGCGTCGTCGGCGTTTCGGGTCTGGGCCTGGCGTCTTCTGGCGATTACCGTAACTATTTTGAGCGCGACGGGGAGCGGTTCTCCCACATTATCGACCCGGCAACCGGCCGGCCAATCACCCACAAAACGGCGTCAGCAACCGTGTTGGCGGATAATGCGATGCTTGCTGATGCGTGGGCCACGGCCATGCTCATACTGGGCCGGGAGCGTGGGCTTGAGATCGCCGACGAACACAATGTCGCGGTTTTGTTTGTTGAACGTGATGGCCAAAGCACCGACATTCAGTTCAACACATGGTCAAGCTCGCAGTTTGAAGCGCTGACCGCTTGAAAGTTTTGAAGAGGACGCCACACTGATGGCCACATTTCTGTTCGCGTTTGCCTTGCTGCTGACGGTCATGCTGGGAATGGCCTTGGGTGTCCTTTTGATGGGGCGGACCATCAAGGGCAGCTGCGGCGGCCTGAACGCGATTGGCGATGCCGATCAGTGCCTGGTCTGTCACAAGGACATTGATCCTAACAGCCCATTGCGTGATCGCCTTGAATGCCCAAGGGCCAAGAAGATGCTACGCAGCGTGGATACGGCCAAGGTTTAACAGCGCCGGCGTCCGCCAAAGCACCTGGACGAACTCGCGAAAACTTCCAAATTCATCCTAGAGCCTTGTTTCAGATCTCTGGTTTTTTGCTAGAGTCGCGAGGTAACGGGATCATTTGTACGGGAGACAAAGCGGATGCCAGCGTCTTATCAAGCGCCAATGCGGCAGGACAAAATCAAGAAGAACAAGACCTTGAGTCAGACGCAGTCGACCAATCTCTCGTCGGCCAAAATGACGGTTGGCGCTCTTTTGGGGACCAAAGGCGGCGGCATCATTTCCATCAGCCCGTCAGACACGCTGGGCCGTGCGGTCGAGATTTTGCGCGACAACGGTATCGGCGCGCTGGTGGTGACCGAAACCGACGGGACCTTGTGCGGCATCCTCTCTGAGCGTGACATTGTCCGCAAACTGGCCGACACGCCCGGCCAAACACTGCCGAAGCTGGTTGAAGAAATCATGGTCCGCAAGGTCGTCACCTGCGAACCGGGGGATGACCTGGTTTCCGTTCTCAAGCGCATGAGGGATGGACGCTTCCGCCACATGCCGGTGGTTGAGAATGAAGCGCTGGTGGGCATGGTCACCATCGGTGACGTGGTCAATTACCGACTTGCCGAGGTGGAACACGAAGCGCTGCAGCTCAAGCAACTCGTTGTGGGCTAGCCGCAAGCTATCCGGTCAACCCGGCACCGCCAGTGGGATGAAGCCAAGCGCCATCAGTCCGCCTGCTGTCAGGAGGCCGAAAAGCCAGAGCTGCCATTTTGGCCCGCCGGCCTTCCAAACGCGGCGATAGCGATAGCCAAAAAGGCACGACAGGACGAACAGCACCGTTGCCATGAGCGGGGTAAAGGCGAGTTCGCTCATTCGGTCGTTGGCTCCTAGATAGGTGGCAGGCCGGCGCGAGCACCTCTGCCGTGAATCGGGAGGGGAGTCGATTGGTGCACACCGATCACCATGCATGTTTGTTCGTCGACCGCCATCAAAATGGCTGGGCTTCGACATCATCCCGCCGTGTTGTCCCAGCAGAGCAAGATAAGGCTATGATGTTTCTGATCGAGAAAAAGTGATTTCACTCTTTCGACCGTCTGCATTAGGCCACCGCACCTTGCCGGGTTGGCCATTGTCTACCGACCGGCTCCTCCTTTTTGCCTGAGCTAGACCAAGGCTTCGACCATGTCGCAGCACATTCTTCTGCCGGCCAACACCGACCCACAACGGCGAGCAAACAGCCGCCGCGTCGGGCCAGTTGCCCAAGATCTTGGACGCATGTTCATGATCAACAGTTGGCGGATCGATGTGGCGTCCCGTTCGGTGACCGATGGGGATACGGTCTCCCGGCTCAGCCCACGCGCCGTTACGTTGATGCAAGCGCTTGCCAGCCGTCCCGGTGAAGCAATCTCCCGCGCCGAACTGATGGATGCCATCTGGCCGGATGTCGTGGTGGGCGATGAGAGCTTGTCACAAACCGTCACCGAGGCGCGTCGCATCCTGCGCGACTCGCGCGGCCCGGACCAGATCATCGAAACCATTCCCAAATATGGCTACCGGCTGGTGGCGCGGGTCGCGTCGGGGCCCATGGCACAGGACATCCGTCCGCCGCGAGCAACGGACTGTTTCAGCTTAAAATCCTACGAGCTTTGCATGGATGCGCGCAACGCGCTGATCCATGGCGGGGACGACGTGGTGTGCCTGCCAGAGATTCTGACGGCGGAGGCAGTTGCGTATGCGCCCAACTATGCCTTTGCCCACGCGGAGTATGCGATCGCGCTCTGCTTTCGCTGGCTCTACCAACGCAACGATGCGCGCGGGCTGGAGCGCGCCTTTTTGGAAGCCGAAGAGGCCATTCGTTTGCGGCCCGACTTGGCAGCCGGATACGCTGGGCTGGCGTTCGCGCACGGGGCCTACGGCAATGTGAATGAAATGCGCGCCGCGCTGGAGCGTGGCCTCGCCCTCGATGCGCAGGACGACGATCTGCGCATGGTTGGCGCGCGCGCGCTGTTTGTGGCGCGGGAGTATCGCAGCGCAACTGCCCTCGCCGAGCGCGCAGCGATCCTGAACAAAGATGATTTCCGTTCGCTTTTCTTTGGTGCCCGGGCAGCGATGTTTTTTGATCCCGCACGCGGACGACGCAATGCCCAGGCTTGCCTGGCTCGCATTCAAGCTCGTTTGGCCTTCGACCCAACCGAACCACGTGCCCAACACACGTTGGGTCCGGTGCTATCCCTGTTGGGCCGTCATGAGGAAGCGCTGGAGGCGGTGGAAGCCCAGGGGCCAGCCCGCTCGCCATGCCGGTTTTATGCTGCGATAGCCTACTCCTCGGCCGGCGATATCGATCGCGCTGTTTCGGTTTTTGAAGACATTGTCGATCTGGGGTGGCGCCATCTTGATTGGGTTACGACCGAACCGTCTTTCCAGCCAGCTATGGACGACAGGCGCTTCAGGAAGAGCCTGACCCGCATCAAGGCTGAGTAGCACCCGCCGGCTCAGGCTGGCCTAACGGTGAATTCAGCAAACTTTCCGAAGTCCTTCAGGTCTCCTCGCTGGGACGGCTCTAGACGCGTCCCATCGGCTGCGACGTGCGCCTTTTGGCGTCCACGGTCGAGACCTATTTGTGCGAACCTGAAGGAAAGACCATGCCTTTATCCATCGGCGCCATAGCGCCCGATTTCGACGCCTTGACCACCGAAGGGCCAATTAATTTTCACGCCTGGCTCAACAATCAGTGGTGCGTTCTGTTTTCCCACCCGAAGGATTTCACGCCGGTCTGCACGACCGAGCTGGGTGCGATGGCGCAGCTTAAGCCTGAGTTCGATAAGCGCGGCGTGAAGGTGATCGGTCTCAGCGTCGACCCTGTCAGCTCCCATCACAAATGGGCCGATGACATCGCCGAAACGCAGGGCATTGCTCCCAACTACCCGCTGATCGAGGATCCCGAACTAAAGATGGCCAAGCTCTATGGCATGCTGCCGGCCGATGCGGGCAACAGCTCTGAAGGCCGCACCGCCATGGACAATGCCACGGCGCGTTCGGTCTTCATCATCAACCCGGACAAGAAGATCATGCTGACGATCACCTATCCGATGACGACAGGGCGCAATTTCATGGAAATCCTGCGCACGATTGACAGCCTTCAGCTCACCGCCCGTCACAAAGTGGCGACACCAGCCAACTGGCAGGACGGCGACGAGGTCATCATCGTGCCGGCCGTTTCCGACGAGGAAGCGCGCAAGGCCTTCCCCGAGGGTTGGGTCGCACCGCGCCCCTATCTGCGGATCATTCCGCAGCCCTGAGGGCGTTCCCGTCTTCCAATCTCAAAGCTGACCGGGTGCCAAGCAAAGCTGGCGCCCGGCTTCCTTGTCAATGGAGTTTCCCATGCAATCTGATCTCACACGCCGCCGCTTTGTCGGCAGCGCCTTTACAGCCGTTGCTGCGCTTTCCGTTGGAGCAGTTACCCTGCAAGGCAAGGTAAACCTCGCCCAGGCCGTAACCAACGAGTACGCCAACCCCGACCTTCTCATGTGGGTGGAGGAACTGCTTCCCATCACACAGCCGGATGTGGATGCCAGCCGCACCATCTACGACACGCTTGGTATCGCCGTTGTCGATGTCCGACCGGCCGAAGCTTTCTACAATGGGCACATCCCGGGCGCCCGCCATCTTGATCCGAACGCCGTCGTGGCATCCGAAGCGCCGGTTACAGGTGCCCTCAAGCCGGAAACCGAGCTGGCTGCAATGATCGGCGAGCTTGGCATCGATGCTGGCACGCGCGTCGTTCTCTACGATGATCGCGGTGGGTTCCATGCTGCGCGCATGTTCTGGTTGATGGAATATCTCGGTCACCAGAATGTGTCGCTGCTCAATGGTGGTCTCACTGCTTGGTCGGCCGCCGGCGGCGACCTGACGACCGAGGCGACCGGCTATGCACCGCGCCACTTCGTGCCATCAGCAATGCCGCGTCGTCAGGCGACAGCTGACTATTTGCTGCGCCATCAAGACGATGCCGAAACGGTGGTCGTCGATGTGCGACCAGTTGCAATGTATGAAGACGGGCACATTCCATGGGCGGTCAACGTGCCATGGGCGCTCAATCTCGATGAGAACAAGCTCTATTGGGATGCGGCGACACTCGAAGCCCATTTTGCCGCGCATGGCGTAACGCCTGATCGCAACGTGGTGATCCACTGCCAGGTCGGCCTCGCCTCTTCGCACAGCTATGTGGCGCTGCGCCTTCTCGGCTACCCGCGCGTGCGCGTCTATCACCGGTCCTGGGCGGAATGGAGCGCAGGCGGCGACCTGCCGGTTGGCTACGGCTCGTAAGATAGAAAGGCCGGGTAGTTCGCGCTGCCCGGCCTTTTCGACGCGGTACTCCGGATCGTCAGTCCGTTTCGGTGCTGAGTTCCGGCAGTGTCTCAAGAAGCGACCAGATCATATCCTCGCTCTCGGTCGTATGCTCTTTCAGACCGACGGCAGTGATGCTGAGCTGAGCGGTCGGTAGGGTCGCAGACAGATCCTGCAGGCGGCCTGCCTTCAGATCGTTGGAAGCCAGCGAGCGAGGGACCCAGGCAACACCGATGGCCGCCGCCGCAAACTCCTGGGCAGCCAAGGTCAGCGCCGTTTCAACACGTGGAATGACATCGACCTGGCTGCGCACACGCGGCAGGATTGTGCGGTCCATCACCTGGCCCAAAAACACATCGTTGGGATAGGCGATCACCGGCAGCTGGCCCTTGGCATAGCGTGCGTTCAAGAGGTCTTTGTCAGCCGCAGAGAAGACAGGGATCAACCGGTCATCGCCTAGCCGCATGGACCGGATGAAATCGGCCGCCTGCCCAAGCCGGTTGTCCGGCAGATCATAAAGGAAGGCGAGGTCGGCCTGCCGGGACAGGAGCAGGCTGTAACAATCGTCCAGATTGGCTGAGCGTAGGCGAACATAAAGCTCGGTGTTCTGACTTTGCAGAATGCGCAAGATGCGCGGTGTCAGTGCGGCGGTGAGCGCATGCTGGCTGGCGATACCCACTCGGTTGCCGGACAGCCGGCTGGCACGCTGCAGGTCGTTGGAAAGCTGCCGCAGACTCCCCACAAGACGGGCAATCTCCGACTTATTTTCGTCTGTTGTCGGCTTGAGCTGGATGGGCTTGCGCGTCCGGTCGAACAGTTCCACGCCAAGATGCGTTTCGATCTGTTGGACCCGCCTTGAAAAGGCCGAAGGGGTGAGATGCCGACGCTCAGCGGCTTCCGTGAAGGACCCGGTGTCGGCTACCGCAAGAATGTCTTCAAGCCACTCCAGACGCATGGAAAAACCTCATAAGTTGCATTTTGCGAAACTTAATTCGCCAATTTCGAATTTGCATCTGGTTTTTTCGTCGGCAACAGTAGGCTCCTGCAAGTTGAAGACGAGGACCAACCATGCATCTGGCACGCTTCCCGAGGCTTTTTTTGGCGCATCTGCCAACACCGCTGGAGCCTATGGAGCGGCTGAGCAAGGAACTGGGCGGTCCAGAAATCTGGATCAAGCGCGATGACTGCACAGGCATGTCGACCGGCGGCAACAAGACGCGCAAGCTTGAATTCCTGATGGCTGAAGCCGAAGCCCTGGACGCCGACATGGTGATGACGCAGGGCGCCACGCAGTCCAACCATGCGCGCCAGACAGCTGCTTTCGCCTCCAAGCTGGGCATGAAATGTCACGTGCTACTGGAGGACCGGACCGGTTACGCCGACGGAAACTACAACGACAATGGCAATGTGCTGCTCGACCATCTGCATGGTGCAACGACCGCGAAGTATCCTGGCGGTCACGACATGCCCGGCGAGATGGACAAGGCCGCTCACGCTGCACGTGCCAATGGCCAGAAGGTCTACGTCATTCCAGGTGGCGGATCGAACCCCGCCGGTGCTCTTGGCTATGTGAATTGCGCCATCGAACTTGTTCAGCAGGCCAATGATCGCGGCCTCGCCATTGATCATCTGGTCCACGCCACTGGCTCATCCGGCACCCAAGCCGGCTTGGTCGTGGGCCTGAAGGCTCTCAATGCCGGCATCCCCCTTCTGGGATTTGGAACCCGTGCCCCACAGCCCAAGCAGGAGCAGATGGTCTATGACCTCGCCTGCAAGACGGCCGAGAAAATGGGCATTCCCGATCTCATCGCCCGAGAGGATGTGCGGGCGGACACCAACTATGTTGGCGAGGGTTACGGCCTGCCGCGCGAAGACACGCTGGAGGCCATCCGCATGTTCGCCGAGTTGGAAGGTATCCTTCTCGACCCGGTCTATTCCGGCAAGGGCGCTGCCGGCCTGATCGATTACATCCGCAAAGGCCGGTTCAAGAAGGGCGAGCGCGTGGTCTTCCTGCACACCGGTGGTTCGGTGGCGCTGTTTGGTTATGATGCCTTCTTCTCCAAGACGACCATGGCTGAGGCTGCGGAGTAGCAAGCACCATGGTCGCCCGCCCACCCTTCCGCGGCAGTTTCACGCAGCAGGAGCCCATTCCTGGCGAGGGCATCGCGGGCGCGGTCGATGTGATGCGCACAGGCCGCTTGCATCGCTACAACACGCTTCCCGGCGAAGATTCCGAAACGGTTCTTCTGGAGCGCGAATACGCCGCCTGGCAGGGCGCGCGCTATTGCTTGGCAGTCGCCTCAGGTGGCCAGGCCATGCAGATCGCACTGCGCGCCGCCGGCGTGAAGCCGGGCGACAAGGTTTTGACCAACGCCTTCACCCTTGCACCGGTTCCCGGCGCCATTGCCGGCGTTAGCGCCGAGCCGGTGCTGGTCGAGATAACCGACGATTTGGTGATCGATCTTGATGATCTGGAAAAGAAGGCAACAGCATCCCGCGCAAAGGTGCTGATGCTCTCCAACATGCGCGGGCATCTGTGTGACATGGATGCGCTGATAGCATTGGCTGGTCGTCTTGGCCTCACCGTGCTGGAAGACTGCGCCCACACGATGGGCGCTGCCTGGCGTGGGAAGAAGTCCGGCAGTTTCGGCCTGACAGGCTGCTTTTCCAGCCAGACCTACAAGCACATCAACTCAGGCGAAGGTGGGCTCCTTACCTCGGATGACGCCGACTTTATGGCCCGCGCGACGATGCTCTCCGGTTCTTACATGATGTTCGATCGGCACGGCGCGGGTCCGGACGCATCTGTCTATGCCAACATCAAATATGAGACGCCCAACATGTCGGCGCGCATGGACAATATGCGCGCGGCCATTCTCCGACCACAACTGGCCAATCTGGAGGATGCAATCGCCCGTTGGAACGAGCGGTATGCCGCCGTTGAGCGAAGCCTCAGGGCCCAACCGCTCATCACACTGCCCAACCGCCCGGCCGAAGAGTTCTTTGTCGGCTCGTCCATTCAGTTCCTGATCCCCGGCTTCAAGAACCAGGACGCTATGGCGTTTCTAGCGGCAGTGGCGGCGCGCGGTGTGGAGCTGAAATGGCCCGGCGCGGAAGAGCCGGTGGCCTTCACATCGGCCCATACAAGCTGGCGCTACATGGCCCGCCAAAACCTTCCACAAACCGATGCCATCTTGGCAGGGCTTTTCGATATGCGCCTGCCGCTCACCTTCTCAATCGCTGACTGCAACCTCATCGCCGCTCACATTGTTGAGGCGGCTTCCGAGACGATGGCAGCCGCGTGAGGAACCAGATGATGGGTGGGATGGTGAAGCGTTGCGTGGGTGTTTTGGGCGGCATGGGGCCGGAGGCCACCATCCTCTTCATGCAGCGCGTCCTTGCTGGCGTGTCGGCCAACGACGATGCCGACCACATCCCGCTTCTTGTTGATCAAAACCCGCAAGTGCCCTCGCGCATTGCCGCACTCATTGAAGGTACGGGTGAGGACCCAGCACCAACTCTCTGTGCCATGGCGAAGCGGCTGGAATCGGTGGGCGCGGAAGCGCTTGTGATGCCGTGCAACACAGCCCACGCCTACGCGCCGGCGATTGCGGCAAGCGTATCGGTTCCGTTTCTGTCGATGATCGATCTGGCAGCCGATGCACTCGCGGCCCGCGCGCCTGGTGCCGCTGTCGGTATGCTGGTTTCGCCAGCCGTCAAACAGGCGAGCATCTTTGAAGCCACCTTTTCAGAGCGCGGCCTGACCCCGGTTTACGCCGATGACCAGGAGGGCTTGCTGGCGGCCATTCGTCTGTTGAAGCGCAATGCCGCCGATCGGGAAGCGCTTGAGATGACCTCGCGTGTCGCCCACCAACTGCGTGGCGCCGGCGCCTCCATTGTTCTTGTTGGGTGCAGCGAGTTTTCGCTGCTTGCCGACACCATCGCTGGCGAGGTTACGGTGATCGACAGCGTCGATGTGCTTGTCGACGCCACCGTCGCTTTTTCCAGACATGAGGAACGACCCGATGGTCGTTTTCATAAGGCCGCGCGTCGACCGGGCGCGTCCATCTCCCAAAACCAACCCGGTCCGATAACAAGGGAAGCAGCAGAATGATGAAATCCGTGTCCAAGACGGCCCTGGCCGCCAGCGTTTGCGCTCTGGCCGCCGTGCCAGTCGCATCCGCAGCAGACCTGGTGCTCGGCGTGCCGAACTGGCCGGCCGCCAATGCCACTGCCAACATCCTCAAAGTGGTGATTGAAGACAATTTCGGCCTGGAGGTCGAACTGCAGAACGGAACCAACCCGATTATCTTCGAGGCGATGGATTCAGGATCCATGCACCTTCATCCAGAGGTCTGGATGCCCAACCAGGTGAACCTGCACAACCAGTATGTCATCGAGAACGAGTCGGTGGTGATGAACAACAATCCCGTGCAGGCTGTGCAGGGCATGTGCGTGCCGACCTACATTGCCGAAGAGTACAACATCACCAGCATCGAAGATCTGACCGATCCTGAGAAGATGGCGATCTTCGATTTTGACGGCAACGGTACGCCGGAAGTGTGGATCGGTGCACCGGGCTGGGCCTCCACCAGCATCGAGCGCATCCGTGCCCGCTCCTATGGCTATGACGAAGTAATGGACCTTCAAGAGTACGACGGGTCGGTCGCTTGGGGTGCGCTCGGCACCGCTGTCGCCGCCAATGAACCATGGATCGGCTTTTGCTATGATCCGCACTTCATCTTCGTCGCCTACGATCTGACGGTCCTAGACGAGCCGGCGCACGATCCGGACACTTGGACGATCATCCAGCCGACGGATGACCCGGCCTGGCTAGAAAACTCGCAAGCATCGACGGCTTGGAAGGGTGCGACCTTGCACCTGCACTATGCTGCAAGCGTGCGCAGCGACTATCCGGAAGTCGCCGCGATGTTCGATGCCTACCAGATGCCGGCAGCGGCGATCAGCGAGATGGGTTTTGCTCTGAGCGTTCAGAGCGAAGACGCGGCCGAATTTGCTCGCCGTTGGGTCGATGAGAACGAAGAGGTCGTTCTCAGCTGGCTTCTCAACTAATGCCTCGGGCGGGCAGCGGAGATTTATCGTTCGCTGCCCGCACCTTTCTCCTAATGGTGTCGCGCACTCAGTTGCCGACCCGTTTGCCTTGCGGTGCTAGAACAGGCGCATCGCCCTCCCAAGAAAAGCGCTAAGACGATGTCTGAAGCCGTTGTTGAACTATCCAATGTCTGGAAGGTCTTTGGTGACAGAGCCACTGAGACCGTCGAGGCCGCCACATCTCATGGCATTTCCAAAGCCGATGCGCTGAACGAATTTGGCACCGTGATCGGTGTGCGCGATGCGAGCTTCTCGGTGGCTCGCGGTGAGATCTTCTGCATCATGGGCCTGTCGGGGTCCGGCAAGTCGACGCTGGTTCGCCACGTCAACCGCCTGATCGACCCGACCGCAGGCTCCATTAAGGTCCTGGGTGAGGATGTGAGCGCCATGGGGCCGGCGCAACTGCGCGCCATGCGCTCACGCCATATCGGGATGGTGTTCCAGCACATGGCACTGCTGCCGCATCGCTCCGTTCGCGACAACGTGGCCTATCCTCTCGAAATCCGCGGTGTGCCGAAATCCAAGCGCTGGGCCATCTCCGACCACACGCTGGGGCTGGTGAACCTGGACGGTTACGAAGACCGTCTGCCGCGCGAGCTTTCCGGCGGCATGCAGCAACGCGTTGGCATCGCCCGAGCGCTCGCCTCAGACCCTGAAATTCTCCTGATGGACGAGCCCTTTTCCGCGCTCGACCCACTTATTCGCCTGCAATTGCAGGACCAGTTCTCGGCGCTGGTCTCTGAGCTGAAGAAGACGACGCTCTTCATTACCCATGATCTCGATGAAGCGATCCGCATCGGACACCGCATCGCCATCATGAAGGATGGCGTCATCGTTCAGATTGGCACGCCCGAACAAATCGTCACCGAGCCGGCCGACGATTATGTGCGTGAGTTTGTGCAAGGCATCTCGCGCCTGAAGTTAGTGAAAGCTCACACGATCATGGAACCGCTCAACGGCGCGGGACTGACCAATGGTCTTGCGCAGGCGCCACGGGCCGACGGCGAAACCGATCTTGATGCACTGATCGACCTTTCCGTCGGCAGTTCGCATCCGGTGGTTATCACCGAACGGGGCGAGGCCGTCGGCACGATATCTAAAGCCACGCTTCTGCGCGGCATCCAAGGCGGCAAATAGGGGTTACCGATGGCAGACGAAGTCCTTCACGCCCAGCCCATGCAGCCCCGCGTTGCCTCAGCCGTTGCCGATGTGGAAGTCGATCGCGCCGAGCTCGACGCGTCGATCACCGAGTTCGTCGAGCGCAATGCGAGCTACTATCAGCGCGCCTTCCACAAGATCCACGACACGACGTCCGGCGTACCGCTCACCTTCAATTGGGCCGCAGCGCTTCTCGGTCCACTTTGGTCGTCCGCCCGTGGTGTGTGGGGCATGTTCTGGGGTTTTCTCATCCTGGAGATCATTGCCCTGGTCCAGATCGGACGCGGGACATGGGGCGAATTGGGTGCGGACAGTTTGCAACAGGCAGTCCGCCAGGAGACGCGGGCACAAGAGTTTCTTGATCGCGCAGCCGCCGCTGTTGCAGCTGGCGAGGATGGCTCGCGGTTCGAAACGCTGGGCAACAATCTCATGCGCGCGGCCGAACGAAGCCGCGAGACGGCAGAGGCTGCTGTTGCCGATGCAACGATGATCCTTATCGGCGGCCTTCTTCTCTTGCTGGTACTGCGCATTGCACAGGGCATCTGGAGCAACATTGCCTATGAGAAACAGTACACCAACTGGCGGGTGACGCCCGAGCGGGTTCCCTCAGGCATCAAGCCCGTGAACGTTGCTTTTGGCGTTGTTCTGATGCTGGCGGTGATGCCGCTAACCGTCTACCGCTTCACCATTGAGAACGTGCCGGAGTTTCTGACCGCCTTCCCGGCCAACTCTGACCATTACGCCGGGACGGCGCGATGGCTGGAAGACCGGATCGACGCAGCGGCCATGGCGGGTTCTGGCACCTTCGATGGCATTGTCTTCGGCGTACGGTCGGTTCTCGACACGGTTTCGCTCGCCCTGATGGGCACGCCATGGCCGGTGGTCATGATCGTTATCTGTGTCATCGCCTGGCGCTCCGCCGGCCCGCGCGTTGCCATTTTCACGGCTGCTGCGCTCGCCTACATCGCTTTCCTTGGCTATTGGGAAATCGCCATGGAAACGGTGGCGCTCGTCGGGGCGGCCGTGGTGCTGTGCGTCATCATCGGCATTCCGCTTGGCATCTGGTTCGGCAAATCGATGCGGGCCTACAGGATCGCCGAGCCAGTGCTCGACTTGATGCAGACCCTGCCTGCCTTCGTCTATCTCATACCGATCATTGCGTTCTTCGGAACCGGCAACCCGCCGGGGATCTTGGCCACCATCATCTTCGGCATGCCGCCGGTCATCCGCCTCACCGCGCTTGGTGTTCGCGGCGTCCCAGAGATGATCAAGGAAGCAGCCTCCGCTTTCGGGGCGTCCAACTGGCAGATCCTGCGTGACGTTGAGATACCGCTGGCGCTGCCCTCCATCATGACAGGCGTCAACCAGACGATCCTGATGTGTCTCTCAATGGTTGTGATCATCTCGCTGATCGGTGGTGGTGGCCTTGGCCAAGTGATCCTGGAGGCGCTTCAGTTCGCCGCGAAAGGTCCAGGCCTTCTGGGCGGCTTTGCCATCCTTTTCGTTGCCATGGTGATCGATCGCATCGTGCAAGGCGCGTTCCGCCGCGCTGACCTGAAGCGTTAGGATTGAGAAGCTTCTTTCATGCCCACGACCTATTTGAAGATGGCCCTGAAAACGGCCGAGATGGACCAGTCGAGTGTTCAGCAGACGGTCGAGGAAATGCTGGCGGCGATCGAGGCAGGCGGCGATGAGGTTGCCGCCGCCTATTGCCGACAGTTCGACAATTGGAATGGCGACATTGTCGTAAGCCGAGAGGCTATCGACGCCGCCATCGCCCGTGTGCCAGAGAAGCTGAAAAGCGACATCCGCTTTGCCCATGACAATGTTCGACGCTTTGCCGAAGCGCAGAAGGAGACGATTGGCGAGTGCGCGATTGAGGTCGTGCCGGGGCTGACAGCTGGCCAGCGCCAAATCCCTGTCTCTGCCGCGGGGTGCTATGTGCCGGGTGGGCGCTACAGCCATATCGCCTCAGCCATCATGACCATCACCACCGCCAAGGTGGCCGGCGTTCAGCATATCGCGGCCTGCTCTCCGCCCAAGGCCGGCGAAGGCATTCCCGCCGCCATCCTCTTCACGATGGATCTTTGCGGCGCCGATGCGATCCTCAATATGGGCGGCGTGCAGGGCATCGCAGCCATGGCGTTTGGCCTGTTTGACCTGCCCAAGGCGGACATTCTGGTCGGGCCAGGCAACCAATTCGTAGCCGAAGCCAAGCGTCTTTTGTTTGGGCGCGTTGGCATCGACATGTTCGCCGGCCCGACGGACTCCATGGTTCTTGCCGATGCCAGTGCCGATCCGCACTTTGTGGCATGGGATCTCGTCGGTCAGGCTGAACATGGCTACAACTCGCCGGTCTGGCTGGTGACAGATAGCGAGGCTTTCGGTCGAACCGTGATGAACCTGGTGCCGGGCCTCATCGCTGAACTGCCGGAGACCAACGCCAAGAATGCGCAGGCCGCCTGGCGTGACTATGCCGAGGTGGTTGTATGCGGCAACCGGGAAGAGATGGCGGAACTATCGGATCAGTACGCGCCAGAGCATCTGCATGTGCAATGCGCGGACCTTGACTGGTGGCTGGCACGGCTTCAGAGCTACGGCTCGCTCTTCCTCGGGGAGGAGACGACGGTGGCCTTTGGTGACAAGGCAGCCGGACCCAACCACGTGCTGCCCACCTCTGGAGCAGCGCGTTACACAGGCGGGCTGTCGGTGCACAAATATATGAAGACCGTGACATGGCAGCGTGCGACCCGTAACGGCGCTCGTCCTGTTGCGGAGGCAACAGCGCGCATCTCGCGGCTTGAAGGCATGGAAGGCCATGCCCGCACGGCCGACATTCGGTTGGAAAAGTACTTCCCGAACGAGCAGTTCGATCTGACCGCCGCCGACTAAGCCAAGGCCACTTTGTGTTTTCCGTTTTCATGCCTTTGAAGGACGGCTATCGGGGTCTCGCCCTGGCCGTCACCATCGCGCTTTGCGCCGGCTTTCTGTCTGAGCATTACGGCGCACCCGTCATGCTGTTCGCGCTTCTCATAGGCATTGCGTTCAACTTTCTGGTCGATCACCCGCAATGCGCCGGCGGGGTCACCTTTGCCTCCAAGAGCCTGTTGCGCATCGGCGTTGCATTGCTCGGGTTTCGGCTGAGCCTGAGCGACGTGACAGGCCAGGGCTGGGAACCGGTCGCGCTCATTCTGGCGCTTGTGGCCCTCACCCTGGCCAGCGGATTTGTTCTGGCCCCGTTGTTCAAGCGCAAGGTGGCCTTCGGCATTCTGGCTGGTGGCGCGACGGCCATTTGTGGGGCATCTGCAGCGCTGGCGATCTCGGCCGTCATGCCCAAACGTGATGGGCTTGAACGCGACACGCTGTTCACCGTCGTTGCGGTTACCACGCTTAGCACCCTTGCTATGGTGCTCTACCCGATCCTGTTCTCCTCCCTCGGCTTTGACGATGCCCAGGCCGGTTTCCTCATCGGCGCCACCGTTCACGACGTGGCGCAGGTGGTTGGCGCCGGCTTTTCGATCAGCGATGAGGCCGGCAACATCGCCACGCTGACCAAGCTTCAGCGCGTGCTTCATCAGACGCTAGTGATCATCCAGATCCAGGTTGCTACACGGCGAAGCGACGGGGAACGGGTCGGCATCCCACTGTTCGTGATCGCCTTTGTCGTCTTCATGCTGATCAACTCCACCGGCCTGTTGCCACAGGTGTTGGTCACCTTCTTGGTGGAAGCCAGCCGTTGGATGCTGATCACCGCCATTGCAGCGCTCGGGGTCAAAACCTCCGTTGCGGCGATGCTCAACCTTGGCGGCCGGCATATCGCGTTGGTCGTCGCACAGACCCTGCTTCTTCTTGGCGCCGGCATCATCGGCACCATCTTCCTCCTCTAGTCCGTTCTGAAAGGATCTTCGCATGTCCGTTGAAATGCTTCTCGCCGACGGCGCACCGCCCGCCGTTGGCCCCTACAGCCATGCCACACTGACAAAGGAAAGCGCCTACATCTCAGGCTGCCTCGCGCTGGATGCCGAGGGCACCTTTCTTGGCGGCGATGCGGCGGCCCAAGCCAAACAGGCGCTGAGCAATCTCAGCAAAGTTCTGGCGGCGGCTAACCTTGCCCCATCTGACGTTGCAAAGACCGTTGTCTTTCTCACCGATATGGCCGACTTTGCCGCTGTGAATGCGGTCTATGCGGAGTTTTTCGGCGACCACAAGCCGGCGCGTTCCTGCATCGCGGTTGCGGCCCTTCCACTAGGGGCGACCGTGGAAATTGAGGCGATCGCCGCGCGCTAACGGCCGTGCTTAGACATCAGCTCCTGACCCACGCCTGGCACCCGTGGATTAGGAGCGTGTCGACCTACCCCGAGGCGAGCCGCCTGGGCCGCCTTACAATCAGCTTTCCATCAATTCATCGGTCCGGCGGGACCAGAAGTACCATTATTTCTCTATCGTTCTAAATCATTTCAAAATTTGCTTAAATGGAAATATTGGACGCCAAGGTTGCAGGCGAAAGCATAAGCAACTGGAATACAACAATATTTCATACTCTTATAAATCGCATCTCTTCCAGTAACTCGCATCACGAGTACCCAACCTAAAGATGTAGCAAGATTGGTTCTCTCGCAAACCAGCTGGCTGTGTTGGTTAAGACGTTCGTAAGACCGATCACCAATTGTCTCCGTGAAATTCCGTAGGTCGGCATGGCGGTCTGCCGACCGGACGGGGGCTAGATCGGATCGCTGGAGACTGGGACATATGCAGATCACGCAAGCTGCCAGAGCGGGCTTCCTTGCCGGCCTCATGGTGCTGGGGGGAAGCTCAACAGCGTTGACACAAGGCATCGCGCCAAATCCAAGGGCACTGTTGGACACTGCCTTTGTGGAGGAAACACGTGGATGGTTGAGCAATGCCATCGTTTCCATGTCGGTTGAGGCGCAAAACCAGCGACATCGAAACCTCGGCCAGGCGGAAATCGATGCGCTCGATCAACAATGGCGAGCCGAGCGGGAGGTCAACGACCAGCCGCTGATTGCCGCCACCGTTTCCAATCCGTTGTCGACCTATCTGTTGCGCATGCAAGCCAGCACGCTTGGTCTCTACACCGAGATCTTCATCGTTGATGCCGTTGGCCTGAATGTCGGTCAGAGCGCTGTCACCAGCGACTATTGGCAGGGCGACGAAGCCAAGTTCCAGGAAACTTTCCCCAACGGTCCGCAGGCCGTGTTCATTGACGAGGCTGAATGGGATGAAGATCGCCGCATCTGGCGCGCCCAGCTCAACCTTTCCATCCCCAATGAAAGCGGTACCCAGGCCATCGGCGCCGCCACGGTCGAAGTCAACCTGACCGAACTCCAGCGCCGCCGGGCCGGCAGCTAACCCGCGCGAAGGACCAGATCAATGATTTCCAACATTTCCGTTTCTAAGAAAACGGCCTTCGCCTTTGTGGCTCTTGCCATGATCAGTGCGGTGGCTGGTGCGTTCTCCTTCCAAGCCATGCGGGCCTCGATTCACGAGGCCAAGGTCTTTCTCCAAACCAGCAATTTCCAAAGCGATGTGGAACAGCTTCGCGTTGCCATGCTCGACCAGATTCTGGCCGCGCGAACCTTCGTGTCGACCGGCGATCAAGCCCTCGTCAATCGAAGCAACCAGCTGACCTCCCAAATCCTTGGCGATCTTGATGCGCTGGAAGAGGAGGGTCACAGCATCGAAGCGCGCTTCGGCGATCAAGTGGCCGGGTTGCGCGGTTACTGGCAGGCTTGGCTCAACCAGCACGCCCATGCGCAGTTCCGTCTTATGCGGGACCCGCTGACGGTTGATCTTGCCCGCGCCATGGAACTGACAGGCAATGGCGAAGCCTTGCTGGCATCGGTCTATTCTGGCTTCGACCAGCTGGGATCAGAAGCTATGGCGCATGCCGCCGCCCGGCTGGAAGAGAAAGAAAGGTCGCTTAACCTTGGACTGACCATCACGGTGGCGGGCGGTGTTCTGATCACCCTGCTGGCAGGTCTCTTCGGCATCTTCATTCACCTGATGAGCTCCAATCCCATCAGTCGCCTGACGGCCACGACCAAGGTGCTGGCAAGCGGCGATGCTAACGCTGCCATCCCGTTCCGTGTTCGTGGTGATGAGATTGGTGCGATGGCCGACGCTCTGGGTGTCTTCGCCGACAATATGAAGCGTACGCAGGAGCTGGAAGCGAGCAGCGAAGTTGACCGCCAGAAAGCCGCTGAATCCCGCAAGGCGGAACTTGAAGAAATCGCCGCTGGATTTGAAAAGACGGTTATTGCTGTCACGGAGACCATGTCGGGCGAGCTTGATGAGCTTGGAAGCATGGCCTCCGACCTCTCCAATCTTGCCGGCAATACCACCCAGCAGGCTGAAGGCGCCGCTGGTTCCTCCCAGCATGTGAGTGGCAATGTCTCCACGGCTGCCAGCGCAACAGAGGAACTGACGGCTTCAATCTCTGAGATCAACCAGCAGGTTCACCGCACGTCGCAGGCTGCCCACGAAGCAGCCGGTCAGGTCGATCGCACCAATCAGTCGGTTGGCCGCTTGCAGGATGTCGTCTCAAGGATCGGTGACGTCACCAAGCTGATCACCGATATCGCTGAGCAGACCAACCTTCTGGCCCTCAACGCAACGATCGAAGCTGCACGTGCCGGTGAAGCCGGCAAGGGCTTTGCGGTTGTTGCCACTGAGGTCAAGGCGCTGGCCGAACAAACGGCCAAAGCGACCGAGGAAATCGACGCACAGATTTCCGAAATGAAGGTTGCGGCCGAGGAATCCACTGAGGCAACGGAGTCTGTCTCCTCGATGGTGAAGGACATCGCCGAGCGCACCACCGCAATGGCAGCCTCCACCGAAGAGCAGAATGCCGCAACAAGCGAGATTGCCCGCAACATCACCGAAGCAGCCGAAAGCACCGAAAGCGTGACCGGGGCGATCAATGCGGTTGGTGAAGCAGCCGGCAACACGGGCGATATGAGTGGCAAGATGAACACGGCGCTGACCGGCCTTCAGACTCGGTCGAGCGAAATGCGCGATGCCATGGCCGACTTCCTTCAGAAAGTCCGAGCCGCATAACGCTGTTGTATCTCAGGACTGCACTTTAGCTAGCTGCGGACCAAGCCAAACAAAGAGCCCGCCCCTGTTCTCCAGGGGCGGGTTTTTGTTTGACCAGGACCAACGCTTGCTGATCTGTCCCGTCAGCCCCGCTAAGGGCCTGTGACAAGCCAGGTGTTAGGCAATCTTCCGACTGGCCTGCTTCCGACGGGTTGTCTTGGTCGCCTGAGGAACCAGCTTCTGCCTGGCCTTTGCAAGCACTGGCACCAGCTGACCCTTGGCATCTATTGCAGCTGCATCGGCAAGCGCCTGAGGCGCCGGCAGCGCCTTTCCGAAGTACCAGCCCTGAACAAGATCGCCACCGAGGTCGCGAACGACCGCCAAGTCCTCGGCGGTCTCGACGCCTTCGCTCAGAACCCGTAATCCAAGTCCGTGCCCGAGGCTGATAATGCCGCGCAGCATCTGCTGTTTGTCGGCATCATGAGCAGAGCCGTCTACAAAGGTGCGGTCGATCTTCATGATGTCGAACGGCATGGAATTGAGGTAACCAAGCGATGAGTAGCCTGTGCCGAAATCGTCAAGCGCCAGCTCAACGCCCTGGGCCTTCAGATTGGTAAGAAGGTCGTGGAGCCTGTCCAGTGCGCCGCCCGCAAACACTGTCTCGGTTACCTCAAGACACAAAAGCCGAGGGTCCAATCCCGACGTGGTCAGAGCACTGTCAAT
This sequence comes from Cohaesibacteraceae bacterium, assembly GCA_050043025.1. Taxonomy (GTDB): domain Bacteria; phylum Pseudomonadota; class Alphaproteobacteria; order Rhizobiales; family MH13; genus MH13. Next base: position 36,872 of record JBHJIX010000018.1, read on the forward strand.
CACCGCTTCAAGATCGCCGTGCCAGATTTGCGCTGCCGACACGTTGACGGCAACCTTGCGACGACCAAGCCCGGCTTTCACCCAGCTTTGTGCCTCATGACAGGCTTCGTGCAGGACATAGGCGCCAAGGTCGGCAATAAGCTGAGAGCCTTCGGCGACCGGGATGAACTCCGACGGCGGAATGAATCCGCGTTCGCGATCTGGCAGACGCAGTAAGGTTTCAAAACCCACAACCTGTTCATCTTGCAGCGATACCAGCGGCTGGAAGTGCGCTTCGAACTTATTGTCTTGAAGCGCCACGCGGATGCGGCTGACCAACTCGGCGCGGGCACGCATGGCGTCGTTCATGTTCGGTTCGAAGAAGCTTGCCCGGCCGCGACCATGTTCCTTGGAGGCATAAAGCGCTAAATCGGCATAGCGCATTAGGCTGGCCGGCTCGGTTGCATCTTTCGGCGCAATCGCCACGCCCAGGCTTGCACCGGTGGTAACCGTTCCGGCAGCCAGCGGTGCAGGCTTTCCGATAGCTTTCAAGATGGCGTCGCAAATATCCTGAATGCGCGCCGTGTCATCGGTTTCTGAGAGCAGAATAGCAAATTCGTCGCCCCCGAGGCGCGCCACGAAGTCATGGTCATCGACGACCGCCGAGAGGCGCTCGCCGACAATGCGCAGCAGCTCATCGCCTGCCTGATGGCCAAGCGTGTCATTGACATCTTTGAACTGATCAAGGTCGGCGACGATCAAGGTCACGGAGTCCGCACCCACCTGAGCCAGGGCACACGCTACATCAAGCTGGCGCGTGAACGACGCGCGGTTGGCAAGACCGGTAAGCGGATCGCGATAAGCCAATGCCTCAAGCTCGCGTTGCGCGCTTTTTTCCTGCGAGACATCGCGCATCGTACCGAAAAGCGCCCGAGGTTTGCCCTCTCCATCACGTTCAAGCGTCACACGAATGTCTAGATCGGCCATCGATCCGTCGCCGCGTCGAACCTGGAAAACGCCGCTCTGACGCTCGCCGGTCCGCATCACTTCGGCATTCAGGGCACGCTGGCGAATGAGGGCCTGCGGCTCATAAAGATCTTTGATGTTCCCAACGGTCGGCGTGAAGACGTCCGGGTCGTATCCCAGGAGCTCAAAACACCGGTTGTTCCACTCCATCATCGTGCCATCGATGGGCACGCGCCAGCTTGCCAACTTGCCCAGACGCTGGGCTTCATTGAGGTCGCGGCTCTGTCGCTCGATCTCTTCCAAACTATCGCGCAAGGCGCGCTCAGCGGCCACCTCATCTGTGACATCGCGGATCACACCGGTGACTGCCACGACCTTGCCACTGGCATCGCGCTGGGCATCCATATGCACCAGCATGTCGATGATCTCGCCGTTCTCCTTACGGTAGGCAGACCGAGCGACGGTTGGCTCTCCGCTTTCCCAAGTACGCAGAAACGCCTGGTGTTGCTCATTTTCGGCGATCGGCGTGCCCTCTGGTACGATGTCACCTTCCTGGATGACCGAGAGGGGCACGTAACCCTCTTCGCGATCCATGCCGTACATGTCGATCAGCTCTTGCGACAGCCAGATAGGATCGGCATCCGCGCTCGTGGTGTGCCAGTGGCCAAGCTTGGCAATGTGAAACGCGCGCGAGAGCATCGCGGTGCGCTCATCGAGAACCGCCTTTACCCGGGCAACGGATTGGGCGGCATCACGGCCCATTGGCCGGAAAACAAGCAGGACTTCCAGCACAAGCAGCACCAAGGCAGCCGCTACCCAAAAGCCGTGCAAGCGGATGGCCTGGGAGATCTCGCGTTGCGCGAACTGGGTATGGAGCGCGACTGCCTGGTCGAGCAGGACGAGCAGATTACGCTCGGCGTAGATGCGATGGAATTCAATGCTCTCGCGGTACCCTTCCGGATTCTGCAAAAACTCTTCGAAGGCGCGCAAAAAACCGGCCATCGATGGACCCAGACCCGCGCCGCCGGCATCGTAGTGATGTTGCAATGCCGGTGTGCTGACTGCCGGTGCTGGAAAGCCGACGCGTCCTTGCGACAGGAAAACGTGACCCTCTTTCATGCGCTCGACGGAAAGCTCCAGATCTTCCAGAGCACGAGTATATCGGTAGCTGGTTGGTGCACTCAAAACCCGGTCGGCCAGAAGGGCCAAACGCTGGGAAAGCATCCGCTGAGCGCCGGCAACATCAATGACTTCAGCTTGCCTGGCATTCACTTCAAGAACGCGGTTGAGCTGGTAGCCGCCCACCATGATGGTGATGGCCAGAAGGGCCATGGCCGACAGGTAACGACGTGCGTAACGTCGCCTCAAGACACTTTCAGTCTTCTGCGGAACAAACTTAGTCAACGTTCTTCCCAACCTCGTTGGCGCAATGCGCTGTCCGAAGAACTAAGCTAAGCAAGTTTCTCTAAGAAAATTCCAACAATAGAAGGGCTTGCACCACCAAAGGTGGCAAACATCAAAAAAGGTAAACGAGGCTTTACCTGAATTTCTTGAGGTGTGTTTACGCCGCGTCTTCTTGGCTTTGACCTGTCAAAACAGCGTAAATACCGGAGGCATGGTCAGTGGAACGGATCTTTTCAGCCAGAACTTCGTCGCGTAATACACGCGCGATACGTGCCAAAGCTTTAAGATGATCGGCGCCCGAACCTTCTGGCGCCAAAAGCAAAAACAGTAAATCGACTGGTTGATCGTCCAAAGCGTCAAAGTCGAGCGGCTGCTGGGCACGTGCAAAGATGCCCACCACTCCATCAAGCCCTGCTAGCTTCCCGTGCGGAATGGCCACGCCATGGCCAACGCCGGTTGAGCCGAGCCGCTCACGCTCCAAAAGCGTGGTGAAGATCTCGCGCTCCGGCAGTTCGGTGACTTCGGCCGCCTTGGCCGACAACATCTGCAGCGCCTGCTTCTTCGACGTCGCCTTCAGCCCGGCGATCACACACTCGGGCGAAACAAGATCGCTGAGGTCCATTCCCATAATCGCTCCCTATCTGGCGACCGGGTGCGACAAGCACCCGGGCACCTGATCCTTGAAAACCGATCAGGGGGTGGCGTTACCCGACGCAACCGGATCAATCCAGCCTATATTTCCATCAGAACGGCGATAAACGACGTTGATGCGGCCGGTGCCGGCATTGTTGAACATGACCAATGGCGCGCCGGAGAAATCAAGGTCGAGCACAGCGCTCGCCACGGTGAGCGTTTTCAGCTCGGTTTCCGTTTCCGCTACGACCGTCGGCGCGAAATCTTCGCCAGGATCGTCCTCGCCATCGAGCGTTTGGAACGTCACATAGCTGGCTGCCGCAATAGCAGCGCGTTCGGCCTTGTCGCTGTGATGATCTTTTAGGCGGCGCTTGTAACGGCGCAGGCGCTTTTCCAATCGGGCCGATGCCTGGTCGGCACTTTGGTGCGGGTCGACCGACATGCCAGATGCATGAAGCTCGGCACCCGAATCAAGATGGATAGATGCGTCGGTGCGGAATCCAGAGCCCTCGCGCTCCATGGTCACGTGGCCCGAGTAGCCGCCGGAGAAGTACTTGGCCACTGCGTCGGCGAGGCGGTCCTCAACATGACCGCGCAGCGCGCTGCCAATGTCCATATTCTTGCCGGTGATCCGCAGGGTCATAAGGGTACTCCTTGTAATCTAAGCCGCTAAAAGCGGTCCTTCTCGCATTCGCCTAAAGCTGCCATGTCAGCGGCGCTACGCCAAGCATTTCCGGGTGCGGGATGCCCCCAATTGCACAAACATCGGTCAAGCTGGCAGGGCAGCCCGTTTTTCCCGGCGCCGCTGGACTGACGATGCGATCTTGAGCGATTCGCGGTACTTGGCCACCGTTCGGCGCGCAATGTCGATGCCCTCATTGCGCAGCAGTTGGACGAGTTGGGCGGCGGACAGGATTTTCTTCGGGTCCTCGGCGTCAATCAGTTTGCGGATGCGCTGGCGGACTGCTTCGGCTGCATGGGCCTCGCCGCCATCGGCGGACTGAATGGCAGCGGTGAAGAAGTATTTAAGCTCGAACACCCCGCGCGGTGTGGCGACATATTTGTTCGATGTCACGCGGCTCACGGTCGATTCATGCATCTCGATGGAATCGGCCACTTGGCGCAGGGTCAGCGGCTTAAGATGATCCACGCCATGGGCGAAGAAGCCGTCCTGCTGTCGAACGATTTCAGCCCCGACCTTGATGATCGTACGGGCGCGCTGGTCAAGGCTCTTCACCAGCCAGTTGGCAGCCTGAAGCTGCTCGGACAGATAGGTGCGATCATCGACGGAAAGCGAGGATCGATCGATCTGCGCATAGTACGTCCGGTTAACCAGAACGCGGGGCAGGGTGTCGCTGTTCAGCTCAATGCCCCAACCACCTTCGGGCAATTCCTGAACGAAAAGGTCGGGAATAGCAGCCTCAACCGGCGCCGCGGTGAATGCGCGGCCGGGCTTGGGGTCTAAGGCGCGCAGCTCCTCGACCATCTCGACCAGATCATCCTGATCGACACCGCACAGCTTGCGCAGCTTGGCAAAATCACGGCGTGCCACCAGGTCCAAATGCTCCATTAGCGCCGCCATTGCTGGGTCAAAGCGGTTCTTGTCGGCCAGCTGCAAGGACAGGCACTCACCGACAGAACGCGCACCGACACCGCAAGGATCAAAGGTCTGAAGAAGACCAAGAACGTCTTCAACGTCCCCTTCACCGGTGCCTAGGCGGGTAGCAAGGTCGGAAACATCGGCGCGCAGATAGCCATTGTCATCAATGGCATCGATCAGCATTTGGCCGATGAGACGCTGTCGCGCATCAGATACAGCCAGATGCAGCTGCTCAGTCAGGTGATCTTGAAGGCTGACGGCCCGGCTGAGATAGCTATCAAGATCCGCTCCGCCGTCTGACCCGGCACTACTGTTTCCAATCTGTGAGCCGGCGTTTTGCAGAGATCCCAAATCGGATGGCCCGTTGGTCGTCTGCGGTCCGGCATCTTCCGGAAACACATTGTCGGCGGCCGTATCAAGATTGTCAGCGACGCTCTGCGCGCTCACCTCTAGCTGATCGGACGTCCAGTCCGGCCGCTGTTCGTCGCTGCCGGAAGCTGGATCATCGCTGGACGAGATAGGTTCGGGCCCTTCTGTCGCCAGGGCCGGCAGGCTGTCAGCGGGGTCGCGATCTGCATCATCTCGCTCAAGCAGAGGATTCTGCATCAGCTCCCGCTCTACGAAGGAGGACAGCTCCAGTGAAGAGAGTTGCAACAGCTTGATCGCCTGCATGAGCTGCGGCGTGATGGCAAGCTGCTGGTTTTGGCGCAGCACAAGTTTCGGCGACATGCCCATGTGCCGAGATGTAAACTGCTTCGGCTACGCCAAGCAAGCACCATGCCAACGGGCATTTTGCAGGGTTGACAAAAGACTAAAGCGAGAAACTCTCGCCGAGGTAAAGCCGTCTTGCTTCGGCATTGGAGATGATCTCATCGGGCGTGCCCTCGGTCAGCACGGTGCCGGAGTGTATGATCGTCGCCCGGTCAATCAGGCTTAGGGTTTCGCGCACATTGTGATCGGTGATCAGCACACCGATGCCACGTGTTGTGAGGTGGCGGACCAGCGAGCGAATGTCGCTGACAGCGATGGGATCGACCCCGGCAAACGGTTCATCAAGCAGCATGAAAGCTGGACGGCTCGCCAGGGCGCGGGCAATTTCGCAGCGCCGCCGCTCACCACCGGACAGGGCGATGGCTGGCGTGTTGCGCAGAGCCGTGATCTGAAATTCGGCCAAAAGGGACTCCAGATCGGCGCGGCGCTTTTCAGGCTCCGGCTCAACCAGTTCCAAGACGGCCAGAATATTCTGCTCCACCGTCATGCCGCGAAAAATCGAGGCCTCCTGCGGCAGGTAGCCGATCCCAAGGCGTGCGCGCTGATACATGGGAAGGCTGGTGATGGCATGCCCATCCAGATGGATCGCGCCGGCATCCGGCAGCACCAGGCCCGTGATCATATAGAAGATTGTGGTCTTGCCCGCGCCATTGGGTCCAAGCAGGCCGACCGCTTCGCCGCGGCGCACCGTCAGTCCGGCATCGCGCACGACCACACGCCCGCGATAGGCCTTGCGCAGTCCGTTGACGACCAGAGCGCCGGCTTCGATAGGATGATCCGGCAGACGAATGCTCTCGCCTGTTTCACCGGCCAGAACGCGATGGCTGGGCAGCGCCGCCGGCATCGCAGAGCTAGCATCATGACCGTTCGATGCGCCGTTTGGCCCTGCATGGCCATTGGCCGCCTGTCCGTTCGATTTACGGCTCTTCTCATCGGTAACGATGCGGTCAAAGCGCCGGCCCAGCCGCTCCACAGGGTCACGCGGCGCAAACGGGCCGATGTCAGCGAGCGCAAGCGCCTTTGCTTTCATCTGGCTCACGGCGCGTGCGATACGCCCGAAAGGTTTGTTGGACCCGTCCATAATGCCCCGGTCTGACCCTAACCGCCGCCGGGAGAGAAAACGCCCGTCACCCGGCCACCGCCTGAAGCAGGTGATGCATCGAGTCGGCTTTCGCGCGCGTTAAGATCGACGACAAGCTGCTGGCCACGCACGAGGTTTTCGCCCTGCTGCAACACCACATTGCCAGACAAGGTAATGATCTCCGACAGAAAATCGAAGCGTGCTTGGTTGCCAGAGGCAAACTGATCCTCGGATCGAATCTCGACGCTGCCCATGGCTTCCAAGAGACGTAGACCCTGGTTGCTGGTCGGCCCGATGGCACCATCCCCGCCGGCCTCATAGTGCACCCGCAACTCGGCGGTGCGCAGCGTTGCCGTGCCTTGGGTGACCAGGACGTTGCCCCGAAAGACGGCGACGCGATCGGCATCCATGACTTCCAGTGCATCGGCTTCGATCTCGATCGGATCGTCCGAAGCCTGCGTGAAACCGCCCAGCCCATCGGCCAAGGTTTGGGCCGAGCCGGTCGCAACAGGAGCGAGAGCCAACATCACAAGACCTAAAAGGCCAGCAATCACGCCCCGACCGCGTTTGTTGAGACGGCGATCATCTGGCTTTGTCATCACGCTCATTGGGTCACCGTCCCTTGTTGCCCTGACCCGTTTTGCCGAGGCCCATCTTGCCTTGTGGGTCGAACAACCATTCTTACACCGCCGGTGAACAGAAGCCTCTCTCCGGCGTCAAAGGCCTGAATGCCGCCCGCTTCCAGCGTGACCTCTCCGCTGGCGACGGCCACGCGTTCATCAGATGAAATTGTGCCGGCATCAAGATCGACCTCGGTGACGCCCAGAAAAGCCTGCCCGCCCGATGACAAAGTAATCTCAACTTGGCCCTCTTCAAAACGCGCCATACCGGTCGCACTGTCAAATCGTGCCTGCGGTGCGCGCAGCACCAGCTGCTCGCCATCGTCCAGCATCAGCTCACCGGTTAGATCAAGCAGTGTGAATACCTGATTGGTGGAAAGTGTCTGGTAGGCTTCAACGGCCTGCAGCACATAGGGCCGGCCAGCATCGTCCTCGCCGCGCAGCACTGGCGCATCCATGGCGATGCCATCAGCTGTGACGGTGACGTCTGTTATCTGAAGCTCTGGTGCAAGTGCCGTGGAGTACCACCAGGTGGCAACCACCGCAAAAACAGCCAGAACGCCGGCTGCGGGCACTAACCGCCGCAACAGCCGCACTCGCCGGTAGTGTCGCTGTGCGGCCTGAAAGGCGGATCGCCGTTTGGGCCTTTCTAAGGCACCGTCACGAATGGGCGAAGATATCGCTGTCACCCCACCCCATCAGATCCAGTTTGGCGCGCGTGGGAAGGAACGTATAGGCCGCCTCAGCAAGGGCGCGGCGTTCCTCACGGTCCAAAAGTTCATCGAGCTTTTCCTTCAGCGCATGAAGATGCAAAACATCGGAAGCGGCGTAGGCCTGCTGCGCTTCCGTCAGCATTGCCGCGCCCCAATCGCTCGACTGCTGTTGCTTGGAAAGGTCAATTCCCAACAGGTCGCGTGTCAGGCCCTTCAGCCCGTGCTGATCGGTGAAGGTGCGGGTCAGCCGTGAGGCGATCTTGGTGCAGAAAACAGGAGTGGTCATGACACCGAATGTGTGAAACAGCAGCGCGATATCAGACCGAGCATAGTGGAAAATCTTTGTCCGCTCTGGATCGGCAAGCAGCGCCTCAAGATTGGGTGCCCGCTCCTGGCCTTTTGCAATCTGGACCACATCAGCCGTGCCATCGCCTGGTGAGAGCTGAACCACGCACAAGCGGTCGCGATGCGGATGAAGCCCCATCGCCTCGGTGTCGATCGCAACCAGCGCGCCATAGGCATCAAGATTGGGCAGATCGCCCTGGTGAAGACGAATGGTTGTCATCGCATGCTCGCAGCCGGTGAAGTTGTTTTGGGTTTGGTCCCGTTTTGAACGTTCCTAGCAAGCAGAGGTTAACGGGTCCAATCATCTGCCTTGGTTGGTTTCGCGGCCGACGAGCCAGTCTATCAAGACCGATGGTACGCAACCGGCCCGTTGCTTGGGTGCGTTCCCTTCGTTAGGCCAGTTTGGTAACGCGTGGGCATGGATGCACAACCGCGCAAGATACTCATCTGCACATACGGAACCCGAGGCGATGTAGAGCCCTTCCTTGCCCTTGCCAAAGGCTTGCGGGCGGCTGAATGCGATGTTCTTCTGGCCACCTCAAATCGCTTCTCCGACTTTGTGCAGAGCCATGGCGTGCCGTTCTTTCCCATGTCTGACGAATCGCTGGCCGCCATTGAGACGCCCGACGGCCGCGCGATGATGGAGGGTGGGGCTGGGCTTATCAGACGGATGATGGCCGGTATCCGTCTGGCGCGGCGATCAGGACCGATCAACGCCGAACTGATGCGCCAGGTTTGGGCGGCGGCGCAGTCTTTCACGCCGGACGCCATCATCTTTCATTCCAAGCTGTTTGCCGCGGCCCATGTGGCTGAGAAGCTGGGTGTTCCAGCGTTTCTCGGCGCGCTTCAGCCGATGATCGTTCCGACCAATGCCTTCCCCGCCATGGGTCTGCCGACGCTCAACGTGCCGGGCTTCAATCGACTGACCTACAGGCTGGTCAATGCGTCGTTCGGTGCTCTTGGCATGTGCGCCAAGCGCGTTCGCGACGAGTCACTTGGGTTGCCGCCCATTAAAGATGCGCGGTCGGTCTTGTTTCCGCCCGGCGCCGGCACGATCCCCGTCCTCCATGCGCACAGCCCATCGGTTCTGCCCCGACCAGAAGACTGGCCCGCGCACGCTCATGTGACCGGAACCTTGCGCTTACCGCCATCAGAAGAGTTCTCCCCGCCGCAAGAACTGGTGACTTTTTTGGAGAGCGGTCCGCCGCCGGTGTTTGTCGGATTTGGCAGCATGACGAGCATGGACGGCAAGGCCTTGGGCCGACTTGTCAGCGGCGCTCTACGCAAGGCGGGGCAGCGTGGCGTAGTTGCGCAGGGGTGGGCCGAACTGGATGTTGATGGTGGATCCGACATCATCGCCATTCCACCTGTGCAGTACAGCTGGCTCTTTCCGCGCATGGCGGCTGTCGTGCATCATGGCGGTGCCGGGACAACGGCTGAGGGTTTTCACGCCGGCGTCCCATGCCTCATTTGTCCCTTTTTCGGCGATCAGCCAGGTTGGGGCCGCCTGAGCGTTGCTCTTGGCGTTGCCGCCCAACCCATCAAGCGCAACCGCCTCAACGAGGAACGGCTTGCCAAGGGCGTTGTCCAGATAACCGGTAGCGCCGACCTACGGGCCAAGGCCAATAGCTTGGCGGAAAAGTTGTCCAGGGAAGACGGCGTGCAGTCAGCAGTCGGCATCGTTATGCGCAACTGGGCGCGGCGCGATTAGCTGGTTCAAAGATTTATTGGAAATGGCGCACCGGGGAAGATTCGAACTCCCGACCCCCAGATTCGTAGTCTGGTGCTCTATCCAGCTGAGCTACCGGTGCTAGATCGCGGCTTTGCGCTTCAGTCAGCGCTGCCCCGGCAAGGCGCGCACGATTAGCCCAAGGTTTGGCCAATTGCAAGCGGGCGCGACGACGCTTTTTGAGGCTTAAGCCGCCTCCATGACGCAGGCATTCGGAAGGGTAATGACGAACACCGCCCCAGGGCCGTCCGATCCGTTTTCCTGGCCTTCATTCTCGGTCGCCAAACCCTTGGTTTCGAGGTCGCTACCAAGTGCGATGGTGCCGCCATCGGCCTCCACCAATTCCTTGGCGATGGCCAGCCCAAGCCCTGTACTACCCACGCGCCCGGCATCGCCCTTGAATGGTTGAAACAACCGTTCGCGCATCGCATCGGGGATCCCAGGGCCTGTGTCGGCCACGGTAAGGACGAGGTCTTCGCCATCGATATCGGCAAAGATCGAAAGCGTCAGCGGATGCTCAGCGGCACCGGCGGCTTCCAGCGCGTGGCGCCCATTGCGCATCAGATTGAGCAAGATACGGAACAGATTGTCCTTACCCACGCGAACGGCGAGGACGGGGTCGACGGCGTTCTTGAAGGTCACGGCATTGTGCCCGGTGAGCCCGGCAAACTCGGCCGCCTCATCAACCAATTGGGCAAGCGCGAACGTGGAGCGGTTCGGCGCCTGCTCGCGCACCTGCCCATAGGCAAGCGTTGCCTCGCAGAATGACACGGCGCGATCAATGGCACGGACGATCTTCGGCGCAATCCGCTGCACATGCGGATCAGCGATCATGTCGAGGCGTTCAGAAAGCAGATGGGCGCTCGAAAGCAGGTTCCGCAGATCGTGGTTGATCTTCGAGACCGCCAATCCGAGATCGGCAAGCCGCCGGCGTTCGGTCAGCATCGTGCGTAGATCGGTTTGCATGGAGGCAAGCCGCATCTCGGCATTGCCCAGCTCATCGCGCCGACCGGAGGGCACAATGACCGATCCGGGTTCTTCAGGAGAGTCGGCGAAGGCCGCCATCGCCGCATCCAATCGTCTTAAGGGCCGAACGAACAGTGCGTTGAGGGCAAGATAAACAAGCACCGCAGAGATCAGCGAGATGATGACGGAGAGAATGAGAATGTTGCGCGAGTATGTCAGCATCGCCTCGCGCAAATGGCGCTCTTCGACCACCACCTCGACAAACCGCCCATCGGGCAGCGCCGGCATGCCATAGATGCGCAGCACCCGATCGCCTTCCACCAGCGTTTGAAAGGCATCGACAATCGCGGTCATAGGCTGCGAGGCGGTCGCGCCCACATCGACGGCAAGATCGGCAACCAGTGAGCCATCGATGCCGGTGCGCTGCGCCAGCATCAGCCGCGCCGTGTCGGTGACAAGAACAAGCTCATGTGCCTGCAGCGTCTCCAACAAGACCTGCTGCATCATCGCATCGCTGGATGATGCATCCGGACCATAGGTTGAGGGGTCCAACGCCGCCACGGCCAATTCGCCATCGGCGAGCCGGTCCTGAAGCCACACATTGCGGAAGTTGGCGATCGACGGAACGAAGATCAGCACTTCGGCAAGGAGGACAAAAAAGATGGTCAGCACGAGGAGTTTGGCGGAAAGGCCAGCGCCTCGGCGATACTTGGGGACGGATGGGGGCTTACCGTTCTGCGTCATAGTCTTCGTTAAAAGGTCGTGCCGGTTGGCCCAGTAAAGGCCAGCGGCTCTGACGAAATAGTTTATCCAAAACGCCGTAGAAAGCCGATAACCGAACGAAGCGTCGGGTTATCGGTTGCTCCTTTATAGAACTCTACGGCTGCACGGCGCCCCACTTCCGAAAGTGTTGGGTAGGCGGCGACCCATCCGGTGATGTCGCTGACTTTCAGTCCCTTGGCAACGGCAAGACCCCAAAGGGAAATGATCTCGCCTGCCTTTGGCCCGACCACGACGGCGCCCAAGATCTTCCCGCGCTTTGTGGTTAAGACCTTAATGAAGCCTTCAGTCGTCCGTTCAGCGATGGCGCGGTCGTTCTCATGGAACGGCCAGCGCAGGATGCGGATGTCATCGCGTCCGGCAAGCTCCTCTTCCGTCACGCCAACCGATGCCACTTCAGGGTCGGTATACGTCGTCTTCGGCAGGATGGTCGCGTTCTGTTTGATCGGCAGGCGGAACAGGATGTTTCTAGAAATCAAAGCGCCGTGATAGCCGGCCACATGAGTGAATTGAAGGCCGCCGGCGACATCGCCGATGGCGTAGGCCTTATTGTTCGTGGTGCGTAGACCGGCTTCCACTTTGATACCACGGCGAGCATAGGTAATCCCGGCCTTTTCAAGGTCGAGACCTTCCACATTCACAGCGCGGCCGGCGGCGATAAGGATGTGGGAACCTTCTACCTGCATCTCCGTAGCGTCGTCGCCCTCACCGGACCTTACGGTGGCAATGACGCCGCCCGCATCGGACTTGGCGACATTGGTCACGAGCGCCTTCTCGTGCAGCACCACCCCTTCGGAGTCCAAAGCAATCCTGCCGCTGCCAGTCGCCTCGCGGTCTTCGCGGCCGAGCAACGCTGCGGCCTCGACCACCGTCACCTGCGCGCCGAGGCGGCGATGCGCCTGAGCCATTTCAAGCCCGATGGGACCGCCGCCGACAACGATGAGATGCTCCGGCAGATCCTTACGGTCGAAGAGAATTTCATTGGTAAGATAGGGAATCTCATTGAGGCCAGGAATCGGCGGCACGAACGGGCGGGAACCAGTTGCAATCACGAAGCGACGTGCCTTCACGGTGGTGTTGCCCACCATGACAGTGTTGGCAGCGACAAAGCGACCTTCGCCACCAAGCACTGTAACGCCCAGCCCTTCGAACCGCTCCACGGAGTCGTTTGGTTCAATCGTGCCGATCACCTCATGAATGTGATCGTGAACCCGGCTGAAGTCTATGTCGAACGGCTTGTCATCGGTTCCTTTGGCATGGACGCCGAAATCCGGTCCGGTTGTGATCGCATGGGCATGCTTGCCCGCTGCAAGAATGGCCTTGGAGGGCACACAACCAACATTCAGGCATTCGCCGCCCATCTTGTGCTTCTCAATCAGCACGACCGGAACGCCGAAGCTTGCCATGACAGCAGCGGTGGTGAGCCCGCCCGAGCCGGCGCCGATAACGCATACATCGGGAGTCAGGGTTTGCGTCGTCTCCGAGGAGACAGTCGTTGGCAGAACATAGTCAGCGGACATGTCGAATCCTTGTCGCACGGATGCGGCGCTGTGGTCCGGGCCAAGCGCGACCCGAAGCTGTGGAACGGAATGTGTCGGTTTAGCCGGTGGCGATTAGGCCTGGCTCTTGCGCCGGGCACGCCAGGCTTTGGCAAGCGGCGGGATAAGCGCCACGGTGCCTAGCGCGGCAAAGGCCACGATGATCTCGGTCGTCACCAGGGAGGCGAGGTCGATCGCACACGTACCAGCAGCGGCACATCCAGGGTCGGCGGCCTCTTGTGCCATGATCACGCTATCAAGGCCTGAGCCGACAAAGGCGTAAGCGAATGTTCCAGGGCCGATACCGAGCCCGGTCGCGAGCACATAGGTGCGCAGCGGCACATTGGCGAGCGCCGGAGCGACATTCACCAGGGTGAACGGGAACAGCGGTGTCAGGCGCAGGAAAAGAAGATAGTTGAACGCGTCGTTCTTAAAGCCGTCCAAGAGCTTCTTCAGCGTCGGGCCGGCCCGTTCCGTGATCGCCTGGCCGAAGGCTGTCCGAGCTGCCAGAAAGAGCGCTGTCGCGCCAATGGTGGCAGCAACAACCACCGTCGCACCACCCACGAGCCATCCGAACAGGAAGCCAGAAGCGACCGTCAAAAGACTGGCAGCTGGAAAGCTTAGCGCCACGGCGACGGCGTAGAGAGCACCGAAGGCCAAGACGGACAACAGCAGATTGGATTCGATCACGCCGGCGAGCATCTCGCGCTGACGGATAAGCGAGGACAGGCTGAGATGGTCGTTGAGGCCAAAGGCAAAGGCTGCCGCCATTGCGCCTACGATGACGAGAAGAGGCGCAAAGCGCTTGGCGCGGGAGGCCCAAGGGGACGATGGGGCGGGCGGCGAAGATGTCATGGTCGTGTCATTCGAGGGCGGTGCCATGGGGTCAAATCCTTAAACTCACTGTGTGGCCCCTGGCAGACAAGGGCGTTGCAAAAAGGGGGGAGCGCTTGCGGCGCGTGTTGAAGGGCAGATAACAGCGAAAGGTTAGGAAATCATCGGCCTCGCGGGCGATCACACGGCCTTGTGAAACCCCGTTACGCAGGGGCCCATTCTCCGTCAGATGGCGTCATCGACATGGTGAGCACGTCGTGATCACACGACGGCCAAAAGGCCTGGCAGGTGGACCAAACAAACCGGCCATCCGCAAATACCCCGACTTTGTTGACTTTTGCTGTGATGGCCCGCATAAGCGCGGCCTGTTCTGGCGCGGCTGGCTCCGGTGGGAAGCAACGCGTCGGCACCTCAGCAGTTTGCCAAGGATTTGGACGCACCGACACTCGGGCGTGCACCCTTGTTTAACCCTATCGGCGAGTTTGAGAGATGAAACGGACCTATCAACCTTCCAAGCTGGTGCGCAAACGCCGCCATGGCTTCCGCGCCCGTCTGGCCACCAAAGGTGGTCGCAAAGTGCTGGCAGCCCGCCGCTCGCGTGGCCGCAAGCGCCTGAGCGCCTAACGCGCCGCGCCGCAGCCGGTCGATGGCCCGGGTTTCGGCGGCCGATCGCGAGGGTGGCAAGGCGTTTCCCGGAACCGGGAAGCAGGCCGGACAGGCGCCTTTGGGTCGGCTTATCCGACGACAGGATTACCTGGCCGCCAAGCGTGGCCAAAGGGCGCATCAGGCGCCCTTTGTTATGCAGAGTCGACACCGCAGTGACGCTGATCCGGCCCGCATCGGCATCACTGTCACCCGCAAAGTTGGCGGTGCTGTCATGCGCAACCGGATCAAAAGACGCCTGAAATCGGCAATTGCGACCCAACGGGGTCGAGGCTTTCGGCCCGGTTATGATTATGTGCTCATAGCCCGACCGCTCGCGGCCAGCATGCCCTATGCGTCGCTGGACAAAGCTATGGAGCGCGGGCTTGCAA
>JBHJIX010000019.1:0-27275 GCA_050043025.1 Cohaesibacteraceae bacterium
CATAAGTCGTCATCGATTGCGATATCGTTGCCACGAGCGTCCTGTCCGGCAACCGTAACTTTGAAGGCCGGATCAGCCCGGATGTACGCGCCAACTATTTGGCCTCACAACCGCTGGTCGTTGCCTACGCCCTTGCCGGTGACATGAACATCGACCTCACGCGCGAGCCGATCGGCAAGGCCAAGGAAGGCAACGATGTCTACCTGAAAGATATCTGGCCGGCACAAAAGGAAATCGCCGATCTCGTCCACGAGACGGTGACGCGCGAAGCCTTCATCTCCAAATATGCCGAAGTCTTCGAAGGCGATGACAAATGGCAGTCCGTGGAGACCACCGACCGCCAGACCAATGACTGGCCGACAGCTTCGACCTACGTCCCGCCCCCGCCCTATATCCAGGCCAAGGACAAGGAGCCCGGCAAGATAGCTGACATTGAGAATGCTCGTGTTATGGCGATCCTTGGTGACATGATCACCACCGCCCACATCTCGCCAGCTGGCTCTTTCAAGGACACCACGCCTGCCGGTCAGTACCTCACAGAGCGCCAGGTTCCGGTTCGTGAGTTCAACTCCTACGGCTCGCGACGCGGCAATCATGAAATCATGATGCGCGGTACGTTCGCCAACATCCGCATCAAGAACGAGATGCTGGACGGTGTTGAAGGCGGCTACACGCTCGGTCCGGATGGCGAGAAAACCTCGATCTACGAGGCAGCCATGGCCTGGAAAGAAAAGGGCGTTCCACTCGTCGTCTTTGGTGGCGAGCAATATGGCGCCGGTTCGTCGCGTGACTGGGCGGCCAAAGGCACCAACCTTCTGGGCGTCAAGGCGGTAATTGCGGAAAGCTTTGAACGCATCCACCGCTCCAATCTCGTTGGCATGGGCGTGATCCCGTTTGAGTTCACTGGTGGCGACACCCGTAAGACCCTCGGTCTCAAGGGCGATGAAACGGTCTCAATCCACGGCCTGTCCGGCGATCTGAAGCCGCGAGACATCGTGAAGGCGACCATAGTCTACCCCGATGGCACGCAGAAGGAGATCGAGCTTCTCTGCCGCATCGATACCGAGGTTGAGATCGAGTATGTCGAGCATGGCGGCGTGTTGCACTACGTGCTGCGCAACCTGGCTGCAGCGGCATAGATCCAACAGCTCGCAGTCTAACCAAATCTCAAGCGCCAGGGCTTCACCGCCCCGGCGTTTCCTTTTGAAACGAGCGCATAGCTGCCATCACGCGTTCTTGCTTGCGCCCCTCGCCCTTGTCGCTATGCTGATATCTGCCAGGGGCGCCCTTGTGGCTGAGACGTACCCTTTGAACCTGACCCAGATAATGCTGGCGTAGGAAGGCGAAGGGACCGATCAACGCCCCTTTTGTCTCCTTACGTCGTGAGGAGACATGAATGGCCGCCGCCGCTTCCACCCTTCCCGCTTTGTCGCCTGCCGATGCGCTGACCGCCATGCGCGGCGCAGCGCCGCTGACCCATTGCATCACCAACTATGTGGCAATGGCGATGGCGGCGAACGCCTTGCTTGCCGCTGGTGCATCACCGGCGATGATCCACGCCGAGGAAGAAGTCGCAGATTTCGTGCCCGTCGCGGCGGCGCTTACCATCAACATCGGCACGCTTTCCGCGCCTTGGGCGAAGGCCATGCTGACGGCGGCTGAAACGGCCAACGGCGTCGGCAAGCCTTGGGTTCTTGATCCCGTCGCCCATTTCGCAACACCCTACCGGACCAAAGTTACGAAAGACCTCGTTGCTCTTAGGCCAACCGTCATTCGCGGCAATGCTTCGGAGATCATCACGCTTGCGGGCGAGCAAGGGGCCGGCAAGGGCGTCGACAGCGGCGACAGCGTCGATGCTGCCACATCAGCCGCCATGGCGCTGGCAGAAGAGACCGGAGCCATCGTCGCGGTCACCGGCGAAACCGACCTTGTAACCAACGGAACACGCAGCACCCTCATTGCCGGCGGGTCCGACCGGATGCCCAAGATCACGGCCATGGGCTGCGCCCTCACCGGGGTCATGGGCGCCTATGCTGCAATCGCCGCGCCCTTTGAAGCTGCCATTGCGGCCTGCGCGCACTTCGCCGAAGCAGGCACACAGGCTCATCAAGCTTCGCAAGGCCCTGGCAGCTTTCTGCCTGCTTTCATGGATGCGCTTGAGGCCACCGATCAGGCCGGCGTCGCCGCCGTTTCCGTTCGCCAGATCGGTTAGAGCGATGCCATTCAAAGCTGAGACCCTGCGTCTTTATCTCGTGACCGACCGCGATCTCTGCGCCGACTTCGGTCTGGTTGCGACCGTTCAGGCCGCCGCCGCTGGCGGTGCAACCTTGGTGCAATTGCGGGACAAACGCGCCACCACCCAGCAAATGACGGAGATGGCACGAAAGCTGCAACGAGCGCTGGCAGGAACCGGGGTTCCGCTGATCGTGAACGACGATGTGGATGCCGCCGTCGCAGCCGGCGCCGATGGCGTCCATGTCGGCCAAAGCGATGCCAGGGTTGCGCTGGCACGCCAACGATTGGGCCCCGATTCCATTGTCGGCCTGTCCTGCGAAACCGAAGCCCATATCGAAGCGGCCGAGATCAGCCTGCTTGACTATCTTGGCATCGGCACGGTGTTCGCCACAGCCACCAAGGGCGACCACAACCAGCCCATCGGGCTGGATGGCCTGACCAAGCTCTGCGCCCTTTCGCCCTTGCCGACGGCCGCCATTGGTGGGTTGAAAGCCGAGCACACCCAAGATGTTCTGAGCGCAGGCGCCGATGGGCTTGCCGTCGTGTCCGCCATTTGCGGCCAGCCTGATCCAAAGGCAGCCGCCAAATCCTTCTTTCCACCAAACAATCAGACCGATGGAGCCGCCACATGACGGACGCCATTCCTAACATCCTGTCCATCGCCGGTTCCGACCCTTCCGGCGGCGCCGGCATCCAGGCCGATCTGAAAGCGATCTCAGCCCAGCGCGCCTATGGCATGGCTGCACTTACCGCGCTCACGGCCCAGAACACACAAGGTGTCAGCGGCGTGCATCTCGTTCCGCCGGACTTCGTCGCCAATCAGATCCATGACGTGTTCGCGGACATCAACGTGCACGCCGTGAAGATCGGCATGATCGCCAGCGGCGACATCGCCCGCGCGGTTGCCTACGCACTGAAAGATCACGCCGACGTTCCTGTCGTGCTTGACCCGGTGATGGTCGCCAAGGGCGGTGCGCGTCTTCTGGATGAAGATGCTGTTGGCGCACTGCGCAGCGCGCTCTTGCCCCACGCCACCATCATCACGCCCAACCTGCCGGAGGCTGCTGCCCTGCTGGACGTGTCCGTCGCAGCCAACCGACAAGATATGGAAGAGCAGGCCGTCGCCCTATTGGACCACGGCCCTGGCGCCGCTCTGGTGAAGGGCGGGCACCTGACAGGCGAAGATTGCTCCGACCTTCTGGCAACCCGCGACGGCGTCACCTGGTTCGAAGGCGAGCGTATCGCCACCCCAAACACCCATGGCACCGGCTGCACCCTCTCCTCAGCCCTTGCAGCCCAGATCGGCCATGGCCGCCCACTTACAGAAGCCGTCGCTGCCGCCAAAGCCTACGTCGCGACGGCCATTGCCCAATCCAACCTGCTTTCCGTCGGCCATGGCCACGGACACACCCACCATTTCCACAACCTTTGGAGTGCCCAGCCATGAGCAAAACTCTTTCCGAACAAATTGTTCTCGTCACCGGTGCCGGTCGCGGCCGTGGCGCAGCTATCGCCGCCGCCTTTGCGCGCGAGGGCGCCCGCGTCGCCATCAACTACCGCAACAGCCAGGAAAAAGCCGAAGCACTCGCCACCAAGCTGGGCGACAGAGCGATGGCAATCCAAGGCGATGTGCGCGACGCCGCAAGCGTGAACGCGATGGTTCATACGATCTCTGAAACCTGGGGAGCGCCAACAACGCTCGTCCACAATGCTCTGGCCGACTACAGTTTCAATGGCGATGCCCGCGACACGCTGGAAAGCCTGACAGCCGATGCGCTCGGCGCCCAGTTCGGCACGGCGGTAACCGGTGCACTGACCATGATCCAGGCCGTGACGCCGGCCATGGCCGACCAAGAGTTTGGCCGCATCATAACAATCGGCACCAATCTCGTGCAAAACCCGGTCGTGCCCTATCACGACTACACAGCCGCCAAGGCGGCGCTGATGGCCTTCACCCGCACCTCGGCAGCCGAACTTGGACCAAAAGGCATCACCGTCAACATGGTCTCTGGCGGGCTCTTGCGCACCACCGACGCGAGCGCTGCCACGCCTGATGCCGTTTTCGGCCTCATTGCCGGCTCCACGCCCTTGCGCTCCGTCACAACTCCGGAAGAGGCCGCCGACGCCGTTCTGTTCTTCGCAAGCCCCTGGGCCCGCGCGGTTACGGGGCAGAACCTCATTGTCGATGGCGGACTGGTGTTCGGGTAAGCTGCCTGGGTTGAGGACTTATCCCAATTGCTAGTCCGACCAATTGCTGCTCGAAAGAGAGCTTCCTGAACGCAGCACGAAGAGACCGAACGCCATGGCCGATCGCGCCTTGATGCCTGACTATCTGCGTCTGATGGCGCTCTTCGGCATCGTTGTGGTCAACGTTCAGTTCATGGCCTTCCCCAGCCCGGATGGCTTTGCCAGCGCGACGGTGCAGACCTCAGCGGATGAAATTGCCACCTGGCTTGTGGGCGGGCTCTTCACGCTGAAGACCTACGGCCTCTTTTCGTTCATGTTCGGAGTCGGTCTGGCCTTCCAGATCCGATCAGCCGAGCGCCGGACGCTTCCTTTCGGCAGGTTGTACCGCAACCGGATGATCGGGCTGGCGATCCTTGGCCTCCTACATGGTCTTCTGTTCTTTCCCGGCGACATTCTGGTCGTCTACGCCATCACAGGATCTATTCTGTACTTTTGGCGGAATTGGCAGGTCGCAAAGCTGGTGCGGGTTGGTGCCGGCCTTTTGGTGGCCCAGCTTGTCGTTGCAGCGGTACTCATAGCCTTGGTCCCGGACCAGCCCGCCGAGCTTGTGGCCCTGGAACGCGAGATCATGACGGAAGGAAGCTGGTTTGAGACGGTCACCTTTCGCAGCATTACCTTCTCCATCCTCATGCCCTTCATATTGGTCTTTCAGGGCCTCTCGGCGCTTGGCTGGTTCTGCCTCGGGCTTGCCTCGGTCAAATCGGGGCTTATCGACCAGCCTGATCACCCGCTCTGGCATCGCGCACGTCGGCTCTTTCTCATTCCCGGCATTCTGCTCGGCTTGGCGGCCTCGGCCACACTTGTCTGGTACGACAGGATGCTCGGCGATGTTCTCATCATCCTGTTCGCCCCGCTGGCCACAATCGGCTATCTTGGATTGATCGCCGCCATTGCAAAACCTGCCGGGCCCTTGATGGAAAAGGTGCTGCGGGCCGGCGGATCGAGCCTGACCATCTATCTTGGACAATCGCTTGTCTTGAGCACCGTGTTCGCAGCTTATGGCCTCGGGGCATGGGATGGGGTTGGACCGGCCATGGCCGGCAGCATCGCCGTGGCGACCACCATTTTGCTGGGCCTGTTCGTGATGCTTTGGCGCACCCGCTTCTCGCAAGCGCCATTCGAATGGGTCCTGCGCGGCATCACCAGGCTCGGGGTAGCCCGGTCCTGATCTGTCACGCGCCCGTTAAGCGGGACGATTAACGGTCCACCTTTCGCGACGCTGCGCTCTCAGCCTCAACCGCCATCGGAACGAAGAATGCCCCAGCCCATCAGCCTTGTCGGCGGAAAGACACTTCGGCCCGATGGTGCCGTCGAAACGGCTGATCTGCATCTTGCCGATGGGCTGATCGTCGATGCTTCGGCGAGAGGTTCCCTGCAGATCGACTGCCGCGGTTACCACGTTCTGCCGGCCATCATCGACGTCCATGGCGATGCGTTCGAGGTTGACCTGCATCCAAGGCCAGGCGTCGACATCGCCTTCCCCATTGCGATGACCTCCGTTGATCGACAGCTCGTCGGCAATGGCATTGCCACGGCCTTTCACGGGCTGCCCGTATCGTGGGAACCCGGAGCTCGCAGCCTAGATACCGCACGACACTTTATGACGTCACTGGCGCCCTTTCGCGAACAGGCACTCGCCGATCACCGCGTGCAGCTGCGCTGGGAGGTCTATGCCCATGCGCCGATCGCCGACCTCGCCAACTGGCTGACCCAAGACCCAAAGCCAGCGATTGCCTTCAATGACCACACCACCTCGACCTTGGAGGCAATGCGCGCTGGCAGGGAAGCCAAGCTCGATCAATGGGCCCGGCGCGCCGGTGTTTCGCTGGATGCTTATCTCTCACTGGTGGATGGTGTGGCCGCCAATACCCCTCATTTGATGGATCGGATCAGAGACGTCGCCGATCTTGCTCGACAGAACGACGCGATCATGCTCGCTCACGATGAGACAACCGTTGAGGAGCGAGAAGGTCATCGTGCGCTCGGCATGCAGGTCAGCGAGTTCCCACTCAACAAGCAGACAGCTGCCAGCGCTGTTGAAGCGGGTGAGCATGTCGTGTTGGGCGCTCCGAACGTGCTGCGCGGCGGCAGCCACAAGGGCATGATGAGCGCCGAGGAAGCCATCCGGGAGGGCGTCTGCACCGTGCTCGCCTCGGACTACTATTATCCAAGCCTTTTGCGCGCCGCTGAGCATCTCGCAACGCGCGGAGTTCTGCCCTTCGCCAACGCCTGGGAGCTCATCAGCGCCAACGCAGCCAGCGCTATGGGATTGACTGATCGCGGCGTGCTCGAAACGGGCAAGAGAGCGGATCTGATCGTTATGGATCGATCCGATCCATGGCGCATTGTTCACACGATTGCCGGTGGAAGTCTGATCAGTTTCGGGCACTGACCAGCCATGAAAAACCCGCCATGGCGTGGCCATGACGGGCAGTCAATTACGACGTTTTCTTGGAAGGCCCGGCTGGACGAAGGACGGACGTTCCCTTTTGAATGGAGCACGACGCCAACCCATCAGGGGCTGGGGGCTGGAGGGTCTGATAAGCCGACGCCGTGCCGCCAAGCAACGATTGAGACATGACGCGACCAGTTGGGCCGGTAAAAGGCGCGATCGCGACTGTTTTTGGGCAATAATGTGGCGCTGTGGATAGCGGGATTAGCGCTCAGACGCACACAGTGCGCAGGCGGCTTGCCAAATCAAAGCTTCACTGAAACACTCAGCCTCCGGTGACTATCTGATACCCATGCGCGAGAGCCAAGGCCTACATGACGGATTCTTCTCAGGAATCATCGCTTCCGGTGGAGCTGGATGCCCACCGCAAAGCCCGAGGCCAAGCCGACCCCGGCACGTCGAACGCAGAACCGATCATCAAGATCGTCACCTCCAACAACGCGCCGCCCTCTCAGAACCCGCCAGCGCAAGTGTCGTTTCATCGCCGCGAACTGGACATGATTCTCAATGTCTATGGACGCATGGTCGCCGAGGGTGAATGGCGCGACTACGCCATCGATCAGATGAAAGATAAGGCGGTGTTTTCGGTCTTTCGGCGGACGGCAGAAGTGCCGCTCTACACCATCGAAAAGGACCCAAAGATGGCCCGCCGCCAAGGAGCCTACAAAGTGGTGGCCGCGTCGGGACAAATCCTCAAACGCGGCCATGATCTGAAGCAGGTTCTCAAAGTCTTCGACAAGAAGCCGAAGCTAAGCGTGGTATGAGCGCCTCCGGCGCTTTACCCATCACCATCCGACCAGCCGAAACCAGTGACGCCGAGGCCGCTTGTGCGGTTCTCAGACGATCCATCACCGAACTGTGTCAGCAAGACTATTTGAACCAGCCAGGCCGCCTCGACCGGTGGTTGGCCAACAAAACGCCTGACCAGGTGAAGCGCTGGATTGAGGACACCTCACTCGCCATTTACTTGGCCCTTCGCAACGACGATTTAGCGGGCGTTGCATGTCTGAGCCGCGACGACAAAGTGCTCCTCAACTATGTCGATCCGAACCATCGCCTTATGGGCGTTAGCTCTGCCTTGCTGAGCCACATGGAACAGGCAGCCACTAGCCGTGGGGCCAACATGATCAAGCTCGAAAGCACCAAGACGGCTTATCGCTTTTACGAAGCCCGCGGCTACCAGCCTGATCCTACCAATGATGACAAATCGCATCTTTGGATGATCAAAAAACCTGACTGATCAACGATGAAACCCCGGCGTCACCGCCGGGGTTCTGACAGTCTGGATCCGTCCTTAGGCGCCAGGCGTATCCCGCACGAACTCGTTGCCACGCTGAGCGGTGGCCGTGAAGGTCATGGCGTTGACCCTCCAGCCGTCCTCAGTGCGCACAAAGCCGTGGACGTAAGTGCCCCAAACTTCCCACAGCGCTTCGCCGCCATTTTCCAGAAGAGCTCCGCTTTCCATCCGGTTCCAAGCATAGCCGTGCGAGATCATGGTCGCGCTGTCTGGAGTGTGGAAGGAAACGCGGTGGTTGCCGCGCAGGTGGAACGACGTCTTCTCGGCGGTCAGGTTTCCCGACCAGGCAGCAATGAGGCCATCGGCTGGGATGGTGGCCGGATCACCGCCAACGAGCGAGGTGAAGTCCACTGTGATCTCATCAGTGAAGAAGCTGCGAGTCGCTTCCCAGTCCTTGGCATCGACACCGGCATCTATGGCGTCGGCAATGCGGACCATTTCAGCCTGATCGACCAGCGTATCTAGAGTGAGAGGCGTGCCACCAAGCTGGACATCAGCGGCGGCAGTTGCAGAAGCGCTCATGGTGAGCGCGGCGATGGTTGAAGCAGTGAGTTTCATCGGATTGGTCCCTTAGGAAAAGGCACCGGCCACACGGGCCGGTGCGCATGATGGGGATGGAGACTAGGAAGCGAAGTGAGCGGCCATCGCGTTGGCAGCGCGTGTCACGTCTTCCGGGTTGTCGTAGAAGTCGAACTGGGTGACGTCTTCCAGCCACTGGAGTGTTGCGTCACCGGTAAAGCCGTCCAGGAAGCTGCGCACACCATCCGGGATGGCGGCGGCCTCCGAGTGGACAATAGCAAGCGGCTTATCGAGCGCCGCGCCATGGTCAGCCGGGTGGTAGGTCAGCCAGCCTTCCCAGCTCGTCTGGTTCCACTGATTGTCATACTCAGGGATCGCGCCGCGCTCGGCTTGGTAATAGTAGCCGCCGCTGGGCATCAGCACGCCCTCAGCACCTTCCAGGCCAGCCGCCGGGATGATCATCCCACCTTCGGCTTCAGCCTGCTGCGACAGGGCAATCAGTCCGTTGACGCCTTCTTCACCGCCATAGACCGCTTGAACGATCTCTTCATTTTGAAGCCAGGGCGCGACCAAGCCGACCCGTTGGATCAGATCGTTGCCGGACACGGCGTCGATCATGTAGCCGGCGGAGGCACAGATGCCGAGGCCGTTGATGTTGGCTGCATCCACTTCTGGAAGCGTGGCAACGAAGTCGATAGCCGCTTCGATATCAGCCGTTTTGGCGGTCGGATCTTCGCGGAAGCGAACATTCTGCGGAAGATCGCCGGATTGGCCCCAGCCGCGGAAGTCGAACGTGAAGGCCGCGTAGCCACGGGCAGCCATTTCACGGGCATAAGTGGCTGGCATCTGCTGTTGGACGGTGGTCCAGGCACCGGTCACGACGATGGTCGGCAGAGCGGCGCCGTCATGATTAGCCGGCAGGTAAAGCGTGCCAGCCATCGCCGAGCCATTGCTGTCGAAGGTCACGGTGCGCGTCTGCACCTCGGAAGCCAGAGCCGTGCCGGAAAGCAGGGCCGAAGCGAGAGCAGTGGAAGCGATGGTTTTGGTGGTCTTGGTCAGTTTGGACTTGGTCATGGGTCTGTCTCCTTGTTTGGCAGCGGTGTATTGCTGCGATGAGGAGACAATGCCGAACGACCGCTCAGCCCACAGGCGCGATTCTTGGCATGCGTTAGGTCATTCTTGCTGTTTGCTGTGACATTCCATGTAAGCCCATAGTGCGAGAACGCGCCAAGCTCATCTCGACAATGACTTGAACAGCCTTTGCTATGACAGCGATTTCTTGGGGGCCCACTTTGGAGATCAAAACGGCATCTGATCAACGCGAGATCAATGCAGCCGTCGCATTGGACGCATTGGTCATCGGCTCGAACGACAGGGCCAACTACATCCAATCCGTAGCGGACCGTGGCGGACTGAGCATAGTAATCGTAAAGGATTAGGTTCAGGCTTTTTGCTGCCTGGATCAGGCCTACTTCTTTGAATGGCCCTTCATTTCACTGCTCATCGTCAGTCCTGAGATGAGAAGGCGCGCGCTTGGGTCGAGCTTGCTATCGCATAACGGAGCCAGGTTCCCTGAGGTTTGGACGTCAACCAACCGATCCAACGCCCCGATGCGCGCCCTTCTCGACAAGGCGGGTTGGCAGTAGTGCGGCGAGCGCGATGGCCTCGACGAGGGCGACCCAGAGCTTTTCTTCAAGAACAACTAAGTGTTGGCGCGGGGCTCAACCTGCCCGGTGCTGCGCTGGCGTCGAGCCAAACGCCCGCTTGAAGTGCTTGCCGAAGCGGGAGGTATCCTCATAGCCGACGCGTAGGGCGATTTCGGCGACCGGCAGGGCGGGCGTTTTCAGAAGCACGCCTGCGACGCGCATGCGCTCACCGATCACATATTGCAGCGGCGAGACGTTGAGCGTGGCCTTGAACGCTCGGGCAAAATGGAACGCACTCATAGCTGCTTCGCCGGCAAGGACCTCCAAGGAGATATCGTCCGCCAGGTGATCATGAATGTAGGCGACGGCTCGCCTGAGGCGAGCATCGTCCAAGGCCACCGCATCGTCCGGCATGGATTGAACGTTCTGTGCAAGATGCGCCGCCAATGCCCGGTGCATGGTCTCTCGGTAGAGCGCGCTAGGGGCATCGGACACATCAAGGGCGGCTCGGGCGAGCTGCAAGGTCAAAGGATCGAAGGCACCAAACTGCGGGCTGATCGTGTCGGGCCGCTCCAGTCCGACTTCGCGCAGCAATCCCTCATCAAGCTCCACGGACAGATAGGTGTGGTCGTTGTCGTAATGGCAGAGCCCGCTCGCCCCTGCCGGCAGAATGAAACCCTGATCCTTGGCAAGCGGTGTATGGGCGAGCTTGTCGGAGCCTACGGCAATCTCATGGCCCGGCTGGTCGGTCAGAAAAACACCGACGGAAAGCTTGGGCAGATTGAAAGCGCCACCACCTGCCGGGGTTTCAAGCGCCTGTGCCCGCACCGGAGGAGCGTTGTCGGGCGTTGCGTTCAGGTGCTTGGACCGGCTCATACCCAAGAAATGACATTGAACCAGCCAAGATCAAGAAGAACCCATTAGATAGAACGTATGTTCACCCGCTTGGAGAGCTCTTCGCGCGTTTCTACCCGCTCCGAATAGCGATCCACCAGATAGGCCGCATGCCCGCGTGTGAGATGAGTGAACTTCATCAGCTCCTCCATCACATCGACCATCCGATTGTAGAAGGCCGACGGCTTCATACGTCCGTCATCGCCAAACTCAGCCCACGCCTTCGGCACCGACGACTGGTTGGGGATGGTGATCATCCGCATCCAGCGACCAAGCACGCGCATCTGGTTGACGGTGTTGAAGCTTTGCGACCCGCCAGAGACCTGCATCAGCGCCAGCGTGCGGCCTTGCGTTGGGCGAACGCCGCCGATCGGCGCCAAGGGCAGCCAATCGATCTGGGTCTTCATAACGCCCGTCATGGCGCCATGACGCTCCGGCGAACACCAAACCAGCGCCTCAGACCAGAGCGCGAGTTCTCGTAACTCTTGAACCTTGGGATGGTCGGATGCGGGATCATAGCCCTGCTCATCATCAACAAGCGGCAGTCCGGTCGGATTGAAAACCCGCACTTCCGCTCCAAGCGCTTCCAGCACCCGCTTCGCCTCCTCGGTCAAAAACCGCGAGAAGGATCGCTCACGCAGCGATCCGTAAAGCATCATCACCCGAACCGGATGATCGAGCGTGTCACCCAACGCAGCCGCATCAATGGGCCGAAGGCTCTCAAGGTCGATGTTGGGCAAATCAGTCATGGCTGTCAGCCTCCCCAGCTTGCGCCGCAATCGCCCGCTTGCCAACTTTCAGGCCAAGCAGCCACACGCACACCGCCAGTGCCAGCATGCCCCCGACATATTGGCTGACGATAAAGCCCGGCACGTCCGACACCCGTATGCCCGCAAAGGTATCGGAGAACCCGCGGGCGATGGTCACTGCCGGATTGGCAAAGGACGTTGAGGCGGTGAACCAATAGGCCGCCGTGATGTAGAGCCCAACCGCCATGGCGACTGCGCTTGGCCGCGCTTTGAGCGTGGCCAGGATCGTAAAGACCAGTCCAAAGGTCGCAACGCCTTCCGCAAACCATTGGCTCGGCCCGGTGCGTTCGGTGGCAGACACCTGAAACACCGGTTCGGCAAACATCAGATGGGCCGCCCAAACGCCGATCAGCCCGCCTGCTACCTGTGCGGCGACATAGGCCCAGGAATCCTTATCAGCCAGTTGCTTCTGGCAGGCAAAGACCAGCGTCACCACCGGGTTGAAATGCGCGCCGGAGATCGGCCCCAGCATGGTAATCAGCACCGCCAGAATGGCGCCTGTCGGGATGGTGTTGCCAAGCAACGCGATAGCAACATTTCCGCCCGCCAGCTGTTCGGCCATGATGCCTGAGCCAACAACGGTCGCAAGCAGGAACGCCGTGCCGATGAATTCCGCTCCGACACGTTGAGACAAGGTTGGTGTTTGGTCAGCAGGCACAGGCAATCTCTTGTATCAATGGCTCGCAAAGCTCAGGGCGCCCGCCGCAACAATCTTGCAGAAGGAACGCCAGAAGAGCCTGCATCGTCTCGTAATTGGCGAAATAGCGGATGGTGCGGCCCTGCCTCTCGCGGCGCACCAGACCGGCGTGAAGAAGCACCGCCAGATTGGCCGACATAGTGTTCTGACGAACGTCGAGCCCTTCGGAAATCTCACCGGCCATCAGCCCGTCGCCACCCGCCTGAACAAGAAGGCGGTAGGCCTTCAAGCGCAGCGGCTGACTGAGCGCGGCAAACGCTTCGGTTGCATCATTTATATCCATATTTCATGAATAATTGATATTTTACCCGAACGCAATCCATCCCAATCGACCTTGTGCGCCTTGTTTGCCCGGGCATAGCGTCGGCCTATGAGCACCCCCACACCCTCCAAAGACTCCATACCGCTGGCCGTCGGCATCATCGTCACGGCCGTTTTTGCCATGTCGATTGGTGATATGGTCGTGAAAGGCATGGGCACGCAGTCGCAGATCGGCATGTGGCAACTGTTCGCGCTGCGCTCGGCCCTTTTGGTTCCGCTTCTGCTCGCCGTTGGCCTTTACCTGGGGCTTCGCGGCAGCCTTCTGCCGCAATCATGGCGCTGGGTATCGCTGCGCAGCCTGCTTTTGGTGTTGGGCTGGGTGGCCTACTATGCGGCCCTTCCCCACATGCCGTTTGCTGCTGCCGCTGCAGCGCTTTACACCCTACCGCTCTTCATGGTGGCGTTTTCCGCGCTCTGGACTCACGACACAGTCACACCCTTGCAGGGCGTCGCCGCGCTGCTTGGCTTTGTTGGGGTCGGGCTCATCCTGCGACCGGGCGGCGATGCCTTCACCCTCTATGCGCTTCTGCCAGTTTTTGGAGCCGCGCTTTTTGCCTTCGCGATGGTGCTGACCCGCGTTCATTGCAAGGACGAGCACCCGCTTGCGCTCGCCTTCTCGCTGCACGGCATGTTTGTCGTGCTGGGCGCCTTGGGATTGATTGTCGTGACGATGCTGCCGCTGGGCACCCCAGATGGCTTTATGACAGCGGCCTGGCAAGCCATGGACCAGCAGGAATGGCTTCGCATGGCACTTCTGGCGGCCATGCTTCTGGTAGCCTCGGTCGGCACAGCGATGGCCTATCAAAAGGCGCCGATCTCCATCGTCGGAACCTTTGAGTTTTCCTATGTCGGCTTTGCCACCATCTGGGGCTTTCTGTTTTTCGCAGAGCGGCCCGACCTGCCAACTTTTGCCGGCCTCATTCTCATCACCGCCGCCGGTATCTTAGCGGTGCGCCGCTAGCGAGAGGGCAAAAGAACACCAGGGCTTAGGACGCTAATTTTTGACACCGCAATGGGCCCAGCGCAGGCTCGGCTGCGTTCATGGTTTAGGTGGTCGCCTCTTGGAAACTACTCCGTCGACAGCACCGGCGCCTCGCCCTCTACCTTGGTGTCGGTTTGCGTCACCGAGTCGGTGATCTGATCATTCACGGCATCTGGGAACTTCGACCAGGCAGCGCCCGGCGCGAACACCATGAGACAGGACGTCAGGCAAGCGAAATAAGACATGCGCATGGGGGGCTCCTTCATGTGCCATTCGTGGATAGGTGGCTCCATCATGGCAGACGTCCGTTGAAGGCCCGTTGAGCGTCAGGCTCGAGTTGTAGCCAGTTCAGTAACTTGTGGTGCCTGAGTCAAAAAAAACCCCGGTGTCGCCACCGGGGTTTGCTTAGGTCTTGTTGAAGGTCGCGCCTATTCGCGATTGCCGAACAGCTGCAGCAACAAGATGAACATGTTGATGAAGTTCAGGTACAGGCTGAGAGCACCCATGATGGCCTTTTTGCCAGCAGCCTCCAGGCTGTCGCCTTCAAAGTACATCGTCTTAATACGCTGCGTGTCGTAGGCCGTAAGGCCAGCAAACACCAGAACACCGATCACGGACACGGCGAACTGAATGGCCGATGAACCGATGAAGATGTTCACGATCGACGCAATGATAACGCCGATCAGCCCCATGAACAGGAAGGTGCCCCAACCGGACAGATCCTTCTTGGTCGTGTAGCCCCAAAGGCTCAGCGCACCGAACGCAGCCGCGGTGATGAAGAACACGCGGGAGATCGATTCAGCGGTGTACACCAGGAAGATCGAGGAGAGCGAAACACCCATGATCGCGGCAAAAACCCAGAAGGTCAGCTGTGCGGTGGAAACGCTCATCGATTGGATGCGGAAGCTCAAAAAGAACACCGCGCCGAGAGGTGCGAGCATGACCACCCACTGCAAGGGCGAGCCGTAAAGCGCCACACCAAGGCCCGTCAGCAAGGTGCCGTTGGCCAGTTGGGCTGCGGCGGCTGCCGGGTCATTGGTGGTTGCCAACATGGCGATACCCATGGCCGCGATGCCAGTGATCGCCAGGCCAAGAGCCATGTAGTTGTAGACCTTCAGCATGTAAGCGCGAAGGCCCTCATCAATTGCTGCGGCGTCCTGCACGCCGGCAGTGCGCGCGTAGTTATGACGGACGTCGTTGTTCATCGTATCTGATCTCCCAATGGTCGATATCGGCCAAAAGCTGAGGTCCGGACGCCATGCCCGGACCTTTTTGAAGAATTCTGCAGGAATATGGATATGAAACCCAGCTTTAACAAGACCAAAAGGGGGCACCGGCCCCGTTTGCTCAAGAAAACGCTAATGAGATTTATGCCGTCTCGCTAAGGCCCATGCTATCAAGTCAAAGGTTCCGCAACACCGGCGCTGGCTTTTGTCCCAAGATGCGCCACGTGCCGGCAAGACCGAGCCCGACGGTGAGCACCAGGGCAATTGCGACCGCGCCGAAGGCAATGCCCGGAAGGAACGTGAAACCGGCGCTCATCACAAATTCGAGCACCGCGTAGGCTGCCAGCGTGCCGGCGCCAAGGCCGAAGATGGCAGCCGCCAAACCCAGCAGCGTGTACTCCAGCAAGAACGCTCCCAGAACACGGGCGCGTGTCGCTCCTAGGGTTTTCAAGATCACGGCGTCATAGAGCCGGTGGCGATGTCCGGCCGCCAATGCACCTGCAAGAACCAAGATGGAGGAAATGAGCGTCACCGAAGCTGCGCCACGAACGGCCAGCGCAAGGTCTTCCACCAAGGCGTTCACCGCGTCCAAGGCGTCGGCGATCCGCACCGATGTCACACCGGGAAATGTCGCTGTTACCTCACGCAGAAGCGCCAATTCGGTCGTATCCCCCACCTCCTCGTCATAGGTGATCGTCGCCAGGTGGGCATGCGGTGCACCAGCAAATGTGTTGGGAGAAAACACCATCACGAAATTGATCGCCAGCGACTGCCATTCCACTTCTCTAAAGTTGGCGATGCGCGCGGTGATTTCCCGGCCGAGCACATTGACGGTCAGCTCATCGCCAATCTGCAAGCCAAGCTGACGGCCTTCTTCCTCGATGAACGACACCAGCGGTTCGCCTGAATAGTTCTCCGGCCACCACTCACCCTCGGTCAGAAAACCTGCCTCAGGCTCGGTCCCCGAATAGGTGCTCCCGCGGTCGCCTTGCAGAATCCAAGCTGCTTCTGGTGGAGCCTCGAACTCGGCAGCCGGGATACCCTGGAGCGCGACCAGCCGACAGCGCAGCATGGGCTCGCTGTCCACCGCCGCGTTTGGCGCTGCCTCAGTGACAAGCGAAGAGAACGCATCAAGCTGGTGGTTCTGAATGTCCAGGAAGAAAAAGCTCGGCGCCACCTCAGGGATTGAGCCGGTCAGCTGACGTCGCAGATTGGCATCGATCAGCGCCAGAGCGACCAGCAAGGTGAGACCAAGGCCCAGCGACAAGATCACCGAAGGTGTCAGGGAGCCTGGCCGATGAATGTTACCAAGCGCGAGGCGCGCAACGGTCGACCGTGGACGCGGAACCCGTCGTGCGACCCCCATCACAGCCCATCCCACCAACCGAAGAATGATGCAGCTTGCGCCCGCAGCACCAAGATAGATGAGCGCGATGAATCGGCTGTCAGAGACCAGAAACGCCACCACGCCAAGGCCGATCATCGCAGCGGCAGCGCCGACCAAATAGATGAGACGAGGGCGAGACGCCGTCCCGATTCCGTCCCGGAACAGGGCCGTTGCCGGAACGTCCCGGACCGTTCCAAGCGGACATAGGGCGAAGGCGAGCGCGACCAGCACACCATAAAGCGCGGCAAGGCCCAGCGAGGCTGGATAAAGGCGCACGTCGAGCGGCACGGGCAGCAGCGACCCAAAGAGCGTCTGCACGAAGAACGGCACCAATCCGCCAACAACGAGCCCGATGAGGATACCGAGCCCGGCAATCATCATCACCTGGAAGAACTGCACCCGGAACACGAACGGTCCAGCAGCGCCGAAGGATTTGAACGTGGCGATGACCTTGCGTTTGGATTCCACAAAAGAGCGCACAGCATTGGCAACACCAACACCGCCCACGACCAAGGCGGTCAGCCCGACAAGGGTGAGAAACTGGGCGAATTGATTGATCGCCCGGGAAAGTTGCGGGCTTGCCTCCGTCCGATCGCGGATGCGCCATCCGGCATCGGGGTGCGTGTCGAGCGCATCGGCGCGAAAAGCATCCAGTCCGCTAACCGCCAGAGGTTCGGCAAAGCCCAGCGTGTACTCCCACTCGACAAGCGACCCCGGCTGCACCAGCGCGCTGGCATCGAGCCCTTCACGAGACATCATGGCACGTGGGCCGAACCCGAAGCCTGAGGACAGGCGGTCCGGTTCGCGTTCGATGATACCGCGCAATTCAAACGCATGTTCGCCAATGCGGATCGTCTCGCCGACCTCCACATCAAGCCGCGCGGCCAGTGTCCCTTCGGCCAACAGACCGAAGACACCGTCTTCGGAAGCCAGCGCAGTGTGCAAGTAGTCGCGCAACGCGCCGGCTTCAACGGTGAAGGTCAGCGCCGACACCCTCGGATAGGGCGTCTCGACAGCCTTGATCTCAACGACTGTTTGGTTCTGCTCATCGGCACTGCGCGCCATGCCACGCAGATCGGCGATCTCGGTCAGCTGCGCTCCAGTACCTTCCAGAAAGGCCAGTTCGTCAGGCGAGACCTGCCGCTGGATGAGTTCCAGCGAAACATCACCGCCCAGGATCGCTCGGCCCTCATTGGCAAGCCCGCCGGTCATTGACAGGGCAAGAGCGTTGACCCCGGCGATGGACGCCACACCCAGCGCAATACAGGCCAGGAAGATAGCAAATCCGGAAAGGCCACCGCGCAACTCGCGCACGGCATAGATGAGGCTGAGCAGGAAGGGCGAAGGGACGCGGGCCGGCGACATGGCGCGCGTTGCTGCGACAGCAGCCATCAGCGCTACTCCGCCGCTGCCGAAACGGAGGCTTGCCGGGCATCGACCACGCAACCTTCCTCCAGGCGAACCATCCGGTCGCAGCGTTCAGCCAGACCAAGATCGTGAGTCACGAGCACCAGCGTTGTCCCGCGCTTCGCCGGGGCTTCGAAGAGAAGATCGGCAATCTGCGTGCCGGTCGGGCCATCCAGATTGCCCGTCGGCTCATCGGCCACCAGGATCGCTGCTTCCGGCGCCAGAGCACGGGCCACGGCCACGCGCTGCTGTTCACCACCGGAAAGCTGTGTTGGATAGTGCGAGAGCCGCTCTCCCAGCCCTACCGCCTCAAGCTCGGCCTTGGCCGTCCCGATGGGATCGGCATGCCCGGCCAGTTCCAGGGGCACAGCGACATTTTCAAGCGCCGTCATGGTGGGGATCAAATGGAACGACTGGAAAACGATGCCAATTTCCCGGCCTCGAAAAGCCGCGAGCTTATCCTCCGACAGGGCTGAAAGCGCTTCATTGGCAACCGTGACGGTTCCCGATGTTGGTCGCTCCAGACCAGCCAGCACCATCAACAGTGTCGACTTGCCGGAGCCTGAGGGTCCGACCAGACCAACACTTGTGCCTCGCTCAACGGACAGCGACGCGCCGCGCAAGATATCGACGCGGGCGGCACCCGATCCCAGCGAAAGGTGAACGTCCTTCAACGCAACAATTGGATCGGTAGAGGGAAGATCGGTCACTCGCCTGTCCTAAAAACTGTGAAAGGGGGAAGCTGGAAACCAGCCGTCCTGCGCCTTACGTCTGGAAGGCGTTGTCCGATCAGATAGGAACACCACTCCCATGCACCAAGCCCCGCGCACCCGCTCGATCGTCAAAAACCGCGCGAGCGCTTTTCCAAGGCGCACCCTTGTCTGGCTGATGGCGGGTCTGGCGGCCCTGGCTTTGGCGAGCCAGACGGCCCGTGCTGACACGGTGACGATCATGGCAGTGGGCGACAGCCTGACGGCCGGATTTGGCCTCGCGCCGGGCGACGGGTTTCCCGCCCAGTTGGAACAAGCTCTCTTGGATGCCGGCTACGATGTCGAGGTGATCGATGCAGGCGTGTCGGGCGATACGACAACCGGCGGCCTAGCCCGCCTTGATTGGGCACTGACGCCGCAAACCGATGCAGTGATCGTGGAACTTGGCGGCAACGACGCGCTCCGCGGCATCGATCCCAGCGTCACCGAACAGTCGCTCGACGGCATCCTGGCCTCGCTTCAAGACCGTGATCTGCCAACGCTCCTGCCCGGCATGCTTGCCCCACCCAACATGGGCGCCGCCTATGGCGAGCGGTTCAACCCGATCTATGGCAGGCTCGCCGAACAGTATGAAACAGTCTTCTATCCCTTCTTCCTCGACGGCGTGGCCGCCGAGCCCGATCTCAACTTGCCCGATGGCATCCATCCGACCGCCGAGGGCATCGGCTTGATCGTCAAGCGCATTCTGCCCTACGTTGAAGATCTCATCTCACGCGTCGAAACCCAAAGCTGACGCGCCTCCCACAGCCTGAATACACCACCAAAGGACAGCACCCATGGAAAAGCGCCCCCTGGGACGCACCGGCATGGACGTGTCGGTTATCTGCCTAGGCACCATGACCTGGGGCCAGCAGAATACCGAGGCCGAAGGCCATGAGCAGAGTGACTATGCCCTCGATCAGGGCATCAATTTCTTCGACACCGCAGAGCTTTACTCCATACCGCCCAAAGCGGAGACCCAAGGCTCGACCGAAAACATAATCGGCAGTTGGTTCGCCGACCGTAAGAACCGCGACAGGGTCATCCTCGCCACAAAAGCGGTCGGCGCGACGTCCATGACCTGGTTTTCGCCCAACAAGGACCAGCCAAGCCTGCCGACCCGCAAACGTGTGATGGATGCCGTCGATGCATCATTAAAGCGGCTGCAGACCGATTATATCGATCTCTACCAACTGCACTGGCCGGGGCGTCCGTTTTCAATCTTTGGCACCAATCCCATCGTGTGGAAGCCGTCCGATGGACCCGAAGTGGATATCGAAGAGACGCTGGATGCTTTCGACGCGCTGGTGAAGTCCGGCAAGGTGCGCGCCATCGGCCTGTCCAACGAAAGCTCTTGGGGCGCAATGCGATGGATCACCGAGTCGGAGAAATCGGGCAAGGAACGCATCGCTTCGATCCAGAACGCCTACAACATCGTCAACCGCACCTATGAGGTGAATTTGGCCGAGGTCGGCATGCGCGAGGATGTCGGGCTGCTGGCCTACTCGCCGCTCGGCCAAGGGTATCTGACCGGCAAGTATCGCAATGGAGCGCAGCCAGCCGGCGCCCGCGGCACCCTATTTGGTCGCCTCAACCGCTATCAGACACCGGGTGCCGATGCCGCCCTGGAGGACTATTTCGACCTCTGCGACGCACGCGGGATCGACTACTCCCAGCCCGCCATCCGCTTCACCACGTCCAAGCCGTTCGTTGCATCGTCCATCATTGGAGCGACGACGATGGACCAGCTGAAGCATGACATCGCGGCCTGGGAGATGCCCTGGGACGACGATCTGGATCAGGCCATCAATGAGTTGCACATGCAGCGCTCCAACGCCTGCCCGTGACGGTCCGGATCGAAGTCCGGGAAGCCATCAGCGATCCGGGAGCTCAGATCAAACAACATCAAGGCCTCGACACTCCGCCGGGGCCTTTTTTAGTCATGCGGGAACCTTGACTCCGCACTCTTTTGTCCACCATTAAAGACAAATGGACACTTTAGTGGACACGTCTGGTCAGGCCATTGCGCGCCGTATTCGCTTTGAGCGGCAGGCGCGCAAATGGTCCTTGTCGGCGCTCGCCGCTCGGTCGGAGGTGTCGAAAGCCGCAATCTCGAAGATAGAACGTGGCGAAATGAGCCCAACAGCCAGCGTGCTCGTGCGGCTCGCGAATGCCTTTGATCTCACGCTGGCCGGCCTTCTTATTCGCGCCGAGCAAAGCACCGGGCCGGTGCAGCGCGCCGCCGAGCAATCGCTGTGGGAAGACCCAGAGTCTGGTTATGTCCGCCGGCAGCTCTTCCGTGCCGCCGATTTTCCGGTCGAACTGGTCAAGGTCTATCTGCCGGCCGGTGCAGATGTGCTGATCCCGGCAACCGCCCCCTCCATCGGATCGGAAGTAGTCCATGTGCTTGAGGGTCAGCTGACGCTCACCATGGACGAACATGTCCATGTGCTGGAACCCGGCGACAGTTGCGGCCTGATCGGGGCGGCCGAAAAACACTTTCAAAACGCCACCAAAGACGCCTGCACCTACCATGTTGCAGTCGCCCGCACATGACCCCCCAACATGTCGAGACCTACTATGCGCATCATTCCCGGCGATCTTGATCACCCCGCCATCATCGACCTTCTCCAGTACCACCTGGACACCAACATCGCTGTCACCCCGCCAGAGAGCGTGCATGCTCTCGACCTTGAGGCGCTGAAGGTTCCCGAAGTGGCGTTCTTCGCCGGCTGGGAAGATGACGATCTTCTCGTTATAGGCGCAGTGAAAGAGATCGCCCAGATGCCGGGCGAGACATCCCATGGCGAAGTAAAATCGATGCGCACCGTTGAGGCAAAACGCGGCAACGGCATAGGTGCACAGATGCTCGACCACCTGATTGACCACGCTCAGACCAAAGGGCTTCAACGGCTATCGCTGGAAACCGGATCGTTCGACTATTTCGAGCCAGCCCGCAAACTCTATGAAAAGCGCGGCTTCACCTACTGCGAGCCGTTCGGAGATTATGGTCTTGATCCAAACTCGGTATTTATGACCAAGGCGCTGTGACCGTTGCCATTACCTTCGGTCGAGGATACACACCGTCCCTGTTTGGCCGGATCGTCACGCTTCATGCCGCTTACTATGCACAGTTGGCGGGCTTCGGCGCAGCTTTCGAGGCAAAGGTAGCGCATGAGCTAGCTGCGTTTGCCGGCCAGTTGGACCACCCGAACAATGAGATCTGGTGGGTTTCAAGGGACGATGAAGTTATCGCCAGCATCGCAATCGACGGCCAGCATTCACCCCAAGGACCTGCTGTGTTGCATTGGTTCATCGTTCATCCCAAGCATCATGGACAGGGCTTGGGACGCGATCTGATGGACCGCGCCATGGCCTTTTGCGATGCCCGCGACATGCCAACCGTGGAACTGTCTACCTTTGCCGGCTTGGATGCCGCCCGCGCACTCTATGAACGCGCAGGTTTCGTCCTCGCAAGCGAAAAAGACGGTCGATCCTGGGGCCGCACGGTAACCGAACAGACCTTCGTGCGGCGCCATCCAGATAGCGCCAACGCGCCTTAAAGAATGCTCTGGCCCGTCTTGGCCCAGTCAGCCAGGAACGCTTCCAGACCCTTGTCGGTCAAAGGATGCTTGGCCAGACCCTTCAGAACCGCCGGCGGCACTGTGGCGACGTCCGCACCAATCATGGCGACCTGCTTCACATGGTTGGCGGTCCGGATGGAGGCAGCGAGAATCTCGGTCTCAAGTGCCGGGTAGTTGTCGTAAATTGCGCGGATCTCTTCGATCAGTTCAACGCCATCGATGTTGATGTCGTCCAGGCGGCCAATAAAGGGTGAGATGAAGGTCGCGCCGCATTTGGCAGCGAGCAGCGCCTGATTGGCGGAGAAGCAAAGCGTGACGTTCACCATCGTGCCTTCCGACGACAGCGTCTTACAAGCTTTCAGACCATCCAGCGTCAGCGGCACCTTCACGGTAACATTGTCAGCGATCTGACGTAGCTCACGGCCTTCGGAGATCATCGCATCAGCTTCGGTGGCGGTCACTTCCGCCGACACCGGCCCTTCGACAAGACCACAAAACTCAGCGATCACCTCTTTAAAGTCGCGACCTGACTTCGCAATCAGCGACGGGTTGGTTGTAACGCCGTCCAGCAGACCCAAATCGTTGAGCTCGGCAATGTCGGCCGTGTCGGCGGTGTCCACACAAAACTTCATCAGGTCTGGTCCTAGGCAAGCGTGATCACGATTGGGGGCGGGGTACCCGCCGGTTCCGCGCTCGTCTATCGTTTTTGCATGCTGGCGTCATCCCCATCCCAACAGAATGATTCGGGCACCCCTTACGCCGCCGGCACGCTGGGCGCCGTCATGGTGCCTGCGCCAATGCCCGGGCCGCTGACCTACCAGGTCGCCGAGGGGCAACAGGTGATGGATGGCTCCATCGTCAAAGTGCCGCTTGGCAAGCGCCTGGTGCTCGGTACCGTTTGGGGGCAAAGCACCGATGACGTGAACCCCAAGCGCCTGAAAGCGATCGAAGCGGTGGTGGCTGCCCCGCCCATCCGTTCCCCCTTGCGCGGCTTCATCGATTGGGTTGCCGACTGGACGCTCTCCGCCCCTGGTATGGTTGCCCGTATGGTGACCCGCGGCGAAGAGCTGATGCAGCGCGAACCGCCGGTCACCGCCGTGCGCCGCGCGGGGCCTGACCCGGAACGCATGACACCGGCACGCCAAAAAGTGCTGGAGGTGATGACCGGTAGTGACGCCTACACCACGCCCGGCCTTGCCGACCTCGCCGGCGTTTCCACCGCCGTCATCAATGGGCTCGTCGCCGCAGGCACGCTGGAACAGCTCACTGTCCAACGCGAACCAGGGCGCGTCGAGCCTGACCCCGACTTCGATCCGCGTACACTGACCGCCGGCCAGGCCGATGCCGTGGATGCGCTCCTCACCCAGGGACCCAAGGATGGCTCTCTTGATGTTGCGCTGCTGGAAGGCGTCACCGGTTCTGGCAAGACAGAGGTCTACTTTGAGGTCGTGGCCGACGCCCTGCGACAGGGACGGCAGGCGCTCATCCTGCTGCCGGAGATCGCGCTGACCGCAGCGCTGCTTGATCGCTTTGCCGAACGCTTCGGTGCCCTGCCAGGTGAATGGCATTCCGGGATCACACCAAAGACCCGGCGACAGGTCTGGCGCGGCGTGGCGGAAGGGAAAATCAAGGTGGTGATTGGCGCCCGGTCAGCGCTCTACCTGCCCTTTGCAGACCTCGGCCTTATCATCATCGATGAGGAGCATGAGGCCGCCTACAAGCAGGAAGAATGGGTGTCCTACAACGCCCGTGATATGGCCATTGTCCGAGCGCGTTTTGAAAAAGCGCAGATGATCCTCGCCTCCGCCACACCCTCGGTCGAAACACGCATCAACGCCGAGGCTGGGCGCTACCGTCATGTTCCCCTACCGGCCCGCTATGCCTAGCGACCTTTGCCGACCCTGTCCGCCATCGATCTGCGCCGCTCGCCGCCCGAACGCGGCAAATGGTTGGCCCCACCACTCGTCGAGGCCATCAATGACACGCTGGAGCGCGGCGAGCAGAGCCTCCTCTTTCTCAACCGGCGCGGCTATGCCCCGCTAACGCTCTGCAGGAGCTGCGGCCATCGCTTTGAATGCGTCATGTGTTCGGCTTGGCTGGTGCAGCACCGCTTCACGCAGACGCTCAATTGCCACCATTGCGGCCATGTGGAGCCAGTGCCCAAGGCGTGCCCGGAATGCGGAAAGGAAGACTCTCTTGTTCCCTCCGGTCCGGGCGTTGAACGTATAGCCGAGGA
This sequence comes from Cohaesibacteraceae bacterium, assembly GCA_050043025.1. Lineage (GTDB taxonomy): Bacteria > Pseudomonadota > Alphaproteobacteria > Rhizobiales > MH13 > MH13. The sequence goes on from JBHJIX010000019.1 coordinate 24,689, forward strand.
GGTCGAGGAACGTTTCCCCGATGCTCGCACACTCGTCCTCTCCTCCGACATCATGGGCGGACCCAAACGCCTGAAGGCAGAACTGGCAGCCGTGGCCAACGGCGAAGTCGATATCATTGTCGGCACGCAGTTGGTGGCCAAGGGACACAACTTCCCCGGCCTGACGCTTGTTGGCGTTGTCGACGCCGATATTGGCTTCGGCCAGGGCGATCCGCGAGCCGTGGAGCGCACCTTCCAGCTTCTCACCCAAGTCACCGGTCGGGCAGGCAGGGCCGAGAAGCCGGGCATTGGCCTCATACAGACCCACATGCCCGAGCACCCGGCCCTCCAGGCACTGCTGGCGCACGATGCTGATCGCTTCTACGCGGTGGAAGAGAACATGCGTCGGCAAGCCCATCTGCCGCCCTTCGTTCGGTTTGTTGCGGTGATCGTTTCAGGCAGTGACCCGGCAGCCGTCAAACGCCACGCCGAGCACCTTAAAGCTATCGCCCGGCCACCCGACGAGATTGATGTGCTTGGCCCTGTGGACGCACCGCTTGCCATGCTGCGCGGTCGCCATCGCCAACGCCTATTGGTGCGCGGCCCACGGGGCAGGGCAACCCAGAGCTTTGTCGCTGATTGGCTCAGCCGAGCCGACCGCACACGCGGTGACATGCGTATCGATGTGGATGTCGATCCACAGAGTTTTGTGTGAGCAGCCGCGTTCGCTTGCGCACCTGCAACCGAAGTGAACCGCTACGCACGCTTGTTCGTAAAACAAAACAGAGCAAACGACCCAACCGGGGTCGCGCAGCCCGCCCTCCCCCCGGCGTGCCCTTAAGTGACAGGAGCTTGGTAGCAATGGAGTTGATCGGCAACGGCATCAATGCGCTGGTTGCGCTGGCAACAATTGGCCTCGGCCTCTTTGGATGGCTGCGTGTCCACACAACGATGGACTTCGTTGGCCTGCGCCCCGCCGACAATAGCGGCCTTGGCAAGTCTGAAATCCGTGCCGCCAGTGGCGCAGTGTGGGTCGGTGTCGGTTCCGGCGCACTTCTGCTTTTCAGCCCCATCGCCTTTTTGATGCTCGCCTTCGTCTACGTCGGCGCCGCGATTGGGCGTGCCACAGCTGTCGTTGTTGACCATGCACGCAGCGAAAAACCGCTGTTCTTCCTTGGCTTTGAGGTCGCCTGCGCAGCGCTGCTGCTCGTCGTCAACGTTCCCGCCGCGCTCTAGCAACGCCAGTCAAAGCCAAAGGCAGCGCTCATCGCGCTCCCATGGCCTTTCCTCCCCCGCGACATGGTAGCCCCTTCGGCTTGGTTGCGTCCCATCAACCGGTATGGTACTTCCACCGCGTTTTCCGGGACTAGCGCCTTTGAACGGGCTGCTGACCGACCGAAAAACATCAATAATTCAATGCGTTACCTAGGCGACCTCCTAAAAGGTCGCGCTCGTGTAACACGGCCAACTAGCTGGGGCTCCCTTGTCGTCATCATCCCTGACATCCGGTGTTGCAGGCCGATATGCTGCAGCGCTGTTTGAGCTTGCCGAAGGTTCCAAAGCGATTGACGCCGTGGAATCCGATCTTACCGGCCTTCAAAGCCTCCTGGACGACAGCGATGATCTGCGTCGTCTGGTCGAGAGCCCGGCCTTCACCGCTGACGATCAGGCCAAAGCGCTCGGCGCTGTCCTTGATAAGGCCGGCGTCACCGGATTGACCGCACAATTCATCGGCGTGGTTGCCTCAAACCGCCGCCTTTTCGCTTTGCCAGGCATGATCAAAGCCTTCCGGCAGCTGGCCGCTGACAAGCGCGGCGAGCGCTCTGCCGAAGTGACCTCCGCAGTGGAACTCAACAAGACACAGCGCGATGCACTGGCGAAAAGCTTGAAACAAAAGCTGGGCACTGACGTTGCCCTCCAAGAGACGGTCGATCCGTCGATCCTGGGCGGGCTTATCGTCAAGGTCGGCTCCCGCATGATCGATACATCGCTCAAAACAAAACTCAACGCACTCAGATACGCTATGAAAGAGGTTGGCTGATGGAACTTCGGGCCGCTGAAATCTCTGCGATCCTCAAGGAGCAGATCGCAAGCTTTGGCCAAGAGGCTGAAGTCACGGAAGTTGGTCAGGTACTGTCCGTCGGCGATGGTATCGCCCGCGTCTACGGCCTAGACCAGGTCCAGGCCGGTGAGATGGTCGAATTCCCAGGTGGCATCCAAGGGATGGCGCTGAACCTGGAAAGCGACAATGTCGGCGTCGTGCTGTTCGGTGATGACCGCGGCATTAAAGAAGGCGACACCGTCAAGCGAACCGGCAACATTGTGGAAGTCCCCGTCGGCAAGGGCCTGCTTGGCCGCGTTGTTGACGCGCTTGGCAATCCGATCGACGGCAAAGGCCCAATCGAAGGCGCTGAAATGCGCCAGGTCGACGTTAAGGCACCGGGCATCATCCCACGCAAATCCGTGCATGAGCCAATGTCTACCGGTCTGAAATCAATCGACGCGCTTATACCGGTTGGTCGTGGTCAGCGTGAACTCGTCATTGGTGCCCGTCAGACCGGCAAGACTGCGATCATTCTCGACACATTCCTTAACCAGAAGCCTGCCC
>JBHJIX010000020.1:0-2022 GCA_050043025.1 Cohaesibacteraceae bacterium
GCGCAAACGGCCCGCGATCCAACCCGGACGCGGGCCGTTTGCGTTTGAGCAACCCTTCCAGCCCGCCCCCTTTGCCGATGGACCCCTTCTCATGACGCTTGTTCAACTTGTTAGCCCGGCCATCGAACCGGTCGGTCTTGCCGATTTCAAAGCCCATGCCCGCATCGATACCGATGAGGACGACACGCTGTGCCTCGCCATCCTGCTGGCCGCGCGTACCCATGTGGAAACGCTCGCCGGCAAGGTGCTGATCACCCAAGGGTGGCGCATTACCGCCGATCAGGCGCCCAAAGACGGCATCATGGCGCTGTTGGTGCGCCCTGTTCAGTCGGTGGATGCCGTCACGCTCTACGATGCCGAGGGCACGCCCACCATGCTGGAGGAGACCGATTGGCTGGCTGATCTGGGTGGGCGTTGGCCGCGCGTTCAGCTGCGCCGCCCAGCTGCCATGCGCCTACGCGGTATGCACGGCATCGAGGTCGATGTCACGGCCGGCTATGGCGACAACTCGGTCGACGTGCCGTCGGTTCTGCGCCAGGCGATCTTGATGCTTGCCGCCCATTGGTACGACCACCGCGCCACAGGGTTCGACTTCATGACGGCTGGCGAACCTGATGGTCTGTTCGCCTTGATCGAGCCCTATCGCGAGGTTCGGCTTTGACTGGGCCCATCGATCCGGGCGCGCTCAACCTGCGCATGGCGGTGCTGGAACCGGTCACTAGCGATGACGGCATGGGCGGCGGGGTGGACACCCTGGTCGCGCGGCGGCAAGTCTGGGCGCGCTTTGAGTCAGATGCGCCAACTGCCAGCAGCTCCCAATCCCTTCACGACACGCTCGGCGCTGGCACCATTACCATGCGTGCCGGCATGGCCCCGGACGCGGGCTGGCTGTTGCGCTGGACGATTGGCGGCATCGGCAGGACGGTTGAGGTTGAGGCCGTCGAGCCTGGCCATACCTATGACCGCTGCCGGGTGAAGGAGGTGGCACGATGACGGTGCTTGCCACCCAGCCTGTGCTTACGGCTCTCGCGGCCCGATTGACGGCCTTGCCAGACCTTGCCGGGTTCAAGCTGACCGACCGGGCGCCCAAACGCGGGCAATTGCCCAGCCTGCGGTTTGGCCCGGTGCGCCAGGAACCGTGGGACACCGGCTCCTCCCTCGGAACCCGTCTCGACATCACGGTCACGCTGCCGAGCCGCACCGGGTCGCTCAACCAAATCCTTGTCGCTGCTGAGGCGATGGCCACCGATATCGCCGGCGCACCTTTGGGCCTGACCGAAGGCACCGTCGTCGATCAGGCGCTGAATTCGATCCGTGTTGAACACCGCGCCAGCGACGATCTGGAGACTGCCAGCATGACCGTCACGCTTTACGTCGATCTCGGCGACCGCGCCTGACCCCTTTTCTCGGAGATTGCCATGACTGCCCAATCTGGCCGCGACCTTCTGTTGAAGGTTGAGGACACCGACACATCGCAATTCCTCACCGTGGGTGGCCTGCGCGCCCGCTCGCTGCACCTCACCCAGGATGCGATCGACATCACCCATGGTGAAAGTGTCGGGCGCTGGCGCGAACTCCTGGGCGATGCCGGCTTGCGCCACGCCAAAATCGCCGGCGACGGCCTGTTCCGCGACGCCGCATCAGATGGGCTGGTGCGTGCCCTTTTCTTCGACGGCAAGGTCGTGCGCTGGCAGGTCATCATCCCCAGCTTCGGCACGCTTGAGGGCCCGTTTCTCGTCACCACACTCGACTATGCCGGTCAGCACAACGAGGCCGTAACATTTGAGATGGTGCTGCAATCCGCCGGCGTCCTTACCTTCATCGGTATGGCCTGATGGTGAACCGCTACCGCGGCGAGGGTGCGCTGACATTTGGATCTGAGACCCACACACTTTGCCTAACGCTCGACGCGCTTGCCCGGCTGGAAGACGCGCTTGGTTGCGCTGATCTCCCGACCCTGATGGCCCGCCTTACGGGCGGTGACCTGACCGCCGCGCAGATCAAAACCGTGCTCACTGAAGC
>JBHJIX010000021.1:0-54386 GCA_050043025.1 Cohaesibacteraceae bacterium
CCATTGCATGAAGTCCACCCTAGCAGACATCGCCGTTCTTTGACGGCAAAGAGCGGTAAGGATTTTTGAACAGCTTGACGGGATGTTGCGCGATGAAATTCAGCTGTCGGTCGGCGCAAGGGTCTTTCCAAGTTTCGGCGATCTGCCTATTTAGGCGCGGACCACGGCTCGATTTTCCCAATCGCCTCTGCCCAGCCCAAGCTTATCCGCAAGGTGCGCTCAAACGAGATGTCTGACATGACACTTATTCTTTAGGATTATTAGGACAACGATATGCGCCGCTTTCTGGCCAAGGCGCTGGAAAATGCCGGCTATGACGTCGTGTCCTATGATAATGGCCAAAGCGCCTTCGATCGTTTGCAGGAAGAGCCTTTTACGCTGCTTCTCACCGATATTGTGATGCCGGAGATGGATGGCATTGCGCTTGCCCGCAAGGCGACAGCACTCGACCCGGAAATCAAAGTCATGTTCATCACGGGCTTCGCGGCCGTTGCGCTCAACCCAGATGCCAACACGCCCAAAGATGCCAAGGTGCTTTCCAAGCCCTTCCATCTGCGTGATCTGGTTAATGAGGTGGAGAAGCTGTTGGCGGCCTGATCACCCGCGTCGTCACTTCTCAAACAACGGTGCTTGCATCCCATTTGGGAAGCCGATAAGACCTCGCCACCGTTGAGGGCGCGTAGCTCAGCGGGAGAGCACTTCGTTGACATCGAAGGGGTCGGCAGTTCGATCCTGCCCGCGCCCACCATTCGCTTCGCTAATGGCGGTTGCGGTTTTTTCTGGGCTCTGTGATTGGGTGCCCCAATCACAACCGCACGGGCCCACCATGTCTCATCCGGCGTTCATTCTGTCAGGGATTCTGGTCGCAATTGGCCATCCGGCTTGACAATCGGCGTCGCCATTGTCATGTAGCGGCCTTCAGTTTTCAGGGCGCGCAGCAATGCGCGCCTGTTTGTCTGTGGCAACCGATGCGTTGCAAATGTTGCCAATAAAGGTTTGTGGTTATGAAGATCAAGAACTCGCTGAAATCGCTGATGAAGCGTCACCGCGACAACCGCATGGTCCGTCGTCGCGGCCGCGTTTACATCATCAACAAGACGCAGCGTCGCTTCAAAGCTCGCCAGGGCTAAGGCCGACGCCACACGCCACCCTCACCAGGGTGTGATTTTGACGAACCGCATGGGCTGATGCAGACTTCAGCCCATGCGGTTTTTTCGTGCCCCAATTAACGATTCGCCTTTGATCAGATTCGTGCAAAACGCTCTGGTCCTCAGTGGTGTTTTCGTCCTCATGGCCGGTGGTTTGTGGGCCGACCGGGCGCACGCCCAGGCGGCACCAGAGGGCGAAGAACGCGCCGTAGACGCAACCTCTGAACCGCTTATCGACGATACGCCGCTGTCGGCCTTGGAAGAGGCGCAGCGCACGATCCGCGGTGCCAACGCCCTTTTGGATTCTCTGGCTAACAGCGAAGATGGCCGCGAAGCCGATGTTCTTGCGCGGCAAATCCAAAGCTTATGGAACGAATCCGGCAGCGATGCGGTCGATCTTCTCATGCGCCGCGCATCCGTAGCCGTTCAGGTGCGCAACTTTGCGCTGGCGCTTGATCTCTTGGACACGGTGATCGCGCTTGCGCCGGACTATGCCGAAGGCTGGAACCGTCGTGCGACGGTCCACTATCTGCGCGATGATTACGCGCTTTCCATCTCAGATGTAGCTGAGGTGCTGCGTTTGGAGCCGCGGCACTTCGGTGCCCTTATCGGCATCGGGGTAATGCTGGACGAGATGGGTCAGGATCGGCAGGCTCAGCAGTTCATTGCCGAGGCGCTGCGTGTGCACCCCTATCTATCTGGCGCGCGTGAGCGCTTGTCTTCCATTGAACGGCGGCTTGAGGGCGCGCCAATTTGATCGGTTTTGCGTTTGGGTCGCTTGGGTTGGCGGTCATCATTTTTGCGGCCCTGAGCTGGGCAGGTGCGCGCCACTTGGAGGTCAAGGCTGAGCCAACCGGCCAGCTTGTTGAGGTGGATGGCACCGTTCTTCACCTGGTCGAGAAAGGGCGTGCCGATCCGTCCCGGCCCAGCCTCATCTTTGTGCACGGCGCAAGCTCCAACTATCGTGACTTTCACTTCGCACTGGAAGCAAAGCTCGCCAAGAGGTTCGGCGATGGTCTCCACCGCATCTATGTTGATCGACCTGGGCAGGGTGCAAGTGGGCGACTTGATGGGGATCATGCACCCGATGTTCAGGCGCAGAGGATCTTGGCGGCTGCCCGGTCCCTTGGCGCCCAGAAGGCGATTGTTGTCGGCCATAGTTGGGGCGGGTCCGTCGTGGCGCAGATGGTCTTGCCGCCCGGGGAGGGCGCAGTCGGTGCGGTGTTTGTGGCGCCGGCAACGCATCCCTGGCCGGGCGACCGCTTTGAGGGTGTGGATTGGCACTACGCGCTTGCCGATACACCTTTTGTCGGCTGGCTCTTCACGCGGCTGATTGTTGTTCCCATCGCCTGGTTCATGGTGCCTGACGGCGTGGAAAACGCCTTTGCGCCTGAGGCGGCCGTCCCCGGTTACGCCAAAACCCTTCGCGCGCGGTTGGTGTTACGCCCCCGCGCCTTTCAGGCCAACGCTGAGGATGTTCACCGATTGAGGCGGTTCGTGATCGCTAAGGCCCCTCGATACCAGCAGATCAAGCGTCCGGTTCACATCGTTACGGGGGACGCCGATGGGGTCGTATGGGCGCACATCCATTCAGATGGGCTGGAACGCGATATTGAGGGTGCGGTCAAAACGGTCATCGAAGGTGCTGGCCACATGCCCCATCAGACGCATCCAGACACCATTCTGGATGCCATCGACGACGTGATGCAGCGCGCAGAGCAGGAAAGGTCCGCTTAGTTGCGCCGCTGCTGGCTGTGCTCTTCGCGCACAAAGGCAATCCGCAACAGGTTCGTCGCCCCGGGCGTTCCAAAGGGGACACCAGCGGTGATGATGATGCGGTTGCCGGGGCTTGCAAACCCGTGATGCATGGCCTGGCCACAGGCGCGTTCCACCATATCGTCAATGTCGGTGGCATCGTCGGTCGCGACTGGATGCAGGCCCCAGATCAGGGCCAGACGGCGGGCGGTGCGCACGCGTGGTGTGATGGCAATGATCGGTGTTTGCGGACGCTCGCGGGCAGCGCGCATGCCGGTTGCGCCAGAGGAAGTGTAGCAAACCAATGCTGAGAGATGCAGCGTTTCGGCGATCTGACGGGCTGCTGCGGAGATCGCGTCAGCGCCGGTGGCTTCCGGCTCGGTGCGCTGAGCATCGATGATGGAGCGGTAAAGCGGATCGTTCTCGGTCTCCACCGCGATGGTGTTCATGGTGGAGACGGCCTCATGGGGGTAGTCGCCGGCTGCTGACTCAGCCGACAGCATGATCGCATCCGCGCCTTCATAGACGGCGGTAGCGACGTCGGAGACCTCGGCGCGTGTTGGCACAGGTGAGGAAATCATCGATTCCAGCATCTGCGTGGCGACCACGACCGGCTTGCCGGCTTTGCGGGCCGCGCGGGTGATGCGCTTCTGTGTCCCTGGCAGGGAGGCGAGCGGCATTTCGACACCAAGATCGCCACGGGCGACCATAATGGCGTCGGACAGTTCGATGATCTCTTCGATCTTCTCGACCGCCTGCGGCTTCTCGATCTTGGAAAGGATACCGGAGCGACCGCGCGCGATCTTACGTACCTCGGCGACGTCTTCCGGCCTCTGAATGAAGGACAGGGCGATCCAATCGGCCTCGGCTTCCAGCGCTGCGTTGAGGTCGCGGCGATCCTTTTCCGTCAGCGCACCGCCGGAGATAGTCGTGTCCGGTAGGCTGACGCCTTTGCGGCTTGAGAGCTTGCCGCCGACGATCACCTTGGTGTCGATGTAGCTCTTTTGGTCGCTGCCGATGCATTCAAGGCGCAGTTTGCCATCATCAAGGATGAGCGTGTGGCCGACATCCATGCCTTCGAAAATCTCTGGGTGCGGAAGGCGCACGCGTTCGACGGTGCCGGGCTCATCCTTGGTGTCGAGGCGGAAGGTAGCCCCGTTTTCCAACATCACCGCATCATCGGCGAACATGCCAACGCGCAGTTTGGGCCCTTGAATGTCCACAAGGATGCCGATCGGCCGGCCAACATCACTTTCGACGGTACGGATCTTCTCCATGAGCGCCCGCATCTTGTCGGGGTCGCCGTGGCTCATATTGATGCGAAAGACGTCGGCGCCTGCCAAATGCAGCGACTTTATGGTTTCTACGTCTGAACTGGAGGGGCCAAGGGTTGCGAGGATTTTGACGCTGCGATTGCGCTTGAACATGCAAGGCCTATTGTTGTTTCAAGGAATCCTCAGTCAGCTGAACCGTCCAGCTGGCCTGCCCTGCGGTATCGACTTCGAAGAAGCCGGTCGTTTCCAGCCCCCGCCGGGCACAGTCTTCGAATCCCCGAATGGTGAAGATACGTGCATGTGTACACATGTAGTGGCGGCCTTTCCACTCTCCGCCTCGGTCATAATCATTGGCGTAGAGATAATAGTAGCGCGCCGCCAGTGACCCGGAGCGGATTGTCTCGCAGGTTTCGGGCGGAAGGTTCCACCAACCTTCGCTGATCCAGCCCTGGCGGGAGTTGTAACCGATGGCGACGCCAATCGTGCTGGATGTCTCGTTACAGACGCGAAATCCGGTTGGCCCCGTGCCAAGACCGAGCGATGGACTGGTTGCCTGCTCCATGGCGTCCGCGCCCTCCACAACCCGGCCTTCAATGCTGCCTTCGGCGGGGATGGCGCCTTGGGTGCGGTTGTAGGTCAGATAGCCGCCGACAACCAACGCTGCGACAACGAATGCCGTTGTGGCGAAAGCGAACATCATGCCCGGTTTTCGAGCACGTCCGGCGGTTGGATTGAGGAGCCTCATATGCGTCTTTTAGCGTTCTGTTATCACTGTGCAAGCGGCAGCGCGTCGCCTTCTTTGTCGCTTGGCGCCAAAACGTCTCGTGATCGGGTTTGGTGACGAGAATGGGGCGGATGATCTGCCTTGCGCGCCGTAGCGGAACGAGGCTACGTGACAGGATAGTGTGAGGATTGGTCAAAAAGTATGGATGCGCACGCCACAGATATGGAAACTGACGCCGTCGCCTCTGCAGGTGATCAAGGGTTCCATCCCTACAGCCTTTCCTTGAGCGACGCGTCGCACGGGCTGATCGTTTTGTGCGACCATGCTGAAAACACGCTGCCAGCTGCTTACGGGGGCCTGGGTCTGCAACCTGATGAGCTGGAACGGCATATCGGTTACGACATCGGCGCGAAGGCTCTTTGCGAGCAGGTGGCCGATGCGCTGGACGCTACACTCGTCATGAGCCGCTACTCCCGGCTTTTGATCGATCCCAATCGGGGCCTTGATGATCCGACACTGATTATGCGCCTGTCCGATGGCGCGACGGTGCCGGGCAATGCACGTCACGATGCTGCTGAGCGCGCGCGACGCATAGACCGCTACTACCGGCCCTATGATGATGCTGTTTCACGTGCTCGGTCGCACGTAGGTGAGGTCACAGGCCGCGCGCCGGTGCTTCTTTCGATCCATTCCTTTACGCCCATCTGGCGTGGCCATCCGCGTCCCTGGCATGGCGGCGTTCTCTGGGACCGCGATGCGCGCCTTGCCCGCCCGCTGATTGATGGGTTGCGTGATGATGGAGGGCTGATCATCGGTGACAATGAGCCCTATACCGGTGAACTGCCCGGGGACACGATGAACCGCCATGGCACGCAGCTCGGCCTGCCGCATGCGCTGCTTGAAGTGCGCCAGGACCTTATCCATGATGAGGCGGGTGTTGCGGAATGGGCTGACAGGCTGGTGCCACTCCTTCGCCAGGTTTTGGCCCTGGAAAGTCTGCGTGACGTGCTGCCCGCTGAACTGCGATAGTTTCAACAAAGAGAGGATGATCATGAGCGATGGTGCCACACCGGCGCAGTTGGATGCGGAGACGCAACGCGATTTGGAAGCGGCGGCCTTTCGGCGGCGTGTGTCGCATCTGCGTGAGCGCACCGATGTGCAGAACATCGACATGATGATCCTGGCTGGCTTCTGCCGGAACTGTCTCTCGAATTGGATGAACGATGCTGCGCAAGAGCGGGACATTGCTCTGGGCAAAGATGCTGCGCGGGAGCTCGTTTACGGTATGCCTTATGGCGACTGGAAGGCGCAGTATCAGAAAGAGGCAACACCTGAGCAGGTCGCGGCTCTGGCCGCTGCCGACAAGGCTGGCCACTAGGCTTCAGGCCGGGCGGCTGGTGCTTGTCCCCAGCCCATTGGCCGCGATCCACCGATTGCCGATTGGCCCTGCTTGACCGCTCCTGGCGGGTTTGGTTCACCTCTTGGCTCAAGCCTGAGGAGTGAAGCGATGGCGGATTCAAGTGTTGCTGCTGGCCAGTTGCGTGCGCTGATCGAGCGGATCGAGCGGCTGGAAGAAGAAAAACGTGCCATCGCCGATGACATCAAGGATGTCTATGGCGAAGCCAAATCCAATGGGTTTGACACGAAAGTGCTGCGGCAGGTTGTGCGCATTCGCAAGCAGGACCAGGCTGAACGCCAAGAGCAAGAAGCGCTGCTGGACCTTTATCTTGCCGCTCTTGGCGGACCGGCTGCTGGTGCAGTCGAGCAGGATGACGCTAGCAGTTAGCCGGCGTTCTTCAACCCGTTACCAGGTGGACAGGCCGAACCCATCAGCCCGTGAAAACCCGCGGTTCTGCGAAAAACCATCCGATACAAAGGACAGCGGCGAAAGCGAGCCGCTGGCGACCGTTGGGGCAACCAGCCCGGCATGGTCGGCACTGCGAATGGACTGTTTGGCCAGCGCGGTCGAAAGATCAACTTCGATCGGATAGAGCCGCCCGGTGATGCCGGCGACCGGCGCCGCGGCAGGCTGTGCCGCGTTTGCGTCCGGCTCTGCTGCTGGCGCAGCAACTGCCGTTTGGGTCGGTTCAGCCAAGGCTTCAATGGCCGTTTGCGCAGGAAGACGTTGCTCTTCTTGGCTGGCGAAGGCGGCAGCGATCAGAGTTTCAATCGATTCAGATGACGGCGCGGGCTGCTGTGGCGCAGGCGCTGCTTGGGCGGGCGCTGCGAGGACAGCAAGCGCTGGGATGGGTGATGATGCACCGGACGGTGCTGGAGTCGGCGTAGGTGCTCGGAAGCGCGGTTCCTCAACAAAAGCGACCTCGAACTCGGACGGGCTGAGTGTGCCTGGTTCCAGGAGCGACTCTTGCTCGCCGGTCAGAAGTTGGCGTGAGACGGGACCAGCCTGCGCGATATCTGCGCGTGCAGGTTCTGGTGCCGTTTGCGGTTCACGCTGAAGCGCCTGGGCGACCTGGCCGGCAAGGCTTGCCTCGGATGCGCGTCGCTCGGCGAACCGCGCCTCAATGATGGCCGCGATCTGTCCGGGTTGTGGGACTGACTGGGCGATCTGCTCTTCGCGTGTGATCGGGGGCAGGTCGGGCAAGGGTGATGTATCTGATGGGCCGAGCGCGGCGGCCAGCGCGGCACGCGCGTCGGCAGCAGCAACCAGGCTACCGGCCTGCACGCTTTCGGCTTGGGCCAGCTGCGGCGTTGTTGCTGCGGATGCCGTGATGATGGGTGAGGCGTCTTGCACGTCGGACGGCGGTACCGCGGTTGAAAGCGCCGCAAGCTGGATGTCATCAATCGTTGGGGCGGCGACCGGCGAGGGAACGGACAGCCCCGCAATGGTTGATGGCGCTGCGGATGTGCCGTCCAGCGTGGCGTAGGGCGGCAGAATGGGTGAGGCGACCGCGTAAGGTTCGCGCGGTTCTGATGGGCCTGTGTCCGTCTCGGGACCGGCAGGTGTCGTCGATGCGGTCACCGCCGCTGTTGGCTGTGTGGCCGAGGTCGGAGCGGGCTGTTCATCAGCATCGTCACCACCGAACAGAGCCTGGAAGAACCCGCCACCGGATTCGCTCGGCAGAACAATGTCGCCGTCACCGTCCGTCTGTGCGCTGGCAACAGATGTTGATGTGCCAACCGCCGGTCTGCCAGAGCGGCGTTCATAGTCTCGCAGAGCCTGCTCGTAGCCCGAAAGCGGATTGCCATCCGAGGGGACATGAATGGTGCGGCCATTGGGGAAGACACGTTGCAGCTGGGCGCGGGTCATGCGCGGCCACATGCGCACCGAGCCGGTGTCGAGATGCACAAAGGGTGTTCCGGAGCGTGGATAATAGCCAACGCCGCCAGATTCCAATCGCAGGCCGGCAGCTCGAATTTCAGCCGCCGAGACGCCGGGGATGAAGAAGTCCATCGCCCGGCCCTGGGTATGCTGTGAGTTACGCGCAACGCCTGAGGAGCGGCGACGCAGCATGTTGTTGGTAGCAGGCGACCGATAGGCGGAAACCACATGGATTGGTTCGCTGGCACCGACTTCGCGGTAGACCGACCAGACAATGTCAAACAGGTCCGGGTCAATGCGCGTGACTTCATCGCGCCGCCAGTCGCGCAGAAACCGGTTGAGCTGGTTGAGACCGCTTTGCACGAAGCGCCCGTTGCGCTTGTAGGTGACGGTCAACCGCTCATGGGTGTGGGTGTTGTAAAGAGAAAGCGTGCGATCCTGGGCAAACGCGAAAGCCGGCATCGCCATCGTGGCCAGGAGGCAAAAGGCAAAGGCCAAGAAGATGCGAACCACGGAGGCGGGCATCTGGACGCTGGGCACCTGGGCCTGCGGCCTTGAAAAGGTCGCCGACCTTTTCGCCAGTCTGGTTGCCGCCAGAACCGTCAATTCACCCTCACTCTTCATTCCGCCCGGTGCGCTCGCAGGGCCACCGGGGCGGTGCCCCATTGCCGAAACGTGACCGATTTAAAGGTATGGCGACACGTCATCGCCTGCCGAAAACGCAATCGACCCGCCAGCAAGCAGCTTTCAAGCGCCGGAAAATTGGTCAAAACATGGCGTTCGGCTTTGAGCAAGCGCAACCGGCCCGGTTCCTTTTCCTTAGGGTTAACTGATCGTTAGCGCCGACCTTGCCTGTTTTGGTTCAAGTGAAGGGGATTGAGTTCGGCCTTAAGCGCCGTCCAAGCCCAGCGCATCGAGAACACGCTGATGGTGGCCGTAAATGTCACGCGCCATGATCAGGCGACCATCGTCTGCCACGCGGGCGGTGAAATAGGTCAGATGAACCGGGATGTGGGAAGTGAGGTTGAAATTCTGCTCACGCGGTCCGCGCAGAGTTTGTAGGCGGGCAAGATCCCAATCGGGCTCGTTCTCCAGCAGCGCTTCAGCGAAGGCCCACGGGTCTTGCACGCGCACGCAACCATGGCTGAAGGTGCGGGTGTCGCGACCAAACAGGCTGCGGGACGGCGTGTCGTGAAAATAGATGGCGTGCTGGTTGGGGAACATGAACTTGATTTCCCCCAGCGCGTTGCCCGAACCCGGGCGCTGGCGGATGCGCGGCAGTCCGCGCTCTGCTGCCACTTCCCAATTCACCGCTGCAGGGTCGAAAACACTGCCATTGTAGATGACTTCGTAGTTGCGGTTGGTGAGGTAGCTCTGATCCTGAAGCACACGCGGTAGCAGCTCGCCACGGGCGATGGACGACGGCACGTTCCAATAGGGATTGACGGCCATGTACTCCATTTCGTCGGAGAAGATTGCGGTGCTGTGGCGGTTTTGGCCGACGACGGTGCGCGTCGTAAAGATACTTTCACCCTCATCCATCACCCACAGTCGGAACTCCGGCACATTGGCCAGCACGTGAAAATCACCGAGATCGCGCGGCAGCCAGCGCCAGCGCTCCATGTTGGCGATGATGTGCGGCGTGAGGTCACCGGCCTGCTCGTTGAGGGCGGCAAAGGTGGCCGGGCCGACAATGCCATCGGCTGTCAAATTGTGGTCGGCTTGAAACTCTTTGACTGCAGCGTCCAGGACTTCATCGAAGATCAGTGGATCGATGGCTTCAGGTGCAGCTTCGTCCTCTGCCACCTCTTCCGGCTTATCGGCCTGACGCGCGGCTGGACTTTCGGAGGGACCGTCATAGGTGCCGATGCTGGCGGTGACCAAATCTTCATCGGCGACTTCCGGCAGACCCAAACGGGCGCGCAACTGTGGTACCCGTTCGTCCCGGTCACCCAGACGAATGGTGCCGTTCTCGTCAATGGCCACGATCAACTCGTCAGACGACTGATTGCGCAGCCGTTCAAGTTCCTCGCGCAGGGCATGAAACTGGGCGTGCGGCGGGTGGTAGGCCAGAAGCGCTGCAGCCGGATCGCCGGCGGCGATCAGCGCCGGCAGGACGGTGGCTGGATCAACGAAGTTGCGCTCCAGCGTTATGTCATCGGAGATGCTCGCCGGATTGATGCGTCCAGTCTGCGCATGGCGAGCGTAGCGAACCGTCCACAGGGCCATGGCAATGTCGGCTTCGGCAGCCGCACGCGCGGCGGTTGCAGGCCCGTCTGAGAGGAAGGCGCCGTGCGCATAGTCCTCAGGATTGAGGCCATAGCCGTCTGCCGTTTCAAACAGTTGGGTGATCACATCAGCCAGACCGTTTGGTGCGCTAGCGCTGGTGAAGACCGGCTTGTGCTCACGGCTCAAATAGAATGCTTCAATGGCCTCGCGCTCGGAGCTTGTCGTCTCGCCATCATTGTCGAGGCCGGCATCGATCATGGCGGCAATGGCTTGGCGGGGCAGCGTGGCGAGCATCCGGCCGTCGCGCGCAGCGATGGCGGCCGCATCAACCATCGGAACGGTGGTCGTTTCGGCAACTGGTTCTAACGGTGCGAGCTCTCGGGCGGTGACATTGGGTTCGGCTTGGAAGACCGGACGCACATAGTTGGCGGCCGCGGTGCTGCCGTGCGTGGACGTTTCAATCACTTGCTCGATAGCTTGAACCGGTGCGGCATCTATCTGCGCGATTGTCGACCCGTACTGGGCCCACGCGCTGGAAGGGGCTGCGGCGAGAATGGCCGTTGTCGAGAGAAGGGCCGCAGCTAGAGTGCCTGTGCGTGCGCCAATTGAAAGTTTCATGAACGCCATACCTCCAGGTGCAATCCGCCGCACCTTGCTTTGTCGTTTGCCCCAGAGCGCACCAGGCGATTCGACACCATTTTGTGCATCTCCCACAGGTGCCAGACGGGTTCTTCTTCCACAAGCGCGGCCCTGCAACGGCCAAGGAAAAAGGGGTGCGATCTAGGCTGACAGCCTTGAGGGTTGCGCATCTGCAACAGCCTCACCCGATGCGGGTTCAGGATCTGCAGGGTCAATCTCGTAATCGGCGAGCTTGCGGTAAAGCGTTGCGCGGCCAATTTTGAGCGCTCGCGCCACATCGCTCATGTGGCCGCCAAGATGACCAATGGCAAAGCGGATGGCCTTTTCCTCAAGATCAGCAAGCGCGCGTGGTTGGCCCCTTCCGTCGGTTAGATCGACCATGCCGTAGCGCATCGCCGTGTCGGCCGGCGCGGGGATGATGTCGGATAGGTCGCGCGTGGGAGGCGTTGGCGCTGCATTGGCGTTGGCCGCCGGTATCGCCGCCACGGTCTCGCTAACGTCGATGCCTTCCCGAACAGCGATTTGGGGGAACTCAGCGGGCGTCAGGTAGTCGCCGTCACACAGAACAATCGCCCGGAAGACGGCGTTCTCCAACTGACGGATGTTGCCTGGCCAATCATACCGGCTGACCAAATCAAGCGCTGCCGATGAAATGCCTTTGATCTGGCGTTTGCCTTCTTCGGCAGCGAAGCGAACGATGAAATGCTGGATCAAGTGGGGCAGGTCATCCATGCGATCGCGCAGCGGAGGTACCCAGATGGGGAACACGTTGAGGCGGTAGTAAAGGTCTTCGCGGAACTCGCCGTTGCGGGTTAGGTCGATGAGCGGGCGATTGGTCGCTGAGATCAGGCGAAAGTCAGAGCGCGCCGATGTTTTGGCCCCAATCGGATCGATCTCGCCGTTTTGTAGGGCGCGAAGCAGCTTGACCTGAATGTCTGGTGTCAGTTCGCCGATCTCGTCCAGGAACAGCGTCCCACCATGAGCCTCAGCAAATTTGCCGACATGCTTGTCGTTGGCGCCGGTGAAGGCGCCCTTCTCGTGTCCAAAGAGCACCGATTCGACCAGCTTCTCTGGGATTGCGCCGCAGTTGACGGTTACCAACGGTTTGTTGCGGCGCGGGCTGGAACCTTTGATCGCACGGGCGATGCGTTCCTTGCCGACGCCCGACTCACCTTCAATGAGAATAGGAATTTGGGATTTGGCGGCACGCTCTGCCAGTTGCACGACGCGAGCCATGGCCGGTGATCTTGTCACGATGTCGGTGACGGTCAGGCGACCTTCCTCGGTCCGCTTGATCTGGCTGACTGTGTCTTCCAATGCGCTCATCTTAAGCGCATTGCCCAGCGAGACACGCAGGCGCTCCGGCGAGACAGGCTTGACGACGAAATCGCTCGCGCCTTGTCGCATCGCCGTCACAACGGTGTCGATGGAGCCTTGCGAGGTTTGAACAATAACCGGGACGGTGTTGCCGCGCTTTTGAAGCTGTTCCAGCACGCCCATGCCGTCGAGGGCGGGCATCAACAGGTCAAGAAGGATGACCCGGATCGCTGGAGCGGCTGGCGATGCCATGTAGGCCAGCGCGCCTTCCCCGCTTTCAACGCACACCGGGGAATGCCCCAGTCGCGTCAAGGCCGCTTCCAGCAGCCTCCTTTGTACGGGGTCATCGTCAACAACAAGAACCGAGGACCGCAAGGACACGCGCACTTCTCCATACAAAGGCATTGAATTGGCAGGCAGACGCATTCGCGAACGCAGCCTGTATCGAACTGGGTCAGAATGCCCGCATAGGGTAAACGGGCGATTAAGCATGATTTTTTCCGTGATCAGAT
The DNA here is from genome assembly GCA_050043025.1 of Cohaesibacteraceae bacterium. Taxonomy (GTDB): domain Bacteria; phylum Pseudomonadota; class Alphaproteobacteria; order Rhizobiales; family MH13; genus MH13. The sequence goes on from JBHJIX010000021.1 coordinate 12,879, forward strand.
CGTGCCGGCTGTGATCATGGTGAGGTGAAGAGGCGCATCCCTGTGGCCTTGCGCGCTGCCTCTGCCGGGCGTACCCGTCGGTCAAAGAGACGTCCAGGAAGGTAACCCCCCAATGCCGACATCCGCCGCCAAGTCCGATCTGGGCACGCTTCCCCTTTGGGATCTGACCGCGCTTTATCCTGCCATCGACAGTGACGTGGTGACCGGCGATCTCGATCGCGCGTTGCAGGAATCGCAAGCGTTCGAGGATCGCTACAAGGGAAAGCTCGCCGAGCTTTTGGCACAAGGTGGTGCTGCTCTGGCCGAGGCGATTGCCGCTTACGAAAAGCTCGATGAGCTGATGGGCCGGCTCTACTCGTTCGCTGGTCTTGTCTACTCGGAAAACACGACCGACCCGCAGCGGGCGAAGTTCTTCGGTGATGTGCAAGAGAAGCTGACCACCGCGTCCACGCATCTGGTCTTTTTCTCACTGGAACTCACCAAGCTTGACGATGTTGCGCTTGAGACTGGGTACGGCGATCCCGCGTTCGCCTACTACAAGCCGTGGATCGACGACACGCTGCGCGAAAAGCCATACCAGCTTGATGACAAGCTGGAGCAGCTCTTCCACGAGAAGTCTGTCACCGGCCGGGCGGCCTGGAACCGGCTTTTTGATGAGACGATCGCCAGCCTGCGGTTCGATGTTGATGGTGAGAACCTTACGCTCGAGCCGACGCTTTCGTTGCTTCAGGATCCTGATGGCGCAAAACGCAAGGCGGCCGCTAAGGCTTTGGGCGCAACGCTTGAGGGCGAGTTGCGCACTTTCACGCTCATCACCAACGTTCTCGCCAAAGACAAGGAAATCTCAGACCGTTGGCGCGGATTTGGCGATGTTGCCGACAGTCGCCACTTGGCCAACCGGGTGGAGGGCGAAGTCGTCGAAGCCCTGGTCTCGGCCGTGCAGGCAAGCTTTCCTCGCCTCTCGCACCGCTACTATGCATTGAAAGCCAAATGGATGGGCGTCGATGCGCTCGACTATTGGGACCGCAACGCGCCGCTGCCCAATGCGGACAAGCGCCTCATCGGCTGGGATGAGGCCAAGGGGCTGGTGCTTGATGCCTATCAGCACTTTTCACCCGATATGGCCTCCATCGGGCAGCGCTTTTTTGACGAAAACTGGATCGATGCCCCGCCGCGCGAGGGCAAATCGCCGGGTGCCTTCTCCCACCCAACCGTGCCGAGCGCGCATCCCTACATTTTGCTCAATTATCAAGGTCGCACGCGTGACGTGATGACGCTTGCTCACGAACTCGGCCACGGCGTTCATCAGGTGCTGGCCGGTGCGCAAGGCGCACTGATGGCGCAAACGCCTCTGACGCTGGCCGAAACGGCCAGTGTTTTCGGTGAGATGCTGACTTTCCGCTCCGTGCTGGCGGCCACCAGTGATCCGGTGCAACGGCAATCGCTGCTTGCTGGCAAGGTCGAGGACATGATCAACACCGTGATCCGTCAGATCGCGTTCTACAGTTTTGAGCGCAAAGTGCATGAGGCGCGGCGAAGTGGCGAGCTGACGTCTGAGGAGCTTTGCGATCTCTGGCTGTCCGTTCAGCATGAAAGTCTGGGCGATGCGGTGCGGTTCGACGATGCTTATCGCCCGTACTGGACCTATATCGGCCACTTCATCCACTCGCCCTTTTATGTTTACGCCTATGCCTTTGGCGACTGTCTGGTGAATGCGCTTTATGCGCGCTACGAGGATGCCCATGAGGGTTTCACCGAGCACTATCTCAACCTTCTGAAGGCCGGCGGGTCCAAGCCCTACAACGAGCTTCTGACGCCGTTTGGGCTCGATGCGCGTGACCCGCAGTTCTGGCAGGCGGGTCTTGGGGTCATTGAAGGCTTTATCGACGAGCTTGAAACGATCGATAAATGATCAGCCGGTGAACCTGGACGCCTTCTTGTGCGTAGGGGAAGTAATCTCCCCGCGACGCACTACATGATCGGTCATGGCAGACGAAACTCGTGATTCTGAACGCAATCGCTTAACCGGGCGGCTTGGACGCTATGCGCGCGTCGGCGCCTCCATGGGTGGGGTAGCCACCACCATGGCTCGCCGGCGGCTGCTCGGTGGGGAAAAGGTGAACCCTGCCGACGCCGAAGCGCTGGCTGAGGTTCTGGGCGGGCTGAAAGGCCCCCTCATGAAAGTGGCCCAACTTATCTCCACGATTCCCGATGCAGTACCGGCCGAATATGCCGCTGAACTGCAAAAGCTTCAGTCCGAGGCTCCACCGATGGGGTGGGCGTTTGTGAAGCGCCGTATGCGTGCCGAACTGGGTGCCGATTGGCAGTCGCGTTTTGAAAACTTCGACCACGCGCCAACGGCGGCCGCGTCGCTGGGGCAGGTGCACAAAGCCCGCTCGCTCGATGGCCGCGATCTGGCGGTCAAGCTGCAATACCCGGATATGGCGTCGGCGGTGGCCGCCGATCTGCAGCAGCTCGATTTCGTGTTCAGCATCATCCGCCGTGTGAGCGGGGCCATCGATCCATCGGAGATGAAGGCGGAAATAGCCGAGCGGCTGCAGGAAGAGCTCGACTACAATTTGGAAGCCAAGCACGCCAAGCTCTACCGCGACTTCTTCGGCACGGATGATGAACTCGTGCGCGTGCCTGACGTGATCGACGATCTGTCGACCAATCGACTTTTGACGCTTGAGTGGCTCAGCGGCGAGAAAATCCTGGCCTTCAAAGATGAAAGCCAGGAGGTCCGCAACCGGCTCTCAACGGCCATCTTCCATGCCTGGTGGCGGCCCTTCGCGCATATCGGCGTCATCCACGGCGACCCGCATTTGGGCAACTACATGGTGTTCAAGGAGGATGGTGCGCCATCGGGTATCAACCTCCTGGACTATGGCTGTATTCGAAAGTTTCCGGCCCGGTTCGTGCAGGGTGTCCTTGATCTCAATGAAGGCCTGATGCGCGATGATGAGGACCAGATCGTTCATGCCTACGAGCTTTGGGGCTTTGACGATCTGTCCAAAGAGGTGCGCGATGTTCTCAATATCTGGGCGCGGTTCATCAATGGGCCGCTGCTGGAGGACAAGGTGCGCGCGGTGGCCGACGGCGTGAATCCGACGGAGTATGGTCGCGAACAGGCCATCAAGGTGCGCCAAGAGCTCCAGCGTCTTGGCCCGGTGAAGCTACCGCGGGAGTTCGTGTTCATGGACCGAGCAGCAATTGGCCTCGGCGGCGTTTTCTTGCATTTGCGCGCTGAGTTGAACTTCTTCCAACTGTTCCAGAAAGAGATCGAGAACTTCGATCCGGTCGTGCTCGTGGAGCGGCAGACACAGGCAATGAAAGCTGCCGGGCTTGATCCAATCACCAGCGATGACCACGGCCTGTTTGATCTTCAAACACAGGTTGCCGCTCAGTAACCGGCCGCAGCGTACCGGTTTTCCCGGATCGCCGATTGTTTTTCCTTGGCTGAATGGTGTAAGCGCTGACGTCAGACGCTTTATCCCCTATTTCGCAAGGAGTGCGCCGATGGCTGATGCGGCCGAGAAAGACCTTCCCGTTTCCAACGATTATGTCGAGCATAATCGCACCTTCGAGGTGTTCATCACGCTGGTGAAATGGGGCACCATCGCGACGGCCGTCGTCCTCATCCTCATGGCGATTTTCTTGCTTTAGACGCAAACTGCGTTAGCGTTACCTTCCTCCGGCTGGGCTGATCGCGTCCGCGACCGTTCCAGACGGGTTTCCTTTCGTCCTCCTCTCAAGGGCATAGTTTCATGGTCAAAATTGCGGTTCCGAAAGAAGCCGATCCCAATGAGGGTCGGGTTGCCGCCACGCCTGAGACCGTCAAGCGCTTTGTCGCGCTCGGCGCTGAGGTTGTCGTTCAAAGCGCTGCTGGTGAAGCATCGCGGATCCCAGACGATGCCTTCACCGCCGAGGGTGCGACGGTCGCCAAAGACGCCAAGGCGACAGTCAAAGACGCAGATATCGTTCTGAAAGTCCGCCGGCCGGAAGCCGGTGAAATCAAGACCTATCGCAAAGGCGCGATGGTGGGCGGAACGATGGACCCTTATGGCCACGAAGACGTGGTGAACGCCATGGGCGATGCGGGCCTAACGGCGGTCGCCATGGAGTTCATGCCGCGGATTACCCGCGCCCAGGTGATGGATGTTCTGTCCTCCCAGGCCAACCTTGCTGGCTATCAGTCGGTGATCGACGCGGCTGAGGTTTATGACCGGGCTCTGCCAATGATGATGACAGCGGCTGGCACCGTGCCGGCGGCCAAGGTTTTCGTTATGGGTGCTGGCGTGGCCGGATTGCAGGCGATTGCCACCGCACGGCGCCTTGGCGCCGTTGTGACAGCAACCGATGTGCGCGCAGCGGCAGGCGAGCAAGTTGAATCACTCGGCGCGAAGTTCATCATGACCGAGGCGCTCAAAGATGCCTCTGGTGAGGGTGGTTATGCCCGTGAGCTGACTGATGATGAGAAAGCCTCGCAGGCTGAGCTCGTCGCCGGGCATATCGCCAAGCAGGACATCGTCATCACGACCGCCCTTATTCCGGGCCGGCCTGCGCCGCGTCTGGTGACGCGCGAGATGATCGACAGCATGAAGCCGGGCTCGGTCCTGGTGGACCTTGCGGTCGAGCGCGGCGGCAATGTCGAAGGCGCGGTACCGGGCGCATTGGCCGAAGTTGGGCCAGCCACCATCGTTGGCTACCTCAACGTTCCAGGCCGCATTTCGGCGACCGCCTCCGTTCTTTATGCCAAGAACCTCTATGCCTTCATCGAGACCTTGATCGATAAGGAAACCAAAGCGCTCAAGATCGACTGGGAGGATGAACTGGTCTCAGCCACCGTTCTCACCCGTGATGGCGCGGTCGTGCATCCCAATTTTGCCGCGAAGGCTGATGAACCGGCTCCCGAACCGGACGCGGCTGAACCTTCTGACGATACTCCCGATGAGGAGGCAAGCTCATGAGCGAAGTGACAAACGACGCGCTGGAAGCAGCACGCGAAGCTGCAGCGGAAGCTTCTGAGGCAGCCGCGGAGGCTGCCGAAGCTGCCGCTGAAGCAACAAGCATTGTGGAAAGGCTGACGGCCGCCGCCATAGAGGGCGGTGTCAGCGACGCGATGGCGGCTGCGGCGCAAAGTGCCTCCGGCGGCGCCATCGACCCGTTCATTTTCCGGCTCTCGATCTTCGTGCTGGCGATCTTCGTTGGCTACTACGTGGTCTGGTCGGTGACGCCGGCTCTCCACACGCCGCTGATGTCGGTGACCAACGCGATCTCCTCGGTGATCGTGGTTGGTGCGCTTCTGGCAGTTGGCGTCGATACGATGAGCGGCGAGGGCTCCGGTCTGGCACGCGCCTTCGGGTTCGTGGCGTTGATCCTGGCCTCGGTGAACATCTTTGGTGGCTTCCTCGTCACACAGAGGATGCTCGGCATGTACAAGAAGAAACAGCGGTAAGGCGGGGCAGCGACTATGAGTGCTAATTTTGCAGCCCTTTTCTACCTGATCGCGGGCGTTCTTTTCATCATGAGCTTGCGCGGGCTTTCCAGCCCGGAAAGCTCTCGTCAGGGCAATCTCTACGGCATGGTCGGTATGGCCATCGCTGTGGTCACGACCCTGCTTCTTGCCGACCTGACCCTTGGCTCGGCCGCTTTGATTGTGCTCGCCATTGCCATTGGCGGTGGCCTTGGCGCTGTCATCGCGCAGCGCATCCCGATGACGGCGATGCCGCAGCTTGTGGCGGCGATCCACTCGCTCGTCGGTATGGCAGCCGTTTTGGTTGCCGCAGCTGCGCGCTATGCGCCCCAGGCTTTCGGGCTTGGAGAGGTCGGCACGATCAAAGTCGCCGCCCTCATTGAAATGGCGCTTGGTGCTGGTATTGGCGCCATCACGTTCACAGGTTCGGTGATCGCTTTTGCCAAGCTTGATGGCCGTATGTCGGGCAAGCCTATCCTTCTGCCGGCTCGCCATATCATCAACATCGCCTTGGCGGTGGCACTGGTGGTTCTCACCATCGTTCTGGTGATGACGGAAAGCCACTTTGTGTTCTGGCTGATTGTGCTTGCAGCGCTGGCGCTTGGCATCCTGATCATCATTCCCATCGGCGGCGCTGACATGCCGGTGGTCGTGTCGATGCTCAACTCTTATTCAGGTTGGGCGGCGGCCGGCATCGGCTTCACGCTGGGCAACACGGCGTTGATCATCACCGGTGCTCTTGTTGGTTCGTCCGGTGCGATCCTGTCCTACATCATGTGTAAGGGCATGAACCGCTCCTTCATCTCGGTGATCCTTGGCGGCTTCGGTGGCGAGGATGCTGTTGCCGGGGCTGGCGAGGAAGAGACCCGTCCGGTCAAGCAAGGCTCGGCTGACGACGCCGCCTTCATGATGAAGAATGCTGGTAAGGTGATCATCGTGCCGGGCTACGGCATGGCGGTTGCCCAAGCCCAGCACGCACTGCGCGAGATGGCTGACAAGCTGAAGGAAGAGGGCGTGGAGGTGAAGTATGCCATCCACCCCGTCGCTGGACGTATGCCTGGCCACATGAACGTGCTGCTTGCCGAAGCGCAGGTGCCCTATGACGAGGTGTTTGAACTTGAGGATATCAACTCTGAGTTCTCAACTGCTGACGTTGCCTTCGTGATCGGCGCCAACGATGTAACCAACCCGGCGGCCAAAACCGATCCGCAGTCTGCCATTTACGGCATGCCGATCTTGAATGTTGCCGATTCGGGCACCGTTCTGTTCGTTAAGCGCGGTATGGCGTCAGGCTATGCTGGCGTGCAGAACGAGCTGTTCTTCCGCGTCAACACCATGATGCTCTTCTCTGACGCGAAGAAGATGGTGGAGGACATCGTCAAGTCGATGTAGGCGGCATCCTATGTCGGCGAATGATCCAGCCCGCGTGAGCTTGCTCGCGCGGGCTTTTGATTATCCCTACATCCGTTGTCAGTCGCCTGTTCTGTTTGATCGCGGCCAGTTTCGTCCTCTGCCCTTAATCAAGGCGCATGCACGGCGAGACGGTCTTGTGGAGGTCGAGTTGGGCGTTAGCGGCCCAGCCACCCTCTGCTTGCCAATGCTCGCTCTTGGTTCGAATGCGGCGCTTTCTGTGCTGCGGCGCAAGTTCGGTGATCGACCGACAGGCATTGTCCAAGACACTGTTCGCATTGCCGATCTCCAGGTGGTGCATTCGGCCCATATAGCCCGTTACGGCGCTATGCCAGCGACACTAACCGCCGCTGCTGGGCAACAATCCATCGTCCATGTGCAGCTCATTCCCCTGAGCTTGCTTTCGCGGCTTGATCGGTCGGAGGCAGTTGGGGTGAACTATGAGCGCCGAGGGCTTGCGATGCGCATTGCTCTCACACGGCTTCAAGTCCGGCTCGCACATGTTTGGGTTTATCAATCAAGGCATGGACCGGTGAAAACCGCCAACGGCCCACTTCCGCTCGGCTCGCAGCGTCGTGCGCTGGCCTATGCCGCCGGTCGTGTTGGTTGGATGGAGCCGCTTGAGGCTTTTGCTATCGCTTTGGCGCGCGATGCTAACCTGCGGTCGCAAACCTCGCAGGCCTTGAAGGGATAGTCGGTTGGGCTAGCTGACCCGCCGCAGGCCCTGAAGGGCAATGCGGTTGCCTTCATTGATCGAGAGCGCGCGCTGGTAGGAGACCCGCGCGTTTTCCAAGTCGCCAGCGGCTTCATAGGCAATGCCGCGATTGATCCAGCCATCAATGTTGCGGGAATCGCGGCCGAGAACAGAATCAAAGTCTTCGACTGCTGCTCCAAAGTCGCGGACAGCCAGATAGGAAAGGCCACGCGCCATATAGGGTTCGATCGCGTTGGGGTTGAAGCCGATGGCCGTGGTGAAATCCTCAATGGCGAGGATGTGATTGTCTTGTGCTTGGAAGATGAGGGCGCGGTTGTAGTAGATCCGCGCGTCTGATGAGTTGAGCAGAATGGCCCGCTCATAGTCGGCAAGCGCCAGCGCAATCTGACCCTGCTCGCGGTAGATGTTCCCGCGGCCGAGATAAGCGGCATCATAAGCTGGATTGGCTGCGATGGCGGCTGAATAGTCGGCCAAAGCCTGGGTGTCATTGCCGAGTTCGCGATGGACCAAAGCGCGGTTGGCAAGTGCTTGGTAGAAGCTGGGGTTGAGCGCCAGGGCCTGATTGAAATCGGCAAGCGCATCCTGATAGCGCTGTTCGCGACCATAGGCCGTGCCGCGCATGTTATAGGCGCCCGGGTCTTGCGGATTGGAGGATATGACCTCCGTTAGCGAGGCAATGTTCACTGCTTGGCTGGCGCGAAGCGTTCCGGTTGTTTGATTGAGCCCGGCTGTCTGACACCCTGCAAGAATCAACGCTGCCAACCCGAGCGCGCCGAGGCGATTAATCGCTCGCGCCGTCAAAGGGTTGGTGCGGATAGACAGGGTGGAGAGCATGGCTGAACCCGACAAAAAACAGCAAACGGAAAAATCAGCCGATCTTACGCACCTGGGAGCGGACTGCTTGTGGGGTGACCCGAACGGCAATCATTGGGACGCCAAAATGCTGCTTGCATAAGCAGGCAGAAAGAAGGCCCCGGTTCCCCAAGGCCTTCCGAAAAAACCGGTGTTATCGGCGACCCTTGCCCGGCAGCAGGCCTTCGCGCTGGGCACGTTTGCGCGCAAGCTTGCGAGCGCGGCGAATGGCTTCGGCCTTTTCGCGTGCCTTCTTTTCGCTGGGCTTTTCGTAGTGACCGCGGAGCTTCATCTCGCGGAAGATGCCTTCGCGCTGCATCTTTTTCTTCAGCGCCTTAAGGGCCTGATCAACGTTGTTGTCCCGTACGAGTACCTGCACGTGTCGTCCTGTGGTTGTCGCCATGGATCGGTGCCAGAGGGCGAAGGGTAAAACTGGTTGTCTGCGGCGAAATGATCTGACGAAATCTATGCGCCGCAAAGGCCGATCGGGCCTATCGGAGCGCCATGTCAAACCAGCACTGCGGATTGAAGCTCGGCGGATACCAGATCATACCTGGTTTGTCCACCAAGCATCACGCACGATGTTGGCCGCGCCTAAGGGTTCGCCTCTTTGGGAACAAGCCGGGTGCGATGCCCCATTTTGCGACCTGGCCGAGCGTCGACCTTTCCATAGAGATGGCGTTTCCATTCCGGCTGGTCAAGGCCAGCGTCTGGGCCGTTCATGTCCTCGCCAAGCAGGTTATGCATCTGGGCATCGCTATGGCGTTCCGTCGTGGCGAGTGGCCAACCGGCGACGGCCCTTATGTGATTGTCAAACTGGCTGTTAAGGCAAGCATCCATGGTCCAATGACCGGAGTTGTGGACGCGTGGCGCGATTTCGTTGACCAGAAGATCGCCAGCCTCAGTGACAAAGAACTCCACCGTCAGAAGGCCGATGTGCCCCAACGCCTTGGCGATCTTCTGCGTGACGCTGCGTGCAGCGCTCGCTATGGCCGGTGTCGGCCGGAAGGCCGCGAGACTGCCGACTGAGGAGGTGTGAAGAATGCCGCGTTGGTGAACATTGTGCGGAACATCATAGGCCGCGATTGTTCCATCTGCGTCGCGCACCAGCAGGCAGGAGATTTCCGCAACAAACGGAATGCGGGCCTCAAGCACGGCCGGAACCGCGCCAACGGTTTGCCAAATCTCTGTTGCACGAAGAACGTCGCCAGAGCGCAGTGATACCTGCCCTTTGCCATCGTAACCGAACCTGCGCGTTTTGAGGATTGTGTCACTACCAAGCGCGGCATGTGCTTGGGCTAGATCATCAGGTCCATCGATGGGCGCGAAGGGTGCGACTTTGACCCCCAGGGTTTCAATGAACTGTTTTTCGACCAGACGGTCTTGGCTGACCTCCAGCGACTTCAGGCCTGGGCGCAGTGGTACGACGCCAGCCAACCGTTCCAGACTGGCAGTCGGTATGTTCTCAAACTCGAAGGTGACGACCTGGCACCTGCCAGCGAAAGCGTCCAGCGGCGTGGTGTCGGTGTAATCGGCGACGGTGGAGAAGGCCGCCACCTCGGCAGCTGGTTGGTTGGCTTCTGGCGCGTAGATATGGGTCCTTAGGCCAAGGTCCGCAGCTGCCATCGCCAGCATGCGACCGAGTTGCCCCCCTCCCAAAACGCCTATTGTGTCGCCGGGTCGCAGAGGCTCCATCAGGACGGCGTGTCGACCGGTATGTCGCCGACGGCTTCCGTTCGTGCCTGCCGCCAAGCTTGCAGACGTTCTGCTAGCTCGGCGTCCGAAAGCGCCAGAATGCTTGCGGCCATCAGGCCGGCATTGCTGGCACCAGCCTTGCCGATCGCAAGCGTGCCAACCGGCACACCTGCCGGCATCTGGACAATAGAGAGCAAGCTGTCCTGGCCTTGCAGTGCCGTCGCACCGACAGGCACGCCGAGCACTGGAAGATGGGTCATCGATGCGACCATGCCGGGCAAATGCGCGGCCCCACCGGCGCCGGCGATAATGACCTTGAAGCCAGCATCGGCCGCTCCCTTTGCAAATGCCACCATGCGGTCTGGCGTGCGATGGGCGGACACAATCTTCGCCTCATACCCTACGCTCAATTCCTCCAACCGGTCGGTGGCATGGCGCATGGTTGGCCAGTCGGACTGGCTTCCCATTATGACGGCAACGGCTGCTAAGGATGCTGAATCGGTCATGATGAAATCAGGCAATAATGTCGGGAAGCATCTGGTCTTCCAGAGTGCTGATACGGTCTTTCAGGGCGAGTTTTTTCTTCTTCAGCCGCTGAATCTGCAAGTGATCGGCGCGCCCTGTGTCAAATAAGGCTTCGATTGCGGTGTCCAGATCGCGGTGTTCCTGGCGCAGTTTGGCTAACTGCTTGCGGGTGTCCTCATCATCATTGGAAGGCGTTGGGTTCATCAGGGAAAACCGGCAAGGGGACGCAGGAATCGGCGATGGGCGACGAGGAAAAGCCTCCCTAGCATGGGCAGCAGGCCGGTCCAAGACGATCCTTTGGGCCTGCGAAACGGTTTCCTAACGACTTTTGAAGGTTAGGACAGCGAATTTGTCTTTGGCGGCCTGTACGCGCCTTCAACCCTATGGCAGCCTCATGAGGTTTGAAAAAAGGAGGTTTGCATGACGGTTGAATCTCACCTTGCCGAGTTGCAAAAGCGGCACCAGGCGATGGATCTACGCATTGCCGATGAGGAACGGCGACCAGCGAAAGATCAGACGAACATTGCAGCAATGAAGCGTCAAAAACTGAGTTTGAAGGATGAGATTGAGCGTTTGCGTAAGGAATCCGTGAGAGGGCGCCCGAAGTAGGCATTCTGCCCCACGTGATTGACGGTCGAGCCGCCTAGCCAAAAGGTTAGGCGGCTTTTTTATGCAGATTGATCGAGCGCATCACCTTTTGCCCAACTTGCCGGCAGGCTTGTGGCTTGGCAAAGCAGGTCCGAGGATCAGGCAGTGAGGCATTCGCGTTGTGAGGCGCGGGTACGGGAGGAAGTAAGCATGGCCACCAACGCCCATCATAGCGGCTACCGCGATATCTATGCCGGTTGGCAAGAGGACCCCCTGGCGTTCTGGGCGCGTTGCGCGCAGCAGATCGACTGGATGACGCCGTTCGACAAGGTTTTCGAACCCGATGATGGTGTCTATGGCCGTTGGTTTCCCGGCGCTGTTTGCAACACCGCTTACAACTGCCTTGACCGCCATGTGGCACGGGGCCGCAAAGGGCAGGCGGCGCTGATCTACGACCGCCCCGTCACTGGCGCCAAAAAGATCTACACGTTCGAGGATCTGCGCGACGAAGTGAGCGCGTTTGGGGCGGTCTTGAAGAACCTTGGGGTCGGCAAGGGCGACCGGGTGATCGTCTACATGCCGATGACCCCCGAAGCGGTGATCGGGATGCTGGCCTGCGCTCGTATTGGCGCGGTGCACTCGGTGGTGTTCGGTGGGTTCGCCGCCAAGGAACTGGCAACGCGCATTGATGATGCAAGGCCAAAGGCGGTGATCTCCGCATCGTGCGGCATCGAGCCCAATCGGGTGGTCGCCTATAAGCCGCTTTTGGATGAAGAGATCGCGCTCTCCACGCACAAGCCGGACTTCACCGTCATCAAGCAGCGTGAGCAGAATCCGTGCGATCTAATCGGTGGCCGCGACCATGACTATGACTCGCTGATGGCTGATGCCAATGCACGGGGTATCGACAGCGCGCCGGAGCCAATGGCGGCGACCGATCCGCTTTACATTCTCTACACCTCAGGCACGACAGGTGTGCCCAAAGGCGTTGTGCGCGATCATGGCGGTCACATGGTTGCGCTCAATTGGACGATGAATGCGATCTATGGCGTCAACCCGGGCGACGTTTATTGGGCGGCATCCGATGTCGGCTGGGTCGTTGGCCACTCATACATTGTCTACGGACCGCTTCTGGCCGGCTGCGCGACGGTTCTGTACGAGGGCAAGCCGGTGGGAACGCCTGATCCGGGCGCATTCTGGCGGGTGATTGAAGAACACAAGGTGCGGGTTCTGTTCACCGCGCCGACGGCGTTCCGGGCGATCAAGAAGGAAGATCCTGAGGGAACCTTCATGCGCCAGTACGATTTAAGCGGCTTGAAAACCCTCTTCCTGGCTGGCGAGCGCGCGGACCCGGACACCATTCAGTGGGCCGAAGACCAACTCGGCGTGCCGGTGGTCGATCATTGGTGGCAGACCGAAACGGGCTGGGCGATTGCCGGGAACACCGCAGGCCTTGGTCTTTTGCCGATCAAGCATGGCTCGCCCACCGTGGCGCTGCCGGGCTATGACGTTCAAGTGATCGACGATGCCGGCCATCCGGTGCCGGCCGGGACGTTGGGCAACATCGTCGTGAAGCTGCCGCTTCCCCCGGGATGTCTGCCGACGCTTTGGAACAATGATGAGCGCTTCAAAGCGTCCTATCTGGAAGAGTTCCCCGGTTACTACAAAACCGCAGACGCCGGAATGGTGGATGAGGATGGGTATCTCTTCATCATGGCGCGTACCGACGACATCATCAATGTCGCCGGCCATCGCCTGTCGACCGGCGGCATGGAAGAAGTACTGGCGAGCCATCCGGCGGTTGCCGAGGCGGCTGTTATCGGCGTCGGTGATGCCTTGAAGGGGCAACTGCCTGCGGGCTTCGTTGTCATCAAAGCCGGGGTCGATACACCGTCTGAGGTGCTTGAGAAAGAGATGATCGCTCTGGTGCGCGAGAAGATTGGGCCTGTTGCTGCGTTCAAGACAGTGATGGTGGTCGACCGGTTGCCGAAGACCCGATCGGGCAAGATCTTGCGCGGAACTATGCGCCAGATCGCCGATGGAGAGACCTATAAGATGCCAGCGACGATTGATGATCCTGTCATCCTGGAAGAGATCAAAGGCGCCCTTCAGCAAAAAGGCTATGCCAGCGCGTAACGCCCGCTGAAATCGGCTCAGGGTTGGTCGCGCACGGTTGTGCGGGGGCGATCTGCTCGTGTAAACGCGGTCGCGTCGTGAGAACCGGAGGCGGACAATGGCAGAAGGCTTTGGACTGGAACGCAAGACAGCCATTGTCACTGGAGGTGCCCGAGGGATCGGCTACGCCATCGCAGAGCGTTTTGTCGAAGAAGGCATGAAGGTCGTTCTGGCCGACATCGACGACACACGCGGCCATGAAGCGGAAGAGCAGTTGGGGCGCATCGGTACCGCCCTTTATGTTCACTGCGACGTCTCCGACCGGCTGGATGTGCGCAATCTGGTCGCCAAGACTGTGGAAGCGTTTGGCGAGATCGATGTTCTGGTCGCCAATGCGGGCATCGTGCACACCGCTGACTTTTTGGAGATCGATGAGGCCGACTTTGACCGGGTCGTTGCCGTCAACCTGAAGGGCGTCTTCCTCATAAGCCAGCAGGTGGCCCGCCACATGGTCGAGCAGATCGAGGCTGGGCAGAAGCCAGGGACGATCATCACCATGTCCAGCATCAACGCTGAAGTCGCAATTCCCAATCAGGTGCCGTACTGCGCTTCAAAAGGCGGTGTGCGGCAACTGACCAAGGTGATGGCGCTGTCGCTCGCCGATCACGGCAGTCGCGTGAATGCCATCGGACCAGGGTCGATCATGACGGATATGGTGCAAACCGTCATCGAGGATGATGTCGCGCGCGACAAGGTGCTCTCGCGCACACCTATGGGGCGTATCGGAGAGCCAGCTGAGATCGCTTCAATCGCGACATTTCTGGCCAGCGATCAATCCAGCTACATGACCGGACAGACGCTTTATGTCGATGGCGGGCGTCTTGGTCTCAACTATACTGTGACGCCCAAAAAGGACGACTGACGGGGTTTCCGTCAGTCCTGCTTTTCGTCGCCGGATGACGGCTCTTCAGCTTCGCCAGCGCTATCTGAATCACTGATGGTCAGTTCCTTCAGCTTGGCGAACACAGAATCAGCATCCAGATCATCCTCGGCAGGTGCTGGCTCTTCGGTGGGTGCGGAGGTTCCGAACACCGATTCAATCGCCACCTCTTCGTCGGATGGTCCATCTTCAGGGCCGCGCATGGCTTCGAGCGCTTCTTCTGGCGACAGCAGAACCGGACCGGTCGCCTCCACGGAGGGTGGTGCGTTGCGCGAGGCTTTTTGAACCTCAAGGTCAAGCTCGATCTGCTTACACAGGCCAAGCGTCACCGGGTCCATCGGCGTCAAGTTGGCCGAGTTCCAGTGCGCGCCGGAGCGGATCGATTCAATTGTGTTCTTGGTCGTGCCGACCAGGCGCATGATCTGCGCGTCCTTCAACTCCTTGTGGTTCCGCAGGAGCCACAGGCTCGCGTTCGGGCGATCATGGCGGCGCGAGACCGGCGGGTAGCGCGGACCGCGTTTTTTGGTGGATGTGGCCACATGGGTCTTGGGCGGCTGGAGCTTGAGGTCAATCGCCGGGTTGTTTTCTGCCTCGGTGATCTGTTCGCGGGTCAGCTGCCCTGTTTGGATCGGATCAAGGCCTTTGATGCCCTGTGCGGCTTCCCCATCGGCGATGGCTTTCACTTCCAGCGGATGCAGAGCGCAGAATTTGGCGATCTGATCGAAGGTGAGGGCGGTGTTGTCGACCAGCCAGACGGCGGTCGCTTTCGGCATTAACAGGGTGTCAGCCATGGATCGGTCTCTCTTGGTCTGGCCATGCGCTCAGGTGCGGAAAGCAGGTACAGCTTCCCGGTTCCCTCCCAGGTCCAAAAGTTGGGCCGGTCGGGGCGAACACACAACAATGTTCGGAAAATCAGCTTCTAAAGTACGTGCAAGCGGGTTCGGTTGCAACGGTTTTGGTGAAATGAACCGTGTACGATGCTGGACAGTTCAAGGTTTGAGGATAATTTTTCCAACGTGACCAGAGCTTTCCATGCGCCGGTGGGCAGCGCCTGCCTCAGCCAGTGGAAAGGTGGAATCCACCGGGATCTTGACCTTACCGGCTTCGATCAGCGGCCAGACATGGGTGTGGACGCGTTCGGCAAGGGCTGCCTTAAAGTCATTGGAACGTGCACGCAGGGTGGATCCTGTGTGGGTCAGACGTTTCAACATCAAGCGAGAAAAGTCGGCATCAACGCGCGCACCGTTGAGGAACGCGATCTGGACAATCCGACCTTCGACGGCAGCTGCTTTCCAGTTGCGCTCGATATAGTCGCCACCCACCATGTCGAGGATGACATGGGCGCCTTCGCCAGCCGAGATGTCTTTGACGCGGGTAACGTAGTCCTCGCTTTGGTAGTTGATCGCGTGATCGGCTCCGAGCGCCTTGGCGGCGTCGCACTTGGCGTTAGACCCCGCAGTTGCGATGACGGACACGCCGACGGCTTTGCCGATTTGGATGGCCATGGTGCCGATGCCCGACGTTCCTCCGTGAACAAGGAACGTTTCACCGGCCGATAAGCCCCCCCGGTCGACGACATTCGACCAGACTGTGAAGGCAGTTTCGGGAACGCCAGCTGCCTCGTCCATAGAAAGCCCAGCGGGAACGGGCAAGGCATGTCGTTCATCGGCAACGCAGTACTCGGCATAGCCGCCACCGACAACGAGTGCCGTTATCTTATCGCCTACCGCATAGCGTTTGGCTCCAGGCGCCGTTGCGACGATCGTGCCGGCAACTTCCAGACCTGGAATGTCTGATGCGCCCTTCGGTGGCGGATAGGCGCCGACGCGTTGCAGGACATCGGGGCGATTGACCCCTGCCGCCTCGACCTTGAGCAGGATCTGATGGCCGTTCAGGTCCTTCGGCATGGGCCTTGTTGTTGGAACTAGGACATCGGGGCCGCCGGCGCGGTCAATGGCGATGGCACGGATCGTTTCTGGAAGATCTGACATGGTGAGCGTTCCGGATTGTTGGCGGCACCGTTCTGGCATTAGGCTATGCGCCTGATGGGGCTGCCAGTGTCAATGCAACACTGGGCGAGCATGGAGAGCGATGATGGACCTTGACCTGGAACCCCGACCGAGACCGGTGATCACGGTGGGTGAGGATTTGTCGGACGCGTCCGTGGGCGAGCTGGCTGAGCGTAGTGAAGCGCTACGCGGCGAGATCGCCCGCTGTGAAGAGGCAATGAAGGCCAAGGATGCCGCCCGGTCGGCGGCCGATGCAGTGTTCGGCAAACCAGGTGGTTGAGATTGAGGGTGATGCTCAGGCGGACCGAATGAGAACCGCTCCAGCGATCACCAGACCTGCGCCGGCAAGACGCCCCATGGAGATCGTCACCTGCTGCGCGCCGAATGCGCCCAGATGATCGAGCAACAGGGCCGTCATGAGCTGCCCGGCGATGATTAACACGGCTGACGTTCCAACGCCCAGGCGAGGCACCAGGAACACAATTGCCACGATGTAGATCGTCGCGATCAGTCCGCCGAGCCATGCCGTCATTGGCACAGCGCGCAGGTCGGAGAACGCCGGCAAGGGCATTCGCGTGGCTAGAAGAACAAGACCGGTTGCGACAAGGCCGGTCAGAAAAACGAAGAAGGACGCCACAAAAGGCCCCTTCAGCGCGATGCCCAACTGGCCATTGAAGGCCAGTTGGAGCGGCACAAGCGCGCCAGTGAGCACAGCACCTGCTAGCAAGATCGATTGAAGCATCAGTCAGCTCGACAATGCTTCGACCACGCGGGCTGCGGCCGCCGCCGCGGACATTTGTTGCTGCCCGGTGATGAGGTTACCGTCGCGCACCGCGAACTCTTCCATCGGGCCAGCGACCACGAACTCGGTGTTTGCGATCTGCTTTGCCTCGGTTTCGATCCAGAACGGCTGGATTTTCTGACCGACCGCGCTTTCCGCATACTCCTCTTCTGAGTTGGCAAATCCGGTCCAGCGCTTGTCCGTCACGAGAAGATCGCCGTTCGACAGCTTTGTTTTCAAAAGGATCGCTGTCCCATGACAGACAGCCGCGCTCGGTTTTCCGCTCTCGTAGAAGCCGGCAAAGACGTTCTGTGTGTCGACGTCATTGACCATAGTGACCATGGGACCTTGCCCGCCGACCACAAAGACGGCGTCAAAATCGCTCGTCTTGAGTGACGACAGCGCAGGCGTTTCCTGCAACAGCGCCATCTTGTCGGGGGGCTGCTTGAAGGTGAGAGAGATTGTGTCCTCAGCGGAGTAGCCGCTTGGGTCCTCAGGGTCGGAATAGCCATCGGCTTGCAATGGACCGCCCTTCGGCGAGGCGATGGTGATGGCATAACCGGCTTCCTCGAAGACCTTGTAGGCGTGGGTCAGCTCAGCCCACCAGAAGCCGATGGGCCAACCAGTGACGGGCGAGGTCGCGGGGTTCGATACGATCATCAAGATGTGTGGCTTGGGCGTGGCCATGACTGGTCTCCTGTTGGATGTGGCCGCACCGTGTGGGTGCTTGCCTTGTTCGATCAGGAGGAGTATGCCTCGACTTATTGCAATGAAACTGAAATGAAATCATGACTGATTTCGATTTCAATAAAATCAGACGCCTGGACGGCACCGTCTTGCTGGTGTTCAGCGAACTGATGCGGCTGCGCAAGGCATCCGACGTTGCCGTCTCGCTTGGTCTTACCAACTCGGCCATTAGCCACGCGCTAAGACGGCTACGCGATGTGTTTGGTGACGAGCTTTTCCTGCGCAGGCCGCATGGGCTGGAGCCAACGGCTTTTGCGCTGGAAGTGGAACCGGCAATAACGCGGTCCCTCTTGCAAATGCAGGAGGCGCTGGCTGGGCCAAAAGGGTTTGATCCAGCGTCAGCAAGGGCGCATTTGCGCGTTTCGGCCTATGATTATGAGGTCGGGACACTGGTGCCGGATCTGTTGGCCGATCTCACCGCCAAAGCACCGGGTTTAGACGTTTCCATCCTGAGCCTGGTCAGGCAAAGCGCGGTTCAAGCCCTCATGGATGGCGCGCTGGACATCGCCTTTGGCTTTTTTCCCAACGCCGATGAACGTCTCCTCACCCATCAATTGATGAGGGAGCGTTATCTGGTCGCCGGTCGCAAGGACCATCCAGCTTTCGCCGGCCCTTTGTCGCTGGAGGCTTATGTGGCGGCCGATCACGCACTGGTGTCTCAGGATCGAACGATGCGCGGGATTGTCGACCAAGCGCTTGCCGGGTTGGGCAAGCAACGTCGGGTCCGGGTTTCTCTCCCCACTTTCTTCACTGCCTTGTTCCTTGCGTCGCGAAGCGATCTGCTTGTTCCCATGACGGCCCAAATGGTTGGGCGACATGCTGATCGCTTTGGGCTTTCCTACGTGCCGCCGCCGTTGGAGATTAGGTCCTTTCCCTTGCAGCTTGCCTACCATCGACGCGATCAGCGAGGGGCCATGCTTGGTTGGGTTCTTGGGCGTATTCGAACATTCATGACCAAGCATGATTAAAGAAATTGCTGTCATTTGAACTTGTTAAGATTTGATCAACCTTTTCCAGTTATGGTTAAAGCATCGAGATTTTCTCGACGTTGTTGAGTGCATGGTTGCTCATTGACGCCTCCCTGTTTGAAACTGATGCTTTGGCCGCAGCTCACGCTGCGGCTCTTTTTTTGGCCCGCTCTTGGCCGCATTCGTGTCCGAGCATCGTTAACCGAGACTGAAGAAGTCTCGCCCCCGCAGGGCCGTTAAGCTGGACGGTAAGGTTCAGCACGGTATGCTTGGGTTACGTTGATTGATGGGAGAGCATCGCACGATGGCCGATCGCACAGGCGAAAAGGATCAAGCAGGCTTTGCAGGCGCCACTGACACGGTGTCGTTTGCCGATCGGCTGGTTGGCTCCGACGCATTTCAGATGCTGTTCGAGCAAGGCATGCACTTGGTGGAAACGACCGCGGCCTATCTCGATCAGGAAGGCCGCGAGGCGGCCAAAGAGCTGCCGCGTGCTGGCGCGATGGCCTATGCAACCGAATCCATGCGTTTAACGACGCGTCTCATGCAGTTGGCGTCCTGGCTTCTTTTGCAGCGCGCTGTGCATGAAGGCGAAATGACGTTTGAGCAGGCCGCCCAAGAAAAGGCCAAGGTGCGCATTCACGGACTTTCAAGCCCGCCCCGCGGAGCCGGTTGGGCTGATCTTCCTGAGCCCCTGCGTGGCCTCGTTGAGGCTTCTTTGGAACTGCAAGATCGCGTTCAGCGTCTTGATGGCATCTTCTATCAGGCAGGTGTTGAAGAAGCCGATGAGGAAGCGCCCGAAAACCCGGTGGCAGCGCAGATGGCGCGCCTGTCCGACGCCTTTGGGACCGGCTGAGCCGGCAGGCTGCGAGCCGGCGATTCCCACCTAGGACAAAGCACAACAAAAAAGGCACCCAGTTGGGTGCCTTTTCCGTTTTGTCGCTGCTGCTTGGCTCTTAGTTGGAGCCCAGGAAACCGTCGAACTTGTTCTTGATCTTCGACAGGCGACCGCCACGGTCGAGCAGCGTCTGCTGACCACCGGTCCAGGCCGGGTGGGTCGGTGGTTCGATGTCGAGGCGAAGCGTGTCACCTTCTTTGCCGTTGGTCGAGCGGGTTTCGTACTCGGTGCCATCGGTCATGACGACTTTGATGGTGTGATAGTCGGGATGAATGTCCTGTTTCATCGCGCGTTCCTTATGCTTGCCTGCCGATGCAAGTCGCGGCCGGCACTGGCTGCCGGACCATCACATATACTGGCCATCGGTGAAATGTCTGGCCGGAACGCCCAAAAGCAATCCAACGGTTCAGCGCGGGTCGTTACACCAAGCCGCTTCGATGCGCAAGCTCAGACGCGCCAGTTGAGGATTTGCACGCCGGCGCGACCGGTAGCCACAGTTTGTAGGACTTGCCAGAAAACGGTTTGGCTCGCTAGTGAACCCCATTGGGAGAGTTCATGGCAAACGACGAAACGTCCGCTGGCGGTCGCGCCCGCTTTGATCGCACGACAGCGCGTCGGACACTTGCAGCCCTTTGGCCGTTCATCGCGCCTTACAAGGGCCGGATCGCTGGTGCGTTCTTCGCGCTGGTGGGGGCAACGGTTGCAACACTCACCGTGCCTGTTTCCGTGCGCCTGGTCATCGATCGCGGGTTCACCGGCGAAGACGGCGTGCCGCTTGGCGGCGTGTTTGTGGGACTGATTGCTGTCGTCACAATTCTCGCGATGATGAGTGCGCTGCGCTACTACCTCGTCACCTGGCTCGGTGAGCGGGTTGTGGCCGATCTGCGCTCAGCCGTCTTTGCCCGCATTATGCGGTTCGATCTCGCCTTCCATGATCGCTCCCGCACCGGTGAGCTGGTGTCCCGGCTGACGAGCGATGCGACGCAGATGAAGTCTGCAGTTGGGTCGAGTGTTTCGGTCGCCTTGCGCAACGCTTTTATGTTTGTCGGCGCGTCGATCATGATGGTCGTCACCAGCCCGGCGCTTTCCTCGGCCGTTCTGCTCGCCATTCCATGCGTGGTCTTGCCCCTTATCGTGTTCGGGCGCCGCGTGCGCGAGCGTTCGCGCCTCGCCCAAGATGTCTTGGCCGATGCGTCGGCCATGGCGAGCGAAGCGATAGGCGCGGTGCGAACCGTTCAGGCCCATACCGGCCAGGATCGGTTGGCGGTTCAATTCCGAAACGCTGCCGAAGCAGCTTTTGAGGCAGCGCGTCAGTCGATCATTGCTCGTGCGCTGCTTACCGCGTTCGCCATCTTCGTCATCTTTGCCAGTGTCGTGTTGGTGCTCTGGTACGGCGCCAACTCAGTCATCGATGGGCGCATGACGGCCGGCGAACTTGGTCAGTTCCTTCTCTACGCCGTTTTTGCGGCCGGTGCTTTGGGTGAGGTCAGCCAGGTCGTCGGTGAAGTGGCTCAGGCAGTGGGCGCGGCGGACCGTCTATGCGGTCTTCTGAAGGTAGAAAGCAGAATCCTGCCCGCCGTTCAGCAAGTTGATCAAACGCACGAGCCCTGGCGTCCAAAGGGCCAAATCGCCTTCGATGCGGTGAGTTTCCAATACGGTGACGATGGCATGACGTCGATTGGCTCGCCGGTGCTCGACGGGGTTTCACTGGATGTAAAGTCTGGCAGCACCGTCGCGGTCGTCGGACCGTCAGGTGCGGGCAAGACCACTATCCTGCAGCTCCTGATGCGGTTTTACGATGCTACGTCTGGCAAGGTTCTCATCGATGGCGAGAATGTTGCCGACATGGACCCGGTGCGGCTCCGCAGCGCTATCGCGCTTGTGCCGCAGGACGTCGCTCTGTTTGCTGCATCGATCCGCGACAATGTCGCTTTTGCGAGGCCAGGCGCCGATGATGATGCCGTTCGCGATGCGCTTAAAGCGGCCAATGCGCTCGCCTTTGTGGAGGCCATGCCTGACGGTCTTGATACAGTTATCGGGGAGCGTGGGGTTACGCTGTCTGGTGGGCAGCGGCAGCGCCTGGCCATTGCCCGCGCTGTGCTTCAGGACGCGCCAATCCTCCTGCTTGATGAAGCGACGAGCGCTCTGGACGCAGAGAGTGAGCACCTTGTTCAGGACGCGCTTGAGCGTTTGATGGCAGGGCGTACGGTTGTCGTTATTGCGCATCGCCTCGCGACGGTGCGCGGTGCCGATCTGATCGTTGTTCTTGACCAGGGATCGGTGGTTGAGCGCGGCACGCATGAGCAATTGGTCACAGCTGGTGGCCTTTATGCGCGGCTTGCCAGCTTGCAATTCACTGAAGGGTCTGTGACCCAACGCGAAGCACCACCACCAGCCAGCGCACAAGTCGATGAACGAGAGCCGGCCGACGCCTAGATGATCTGCTCGTAAACCGCGATAGCCATGGCGCGGATGGTATCCCTGTCGACAGGCCCGACCACCGCGAACTGAAGCTCATCTTCCGTCCAATGTGCCGCTTGAAGTCCGTCATCACGGGCTTCAAACCGGAAGGATGCGAACTCCTCAATCCGATCGGTGGAGACGAAGACGGTGACCCGATCGCCTGCTGCACCTTCATACATGAAGAGCGCTGCTGGTCCGTCGTCACCTGACAACAGACGTCCACCCACAAGGTCATAGCCCTGACCGGAAAGGTTGGGCGCTGCAAGTGGTGTACCGATACGCCGTGAGAGCCAGTTGACCAGAAGCTCTTCCTCATTGGCCCGCAGTTCCACCGGCCTGTGCGGATCGGCGGCGTAAACGCGGTGTGCGCTGAAGGCATCATTGATGGCGAGCTGAAGAAGCGGCGTCTCCTGGGACGGAAGAACAGTTGGCCGCAACCCAAACCCGAGAGCCGCGCCAGCAATGAACAGCGTGATGGCTGCTGCCATGCGCCAGGCCGGGTGCGGGCTACGAGAAACCATGCCTGCCTTATCGGGTGCTGAAAGCGCGGCCCGAGCAGCGGCGATGCCCTCTTGCGACGGGGCGTCGGCAAACAATTCGCGCATGGACTCGTTCTGGCGCTGCCAAGCGGCGACATCGGCAGCCGCCTCTGGATGGTCCCGCAGATGGGTTTCCACGCGGGTGCGGTCTTTGCGATCAAGCTGATTGTCCACATAGGCGTGGAGCAGATCTGTGCCGATCGTGTTGGCTGCGTTCTGGGTTGTGACGAGCGCCCTGCGATAGAAACAATGGTGGCGCCTGATCCCTGCTGTTCCTTCAGTTTGGTGCGGGCGCGGTGCAGGCGCGACATCAAGGTGCCGATTGGAATGTCTAGCGTGCGTGCGGCGTCCTGGTAGTCGAGGCCTCCGACGACGACAGCCAGCAAAGCTTCTCGTTGCTCGTCCGGCAGGGTGCGTAGTGCATTGAAGGTGTCGGCAAGGTGCATACGGTCCTCCATGCGGGCATGGGCCAGCGGGTCAAGCAGTCCGCCTAGGGCCTCGTCGTCAACGGTTTGCCTAGTCGACCGGCGGTTGTTGCGGTGTATGTTGACCATGATCTTCATAAGCCAGGGCCGAATTGGCCGTCCTGGAATGAAGAGCATGCGGCGGGTCAGAGCGCGTTCGACACAGTCTTGAACCAGATCATCTGCCTCGGCACTGTTGCCTGTCAGTGACAGAGCAAAGCGCCAAAGCGCCGGCAGAGCCTCTTCGATATTGGCATTGAAGCTGGCCATGGCGGAGCGCTTCTCGGCTATTTCACCGTGCATACGGTTTATAGGCGCCGGGGCAGCAAAACGATGCGGACCAGCTGGTAAGCATGAAGACTACACGGTGAGGTGCGGGTTTATTCCCGTTGAGGTGATTTTTAACGCTGAGTGAGCTTGAACTCGATGCGGCGGTTGCGGGCCAGTGTTTCGGGGTCTTCGCCTTCGGCAATGGGCTGGAACTCGCCAAAGCCGGCGGCCATCAAATGTTCTGGCGCGACGCCCTCGCTGATCAGAAAGCGAACCACAGATGTGGCACGCGCCGTTGAAAGTTCCCAGTTGGTGACGAAGCGGCCAGTGCCGGCCATGGGTTGAGAGTCGGTATGGCCGTCGACCCGAAGCACCCAGTCGATTTCACTGGGGATGGCCGCTTCCAGCTCCAGAACTGCCTCGGCCAGGCGTGAAAGTTCGTCGCTGCCGCCTGGGTTGATCTCGTCCGACCCGGTTTCAAACAGAACCTCCGACTGAAACACGAACCGGTCGCCAACGACGCGGATATCGGAGCGTTGCGACAGGATTTGTCTCAGGCGACCGAAAAAGTCGGAGCGGAACTGGGAAAGTTCCTGCACGCGCTGGGCGAGCGCCACGTTCAGCCGGCGGCCGAGATCGGCGATCCGAGCCTGGCTTTCACGATCGCGGTTCTCCGAGGCGTCAAGCGCGTCTTCCAATGCGCCGATCTGCCGGCGAAGGGCGGAAATCTGCTGGTTCAGCAGTTCCACCTGATTGAGGGCCTCGCGGGAAATAGCCTGCTCTTCATCTACCTGTTGCTCAAGGCCAGCGATCACCGAGCCGCTGGTGTCCTCAACCTCCGGCGTGGCGAGGATGCCCTGGAGCCGGTCTTGCTCGGCACGTGCGTTTTCAAGACTGGCCGTAAGGGTGGCAAGCCGGGCTTCCAACTCTTGGCCAGTGGCTCGTTCAAGAGCGAGGAGCTCCGTCAGCTCGGCGATCTGGGCATTCAGGCGATTGAGGACTGTGTCGCGTCCTGTGATCTCCTGACTGAGGAAGAACTGCGCCAACATGAAGATCGATAGAAGGAAGATGATGACGAGCAGCAGTGTCGCCATTGCATCGACAAAGCCTGGCCAATAATCGACCGCGCCAGAGCGTCTGCGTGCCCGGGAGAGCGCCATCGCTGGTTACTCCCCTGGGTTGGGATCGGTCGAGCGTGAGGTGAACAGGTCGGCCTGCTCGTTCTGTAGGACCTGGCTCATTTCTTCCATCGCATCGGCCAGGCGACGGTTCTGTTCGCCTTGGTTTTCGACCCAGTCGCGCAAAAGCTGCTGCTCGGTGCGCATGTGCTGGACCAGCGACTGAACGCCGGTTGCCAGATTGTCGATGGATTGCTTGACGACAGCGGAATCGCCGCCCCCATCAGCCGCTGAGGCTCGTCCGCTTTGCGCGGATGCAAGCTGGTTTTGCGCGGCGATCTGGCGGGCCAAACGATCCACCGAACGCTCCAGCGATACCAGAACGTCTCCGGACTCGCCTGCGCCATCTCGCACGTCGATGCCGATCATCGTCGACATCCAGTCTTCAAGCTCGGTGTAGAAACGGTTCTGTGCCTGACCGGCCTGAAGATCGAGGAACCCCAGCACAAGCGATCCGGCGAGACCAAAAAGCGAGGATGAGAATGCTGTGCCCATGCCGTCGAGCGGGGCGGAGAGACCAGTTTTCAGATTCTCGAAGATTGTGCCGAAATCGCCGGATGTGACATCCAGACCATCGATGGTGTCGCCAACAGATGAGATGGTCTGGGTGAGGCCCCAAAAGGTGCCCAGAAGACCCAGAAAGACCAGAAGGCCGATCATATAGCGGCTGATCTCACGGCCTTCATCAAGTCGGGTTCCGACCGATTCCAAGATCGACCGCACCGTCTGTGCCGACATGGTCGGACCAGTGGATTGCGGTCCCGCTGCTGATTGGGAACCACGCAGATAGGCTGCGAGCGGTGACAGAAGACGCGGGCTTGGCTGATCAAGCCCGGCACCGGCGCCATAGTCCACCAGCCTGAACCCGTTGACCCAGCGTATCTCCGGGAGCAAACGCACCACCTGGAAAACGGCCAGGATAATGCCGAGAAGCAGGACGCCGATGATAAGACCGTTGAGGCCGGGGTTGGCCACGAAGGCCGTTGCTATGGGGCGATAGAGGATGAGAACCAGAAAGCCAACAAGGCCTACAAACACCGCCATCAGCGCCAGATAGATCGTCGGGCGGGATAGGCTGTGGGGACTATCACTATCAGCCATGGGCATGCCTCATGCTTGGTCGGAGGGACCGAATGCGGAGGGGTGCCGCCCCAGAACCGAAGCGGCGAATGTTTTCATAGCGTGTTCTTGATAAAGACAGAACCGGCAAATGTGACCATCCTTGGATGGCCCGTTTTATGCGTTCGGCGATCTGGCGGTGTCTAGGCACTGGCCCGAGCGTTGGCGAGCTTTGCTTGGGCCTCACGAGCTTCCTGCAAGACCTTCAGCATCTGTCCGACCACCAGGTCGTTTCCGGCGATGACACTTTGCGTATCGAAGATTGACGATCCGCCGTTCACATCGCGAACAATTCCGCCGGCTTCGCGCACCAGAATGAGGCCCGCGGCCATGTCCCACGGCGAGAGTCCGACCTCCCAATATCCATCCAGGCGTCCGGCAGCGACCCAGGCGAGGTCGAGACTGGCTGCCCCCATGCGGCGCATGCCGGCGACCTTGCGCATCATCAGCGCCGCTTCGCGCAGGAAAAGTCCGTGATCGCCACGACCCAGATGCGGCATGCCGTTGACCAAAACGCAGTCAGCGAGCCGCCGTCTGCCTGCCACGCGCAGTCGGGAATCGTTGAGGAATGCGCCCTTGCCCTTTTCAGCGGTGAACATGTCGTCGGTGATTGGGTTGTAGATCAGACCGGCGACGATCTCGCCATCGCGCTCCAAACCGATGGAGACGGCAAAGTGCGGCATAGAGTGCAGAAAGTTGGTCGTGCCGTCTAAGGGATCGACGATCCAGCGGTGTTGCGGATCAGAGCCTTCAACGGTTCCGCCTTCCTCGCCCAGGAAACCCCAGGTAGGACGTGCCTCACGCAGCGACTCGTACAGGCGTTCTTCAGCGCGACGGTCGGCATCGGAGACGAAATCCGACGGGCCCTTTGTAGAGACTTGGAGCTTCTCGACCTCACCAAAATCACGCGCAAGGCCGCGGCCGGCCTTGATGGCCGCGCGCTCCATGATGGTGAGGATTGCAGATTTTGCCATCAGTCGGCGCGCTTCACATAGGTGATTTCGGACGTGTCGACGATGATCCGCTCACCGGTTTTGATGAAGGGCGGAACCATCACGCGCAGGCCGTTCTCAAGGACGGCAGGCTTGTAGGAGGAGGACTGTGTCTGACCCTTCACCACCGCGTCGGCTTCGACGATCTCCAGCGTCACTTGGGTGGGAAGCTGGAAGCCGATGGGAGTTTCATCGTGCAACTCCACCATGACCTGCATACCGTCCTGCAGGAAGGCGGCGCGATCACCCACGAAGTCCTTGGACAGATTGATCTGCTCATAGGTCTCGGTATCCATGAAGACGAGCATATCGCCCTCTTCATAAAGATACTGAAAGTCCTTGGTGTCGATGCGCGCGCGTTCCACGCGTTCATCAGAACCGAAGCGGTTGTTTAGCTTACGGCCATCAAGCAGGTTTTTCAGTTCGACCTGATTGTAGGCCGGGCCTTTGCCGGGCTTCACGGCGCCGGTTTTGACCACCGCCCAAAGGCCATTTTCATACTCGATGACCATGCCCGGTCGGATTTCGTTGCCGTTGATTTTCATGAGAGGTTTGCTCGTTACAGCGGGGCGTGTGCCCTCGCGCCATAGTGTTGGTTTCGTGGCGGTGTGGACCACACTCACGCCCGCAAGGCAAGGTGCTTACGTTTGCGGGACGCGCGGTCAGTTGAAGGGATTGGGCGGCAGCGTATCCAGGGCGACCCGATCTTGTGCCGCGCGGCGCTGCTCGTCCGATAGCGTGGAGACGAAAGCATCCAGACGTGCATCAGGCAAGCCGCCGGCCACGGCGCTGGAGTGATGGTAGGCGGCCATGACCGGATCGAGCGGTACGCCATAGCCTTGCGTGTAAGCGTGGGCGAGGCGGTTGTGGGCCAAAGGATTGCCGGATTCAGCAGCGCGCCGCAGCCAGAAGATGCCATCTTCGATCCGGCGTTCTTCGCTGAGATCAGCTTCGCCGGCTGCACCGGTCAAGAGCCCAAGGCCGAATTCGATCTGTGCTTCGACATTGCCGCGCCGTGCCGCCCGTTCGAACCATCGATAGGATTCTTCGGTGTCCTGGCGGACACCGGCACCTTCAGCGTAGAGGATGCCGAGCGTATATTGTGCTGTGGTGTCACCGGCTACAGCGGCTTCGCGCATCATCTCTGCGCCGCCGATAAGGTCGCGTTCAACACCGCGTCCCTCAAGCGTCATCATAGCCAGCATCTGCAGGGCCGGTGCGAAGCCGGCGTCGTGGGCCGATTGGAGCAGCTCAGCTGCCGCAGCTTCATCGCGTTCAACGATGGCGCCATCCATGATCATGGTGGCCAGCAAAAAGGCTGCCTCGGCATCACCGGCCTCGGCGGCTACCCGATACCACTCTGCTGCCTCGGCAGCGTCCGCGTCGACGCCGAGGCCAGTTGCATACATTTGGCCCATCAGCCGCATGGATGGCGCATGTCCGCGATTGGCAAAGGTGATGGCAAGATCAAAGGCACGCGGATAGTTGCCGGCAGCGAAGGCCTCGAAGGCAACAGCGGGATCCAGCGCGAAGCGATCTTCCACCGTTTCGGTTGGGGAGGAGCTGCCTTGTTCGGGCGTCGCTGCCTCGGTTGCTTCGGTATCCTGGGCAAAGGATGGCGTTGCGAGGCCCAGGGCGGCCGCCAGAACCAGTGTCTGTATGTGGCGCAGCATCAGGCAACCTCCGCCATGCGCTGCCGAGCGATGGTATCCAAAGTTGTGTTGAGCTCGGCGATTTTCGCAGTGAGATCGTCCGCCCCCCAAACTTCATTGCGCACGGCGATAAACTCCACGCCACCACGTGCCAGGGTCTGAAACGCCTCATCGCTGGTGCCGGAAAAGGCAACGCAGGGTACGGCCATCATCTGGGCCCACCATAGCGACAGTGTTTCCGTCTTGGGGTGATTATCTGTCTCCTGGGTGCGGTCCGTGCGCCCGAAGAAGAGGTAGTCGAATCCGCGCTCGCCGGTTTCCAGAGCAAGATGGCGGCTGTTGATCCCGGCGCAGCCGATGATCATGCCGCCTTTCTGCAGGCGATCCTGGTCATCCCGATCCAAGGACTTTGGCGATGGAACATGCACGCCGTCGGCACTCAGGCGCCCGGCCAACTGGGTGTCACCTGCCACAAGAACGGCCACGTCCTTGTCCTGGGCTGCCTTTACCAGTGGCGCCAGATCGTCGGTCTGAACGATGGCTTCCGGCTCAAGATCGATCAGCACGCACCCGATATCGCCGCTGGAAAGCGCGCCAGCGAAACTCTCGGCGAAGTTCTCAGGAAGAGCGCGCGGCGTAATCAGAAACAGACGGGTGCGGAAATCTTGGAATGCCATGGCGAAACTCAGTGGGAGGTTCGCCCGTCTTCCTGCAAATGAGGGCGATATTGTGGATAGGCCCAACGGTGATGATCCCGGAAGCTCATAGCGCTATCCGGGATCTTCTATTCTGTCTGGGCTGGTCGCTGCTCCGGACGGCGCCAAGCAATAGCTCAGCTTGGCCGGAAGCCTTTCTGATCTAGCCAGCCACCGATGCGGCGTAGATCGAGTCGATGGTCGCGGCGATGGTGCTGTTGAACTCGGCGTCGCTCTGCTGTGCCGAAAGCCCTTCGCTGAGCGCGCGTGAGAAGCTCGCAATCACGCCAGTGTTCTGCGCAAGAATGGCATTGGCCTCGTCGCGTTCATATCCGCCGGAAAGCGCTACGACCCGCATAACCTTGGGGTGAGCAACCAGCGGTTTGTAGAGGTTGGCTTTGGTTGGCAAGCTCAGCTTCAGCATCACCTTCTGACCATCCGGCACCCCGTCGAGGTGCTTGGTGATCGAGGCCAGAAGCAGGTCTTCGGGCTCTGCCTTGTCGGCGATCGAGATCGTGACCTCCGGCTCGATGATCGGCATCAGACCGTGGGAAAGAACTTGAGCACCCAGCTCGAACTGTTGCGCAACGACGGCGTCGATGCCGCTCGCCGACGCCTTGTTGATGACCGAGCGTTCCTTGGTCCCGAAGATGCCATGATCGACCGCGCGTGACAGCAGGTCGTCGAGGCCCGGAATTGGTTTCAGCAATTGGACGCCGTCTGCTTCATCCGCCAGACCCTTGTCGATCTTCAGGAACGGCACCACGCGACGATCTTCCCAGAGATACTGGGCCGAGGGTTTACCGCCCATCGGCCGATCCATCGTCATCTCGAAAAGGATCGCGCCGATCACCTTGTCGCCGGTAAAGGCGGGGGCGCTGGCGATCCGGGTGCGCATGGCATGGACGAGGTCGAACATCTCGCCCTCAGACGAATAGGCGTCCTCATTGACCCCGTAGAGCTTGAGCGCTTTGGGCGTTGATCCGCCGCTCTGGTCCAGAGCGGCGATGAAGCCCTGGCCGCTTGTCATCTGTTGGGTTTGCTGTTCGTTGGGCATTGGTTCCCCCGATTGGTTGATTGTATTGACCGGTTTAGGCGGCTGCTTCCAGCGCGGCGACGCCAGGTAAGGTTTTGCCTTCCAGCCATTCAAGGAAGGCTCCACCGGCCGTGGAAACATAGGTGAAGTCGTTTGATGCGCTGGCATGGTTGAGCGCGGCGACGGTATCGCCGCCCCCTGCGACTGAGAGCAGGGTGCCGGCCCTTGTTGCTTCCGCCGCGCCTTGAGCGGCGGCAACCGTGGCGGCATCGAAAGGCGGAATCTCAAAGGCGCCAAGTGGTCCGTTCCAAACCAGCGTTTTTGCAGCCCGGATGGTCTCAATCACTTCGGCCACGGTCTGTGGACCGGCATCGAGGATCATGGCGTCTTCCGGACATTGATCGACCGGCAGCGTCTGGTTGGCCGCGTTGGCGGCAAACTCGTGGGCGACCACAATGTCCACCGGCAGATGAATGGTGCTATTCTGGCTGGCCGCCTTGTCCATGATTGCGCGGGCCGTTTCGGCCAGATCATGCTCGGCGAGCGACTTGCCTACTTCAATGCCCTTGGCCGCCAGGAATGTGTTGGCCATACCGCCACCGATCACCAAATGATCGACCTTGGCCAGGAGGTTGGAGAGAAGGTCTAGCTTGGTGGAGACCTTCGCTCCGCCAACCACAGCAACCACCGGATGATCTGGTTGGGAGAGTGCTTTACCAAGAGCGGTCAACTCAGCTTCCATGAGCCGGCCGGCAAAGGAAGGCAGATGGTGCGTGATGCCCTCAGTGGAGGCATGGGCACGGTGAGCCGCGGAAAAGGCGTCGTTGACGAAAGCATCGCCAAGGTCGGCCAGTTCCTTGCCAAAGGGAGGATTGTTTTTTTCCTCGCAGGGATGAAAGCGCGTGTTCTCCATCAGGAGCACATCGCCATCTTTCATGGCGGCAATGGCGTCGATGGCGCGGGCACCGCAGCAGTCCGCGGCAAAGCTGACCGGACGACCCAGCGCCTCGGACAGTGG
This sequence comes from Cohaesibacteraceae bacterium, assembly GCA_050043025.1. GTDB lineage: Bacteria > Pseudomonadota > Alphaproteobacteria > Rhizobiales > MH13 > MH13. The sequence continues at coordinate 44,024 of JBHJIX010000021.1, forward strand.
GCCGGTTAGGGGTTCAAGCGACATGGAAGGAACCACTTCACCCTTGGGGCGGCCGAAATGGGCGAGGATGATGACCTTTGCGCCCTTGTCGGAAAGCTCGCTCAACGTGCGTGAGGCCGCCCTGATGCGGGTACCGTCGGTCACAACACCATCTTTCATCGGCACGTTTAAATAGGTGCGCCCCAAGACGCGCTGGCCCTGTGCAGAAAGATCATCGAGTGTATTGACGGTCATGCTCGCCCCCGGACGAGAAAGTGTCCGGCAATCTGGCCGGCACAAAAAAAGCGCGGCCTGAGCCGCGCTTTTCAATCGTTGCTAGATCAGTGTGGCCATGTGCACGGCCGTGTCGGCCATGCGGCAAGAGAAGCCCCACTCATTGTCATACCAGGTCAGAACCTGCACCAGCGTGCCGTCCATGACGTTGGTTTTCTCAGTATGGAAGATCGAAGAGTGCGGATCATGGTTGAAGTCCATGGAAACCAGCTTCTCGTCGGTGTAGCCCAGAATGCCTTTGAGCGGACCAGACGCGGCGGCTGCCTTGATCGCGCCGTTGATCTCATCAACCGAGGTGTCGCGTTTGGCAATGAACTTCAGGTCGACCACTGAAACGTTCGGCGTCGGCACACGCATGGCAAAACCGTCCAGCTTTCCAGCACGCTCCGGCATCACCAGGCCAACGGCTTTGGCCGCACCGGTCGACGTCGGGATGATCGACATCGCAGCGGCGCGTGCGCGGTAAAGATCCTTGTGCATCGTGTCCAACGTCGGCTGGTCACCGGTGTAGGAGTGGATGGCGGTCATCATGCCTTTTTCGATACCGATCGTATCGTGCAGCACCTTGGCAACCGGCGTCAGGCAGTTGGTGGTGCAGGAGGCGTTGGAGACGACTAGATCGTCTGCAGTTAGCACGTCATGGTTGACGCCGTAAACAATCGTCTTGTCGGCGCCCGAAGCAGGCGCGGAAACCAGCACGCGCTTCGCGCCAGCTTCCAAATGCAGGGCAGCCTTGTCATGCGCGGTGAAGATGCCAGTGCACTCCCTTACGATGTCGATGCCCATCTCGCCCCAAGGCAGGTTCTTGGGATCGCGTTCGGACAACACCTTGAAGCTGTCACCGCCTTCGATCCTGCTCGTGTCGCCATCGACTTCCACGCCACGCGGAAAGCGGCCATGCACGGAGTCGTAGCGCATCAGATGAGCGTTGGTTTCAACCGGGCCAAGATCGTTGATCGCGACCACATCCACGTCCTTGCGGCCGGATTCCAGAATGGCGCGCACCACATTGCGCCCGATACGACCGAAGCCGTTGATTGCGACCTTAACTGCCATGAATGTGTCTCCTTGACCCAGACTTACGTGTTGTGAGGGCAAAACCGCTTTCGGTGGCTTTCCGTATGCGGAGCCTCTTAGACTTTCGGCGGCACCCTATGCTGGCTTGGCAAGACAATAAAGATAGGAACGTCACGCAAGCCATGCGCCCTCGGCAAAGGGGCCATGCGTCCTTGTTACGCCAGTGCTTCTTTTGCCTTCTCGGCTGCGGCCTCGGCGGTGATACCGAAGTGCTCATAGACTTCCTTGTAGGGGCCGGAAGCGCCGAAGGAATTCATGCCGACAAACAGGCCATCGCTGCCGATGAACCGGTCCCAACCCATACGGATCGCGGCCTCAATGGCGATCTTGACCGGTGCGCTGCCGATGGTCGTGGCCTGGTAATCCTCGTCCTGCGCTTCAAACCGTTCGAAGGATGGGACGGACACCACGCGAGCGCCGATGCCTTCGGCCTGCAAAAGGTCGCGGGCGGCCATGGCGATTTCAACTTCGGATCCCGAAGCAAACAATGAGACCTGCGCTTCGCCCTGGGCGGCAGCCAGTTCATAGGCGCCTTTGGCGGAGCGGTTCTTGCCGCCATTTTCTTCGCGCAGTGTCGGCAGACCTTGGCGGGTAAGCGCCAAAACGCTTGGTCCGTCGTTTTTTTCCAATGCCAACATCCAGCATTCCGCGGTTTCGACCACGTCGGCCGGCCGGAAGACCTGCAGGTTGGGAATGGCGCGCAAGGCGGCCAAATGTTCGACCGGCTGATGCGTTGGGCCGTCTTCACCCAGGCCGATGGAGTCGTGCGTCAGCACGTGAATGACGCGTTGATGCATGAGAGCCGCCAAGCGTATTGCCGGACGGGAATAGTCAGAGAAGACCAAGAACGTGCCGGACATGGGAATGACGCCGCCATGCAGGGCCATGCCGTTCATCGCCGATGCCATTCCATGCTCGCGGATGCCCCAATGGACATAATTGCCGGCGTAGTCGCCCGGCGCCACAGCCGTCATCGTTTTGGTGAGCGTGTTGTTCGATCCGGTAAGGTCGGCGGAACCTGAGACCGCTTCAGGCAGGTGCGGGATGATGACTTCCAGCGCCATTTCCGAGGCTTTGCGGGTTGCGACCTTGGGTGCTTCTTCGGTCATCTGCTGGCAGTACGCCGCGACGGCATCGCCCAGGCCGGTGGGTAGATCGCCACGCATGCGACGGTCGAACTCGGCGCGCACATTCACGTCGCTTGCGTCGTGGCGCTTTGTCCATTCAGAGCGCTCATGCACGCCTTTTACACCGACGATGCGCCAGGCATCGAGAATGTCGGTGGGCACTTCAAAAGCCGGATGGGGCCAGCCGAGCGCCTCGCGCGTCGCCGCGATTTCTTCCTCACCCAGTGGTGAACCATGAGCTTTGGACGTGTCTTCTTTGTTCGGCGCGCCGAAGCCAATCTTGGTTTTGCAGGCGATGAGGCTTGGTTTGTCGGTGCGGCGTGCGCGTTCAATGGCGGCTTCGATGTCTGCCAGGTTGTGCCCGTCGATGCGCACGGTGTCCCAGTTGGCCGCCTCAAAACGGCCGAGCATGTCACCGGTCTCCGACAGCGTAACCGGGCCGTCAATGGAGATGTTGTTGTCGTCGAACAGGACAATCAGCTTGTTGAGCTTGAGATGGCCAGCAATGGAGATGGCTTCATGGCTGATGCCTTCCATCAGATCGCCGTCGGAGGCGAGCACATAGGTGTGGTGGTCAATCAGTTCCCCACCGAAATCGGCGGCCAGCATGCGTTCTGCCAACGCCATGCCCACCGCGTTGGCGAGGCCCTGACCGAGCGGGCCCGTCGTTGTTTCGATGCCGCCGGCATAGCCATACTCAGGGTGGCCGGCCGTCTTGGAGCCGAGCTGGCGAAAGTTCTTCAGATCGTCGAGCGTCATATCCTCAACGCCCAGTAGGTAGAGCAGCGAGTAGAGCAGCATCGAGCCGTGACCGGCCGACAGGACGAAGCGATCGCGATCCGGCCATGACGGGTCGGTCGGATCGAATTTCATAAACTTGGAAAAAAGGACCGTCGCGATGTCGGCGGCACCCATGGGCAGGCCCGGGTGGCCGGAGTTGGCCTTCTGCACGGCGTCCATGGACAAGAAGCGGATGGCATTGGCCATCTGCGTATGGCGGTCGGTCTCGGTCATCAGGGGACTACACTGTTGGTTACAGAAGGGCGGGGTCGACGGTGAAGGCCCCATTTTAAGCCTTGTCGGCCGGGGCCGGACGTTGGCGATGCATCGTCGCTTGAGGCGGTCGCATCACTGCGGGCCAGGATGTTCGGGCGCGTCTTAACGGACCCGGCCGGGATTGAAAAGGTTAAGTCGACCCAAGCGGGGCGTTGACGGGGCCGGGCACCGGTTTTTAGAGTGCCATATTGTAACGACCTGCCGATGATGCGTGATGCATCGTTGGGACGGCTCAGGTTTTTCTCGATAGCTTGTTTTCTCGGTGGCTTGGCGGCATGGCACAGGATTTGGAGTCAGCGTTTGACCGGCTGGATCATGAGATCCGGACAATAGAAGCTGATTCCGGTCAGCGAGTTGCGCTGTTGGAGGAGCGCGAGCGGCTTTATGCGGAAGTTGCGCGTTTGCGCACCGACCGTGCCCAACTCGCTCAGCTTCTGGATGTTGCGCGCGCTGAGGCTAAGAGGCTCGAAGAAGCCAATGTGGCCGTGGCGCAGCGCCTTTCAGATGTGATGGAGACCGTGCAGTCGGTGTTGGCTGGTGAAACGCCACCGCCGTCGCCGGCAGTTCCTGGTTGAGCGGATCGTTAGGGGAGCGCTTTGGGCCAAGTTGTTGTCACCATTGCTGGCCGATCTTTCAGACTCGCGTGCGAGGATGGAGACGAGCCTCGTTTGGCATCGCTTGCTCAGACCTTTGATGCAACGGTTAGCGAGCTTCGCACATCGTTTGGCGAGGTTGGTGACACACGCCTTGCTGTGATGGCCGGGCTGGTGATGACCGACAAGCTTAATGATGCGCAGGCACAGCTCGATACGCTGACGGCCAAGGTTGACGAACTTCAGTCAGCGATGACGCTGATGCAGTCAACGAACGTGGGCAGCAACGATCAGCTGCGCGAGCGTATCGATGCCCTGGCGGACCGGCTTGAGCGAACCGTGCAGCGACCAGCAAGCGCGCCAGTATCCAATCAAGGCACGCCCTCCACATAAACGACGATATCGCATTGATCGCGGGGTCGGCGACGCCTATATCGACTGGGAAGCTGCGCTTCTCGTGCATTGGCAATATTCCTGGGGCCTTACCGATCCTTAAGGGAGCTGTCCCTGGACCGGTCCGTGGACCGGACTACACGGCGCCCACCTACTTTGTAGGTTCCCAGGATCGACGCCGACACGGCCGTTGTGGCTTCACTTTTCCTCCCTCAGTGCGGTTTGGCCGCGTCTCTGTCTCTTATGCTTCCTACCAACAAAGCTGACCTGCGCCAGCGCGTCCTTGATATGCGCGGCGGCATGGATGCCTCGCTTCGCTCTAGAGCGGCACAGGCGGTGGCCGGACATGCCATGCTCGATGTGGGGGGTCGTGTGGTTTCGGCCTATCACGCCATCGACCATGAGCTTGATCCCGCGCGCCTTGTCGACACGCTGGCCGATCAAGGTGCGCTGCTTGCTCTCCCGGTTCTGCTGGACAATGAGACCATGGTCTTTCGGCAATGGGACCGACGCAAAGAGTTGGTCTCTGTTGGCTTTGGTACACTGGGGCCCGATGCCGATCAGCCACAGATTTTGCCCGAACTCATCTTCGCTCCTCTGGCCGCGTTTTCATCGGCCGGCCAGCGTATCGGCTATGGCAAGGGCCACTATGACAGGGCGGTGGCAAAGATGTACCGTCGTGGCCATCGCCCAGCCTATGTCGGTCTGGCCTTCGAGGAGCAAGAGGTGCCGGCCTTCGACGCCGAGCCGCATGACGTCATGCTGGATGCCATATTGACGCCCAGCGGTATTCGGATCTTCGACCATGGCTGTGAACGGATGGAGCCCTTCCTTCGCGTTGGCTCGGCTGCTACCGACCGACAATGAGCTTCAACCTTCTTTTCATTGGGGATGTCGTCGGCAGAGCTGGGCGGGATGCCGTTGCCGATCATCTGCCTGGATTGATTGATCGTTACGACGTTCACTTTGTCGTCTTGAACGGCGAAAATGCAGCGCATGGTTTCGGTATAACCGAAGCGATCTGCGAGCAGTTCTTCGATCTCGGTGTCGATGTCATCACGCTTGGCAATCACAGCTGGGATCAGCGTGATGCTTTGGTGTTCATCGAACGGATCCCGAATCTCTTGCGCCCTGTCACCTATCCAGCCGGAACACCGGGAAGGGGTGCCGGGCTCTTCAAGGCACGCACCGGCGAGCAGGTGCTGGTGGTCAACGCGATGGGTCGCCTCTTTATGGATGCCATGGAGGACCCTTTCGCCGCTGTCGACCGGGAACTTGCGGCCTGTCCGCTTGGCCAAGTCTCCGATTTCGCAGTTGTCGACTTTCACGCTGAAGCGACAAGTGAGAAACAGGCGCTGGGCGCGCATGTGGATGGGCGGGCGACGTTGGTCGTCGGCACGCACACGCATGTGCCAACGGCGGACCATCGGGTGCTACCGGATGGCACGGCCTTCCAGACCGATGCCGGTATGACCGGTGCCTATGACTCCATCATCGGCATGGACAAGGTTGAACCAGTTCAGCGGTTTTTGACCAAGGTGCCGCAAGCGCGTTTCTCGCCCGCTGATGGCGAAGGCAGTTTATGCGGGTTGGCGGTTCTGGCTGATCCAGCAACGGGATTGGCCTTGGAGTGCGCACCAGTGCGTATTGGCGGTGATGTATCGCCAGCCATCCCATCCTTCTGGCAGGACAGACACAGCTAGATTGAAAGCTGTTGATGATAGTCAGAATGGCCTGCCGCTGGCGTCGCTGGGAGGCGCAGGGCTGGATTTACAAGGTCTTTCGGCCTATGTGCGGCAAAAGCGGGGTCTGATGGTTGGGCAGCCACTGCCGCCATTCCCGTTCACGTGAAATGACCCATCGGAAGTGTTGAAGCGCTATGGCTGGACATAGTCAGTTTAAAAACATCATGCATCGCAAGGGGCGGCAGGACAAAGCCCGCTCCAAGCTCTTCTCCAAGCTGGCCAAGGAAATCACTGTGGCCGCCAAAATGGGGATGCCGGACCCAGACATGAACCCGCGTCTTCGTCTGGCAGTGCAAAACGCGCGCTCGCAATCGATGCCCAAGGACAATATCGAACGCGCGATCAAGAAGAGCCAAGCTGGGGATGGCGAGGAATACGAGGAAATCCGCTATGAGGGCTATGGCCCTGGCGGCATTGCCGTCGTGGTCGAGGCGATGACGGACAATCGTAACCGCACGGCCAGCGCCGTTCGCTCTTACTTCACCAAAAGTGGCGGATCACTTGGCGAGACGGGTTCGGTCTCCTTCATGTTCGACCGCGTCGGTGAGATCGTTTTTCTTGCCGATGCCGGCGATGCGGACACCGTAATGGAAGCGGCCATCGAGGCGGGGGCGGAAGATGTGGTGTCCGATGAGAATGGTCACACGATCTATTGCGCTTTTGAGGATATCAACGAGGTCTCTACCGCGCTTACCGCCGCGCTTGGCGAGCCGGAATCGGTGAACCCGATTTGGAAACCTCAGAACACGATTGAGGTCGATGCCGATAAGGGTGCATCGCTCATGCGCCTTATCGAGACGCTCGAAGACGATGACGACGTTCAGACCGTCTACGCCAACTTTGAGATGTCTGACGATGTGATGGCAGCGCTCGCCGACGCTTAACTCCGTAAAATGGAGTCCAGGGCTGGCAGGCTGGTGACCGCTGCAATCAATATCAGGCCGAAGGCGACCTTTCGGAACAAACTATCATCTGTTCCCTTGAACAGCCTTGCGCCGATGAAAATCGCCAGCCCGTAGGCCGGTGCCAGCCAGAATGCCAGGGCGAACGACTGCGCTGAAAACACGCCATTGGCGCTGAACGCGAGCAGTGATCCTAGCGTTGCGAAGAAGAAAAAGCAGATCAGGTTGGCGCGGATCGTCTCAGCCGGGAAGGGACCGGCTGACCAGTAGGCGACGAGCGGTGGCGCGGAGACCTGCGAAATGCCGCCAAGGATTCCTGATACCGAACCGTCTGCAAGAGAAACTGGTGGGCGCGGGCGGGCGGTGTAGCGCCAGCCTGACATCATAAAAGCGACCAGCACAATGATGATGCCGCAAATCACCCAGCGCAGCACCTGCGTATCGGTGTTGGCCAGAAGGTAGGCGCCGAGGCCAACGCTGAGCCAGGAGCCGAGGGCGCAAGGGATAACGGTGCGCCAATCCCAATGTCGGAAGCCGCTGCGCAGAAGTGGTATCGTGACGCTGGTGTCGATCATGAAAAAGGCGACCACCACCAAGCGCGGCGCAAAGAGGAAGGTAGCAAAGGGCATGAAGACCATGGCCCCACCAAAGCCGGCAAAGCCCCGCACAATGCCGGCCAGCGATACCGCCATCAGCACCGGGATAAGCGCCGGATGGTCCCAGAACGCGAAGAAAGACGATTGAAAGGCGTCCAAAAGAGCCTGCATGGCAAAGCCTGTTTGGGGGGCGAAGCGGAGTGCGTTACGCCAATTGGTATGGAACGACAAGCGATTCGCATCATTGGCATAGATCCGGGTCTGCGCCGCATGGGGTGGGGCGTGGTCGACAGCGTCGGCACGCGGCTTGTCTATATTGCGAGTGGCGCTGTTTCTCCCTCTGCTAAGAAGGATTTGGCGGATCGTCTGGCTGCTCTTTATGAGGGATTGGAGATCGTGCTGAACACGCATAACCCGCTGGAAGCGGCGGTGGAGGAAACCTTCGTCAACAAGGACCCTGTTTCAACACTTAAGCTTGGTCAGGCGCGCGGCGTTGCTATGCTGGTGCCAGCAAGGCTTGGTTTGTCGGTCGGCGAATATGCAGCCAATCAAGTGAAGAAAACGGTGGTTGGCGTCGGCCATGCTGACAAGAGACAGGTTCAGGCAATGGTGAAGACACTGCTGCCGCGCGCTGAGATTTCGTCGGCTGACGAGGCCGATGCCCTGGCAATTGCGATCTGCCATGCCCATCACCGCCCGATGCGACAGTTGCGGGAGAAGGCCTCATGATCGGAAAACTGCGCGGCCGCGTGGATGCGGTGATGGAGGACAGCCTGATCCTCGATGTCGGCGGCGTCGGCTATGAGATCTATGGCTCGTCCAAACTGTTGGGCCGCTACAAGGGTGGTGAAGAGGCTGTTGAGCTTTGGATCGACACACTGGTGCGTGAGGACATGATCCGCTTCAACGGGTTTGAAAGCCAGGCGGAGCGTTCCTGGTTCCGCCTGTTGCAGTCGGTTCAAGGTGTGGGCGCCAAAGTGGCCTTGGCCATCCTCGGGACGCTCTCAACTGGCGATCTGGCCTCGGCGATCGCGTTGCAAGACAAAGCCATGGTCGCGCGTGCGCCCGGTGTTGGGCCCAAGGTCGCGCAGCGTATTGTCGCTGAATTGAAAGACAAAGCGCCCACGCTTTCCAGCGATACAAGTGGCGCGCTAGGCCTGCAGCAGGAACTGGGTGAGGGCGTTGCTGCCTCCGCTGTGGTGGATGCGGTCTCTGCGCTCACCAATCTTGGCTACTCGGCCCAGGCCGCATCAAGCGCGGTATCGAAGGCGGTTTCGGAAGCTGGTGATGATGCGCCGACTGCGACACTTATCCGGCTGGGCTTGAAAAACCTCGCGGCATAAGCCATCGCCTTGCGCGCTGGAGCGAAAAACCGCGCTATGCCTTGGGGGGACAGGTGACACAAGCAGGTAACGCATGAAGGCCCTGATCGTGGTGCTGGTGGCTTTGTTCGGCCTTGTGCCGGCCGGCGTTATGTTGGGCCTTGGTTTCAAGCGTCAGTTTGACGATGAAGTCTTCGGTCGCATCTATGTCTGGGATAAACCCTGGGTGCTCGTGACACAGGATTCGGCTGTCAAACAGGCCTATGCTCGTTTGCGTCGTCGGATGACGCTTCTTCTGTGTGTTCTTTTTATCATGTTTGTCGGGATTCTTGTCCTTGTCCCCTGATCCGTTGCCAGTGACCGACCCATTGCCTGAAACCACGTTGCCCGAGCGCCCTTGGCCACGTGCTGCGGCCATCGTCGTGCTGTTCGCTCTTGTGGGCCCCGCGCTTGGCGGATTGATAGGCGGACTTCTACTGGCGAGTTTCATGGTCATCGGCAGCGATGCCACTGTCGGCGAGGCTCTTGCGGCTTTCTTCCCCGTGGCGACCTTGCTGAGCGTGTATGGCGCCCTGTTTGGTTATTGGCTGGGTGTGGTGCCTGCCGTTGTGGCCGGCGCTGTGGTTGCTTGGCATGAGGGTTGGCGTGGGCCGGTGACCGGGTGGAGCGCCCTTCTCCTCGGGTCGGGCATTGGGGCCATCTACTTCATGGTCAGCGAGTTCATGGCGCTTGAGGGTGGGCGCTATGGTGCGTCCTTTGCCGTGATCGTCTGCCTGGTTCCGACCTATCTTTTGTCGCGCATCGCCCGCTTTTGGGGCCGCAATGATCCGGTCGCCGAGGTCGCAAGCTGATGCGCGAGCGCTCGCCGCTGTTGGATGCGGAGACTCGCGAAACAGACGAGGTCTCCCTGCGGCCGCAAGCGCTTGACGATTTTACCGGACAAGCGGATGCGCGCGCCAATTTGAAGGTCTTCATCGAAGCAGCGCGAACCCGCTCCGAAGCGCTTGACCATGTGCTTTTTGTCGGCCCACCAGGGCTCGGCAAGACGACCTTGGCGCAGATTGTCGCCCGTGAACTTGGCGTCAATTTCCGTGCCACGTCTGGGCCGGTGATCGCAAAAGCTGGCGATCTCGCCGCGATCCTGACCAATCTGGAAGATCGTGACGTCCTCTTCATCGACGAGATTCATCGGCTGAATCCAGCGGTTGAGGAGGTGCTCTATCCGGCGATGGAGGATTTCCAGCTTGACCTCATCATCGGGGAGGGGCCGGCGGCCCGG
>JBHJIX010000022.1:0-30910 GCA_050043025.1 Cohaesibacteraceae bacterium
CACATCTGCTCCAGCGGACAACTGAAGCTCAATCTCGCGCAGCAGTCTAAGGCAATCCTCATCTGAATAACGTTTCCGGGCCATCCCATGCTCCTCCAACGGCACCACTCCAATGGCACAGTTTTAGGGGGTCAAGACACATGGGGAAGCATGCCGGCAGATCGGCAACCAGGATTTCAGGTTTTGGCCATATCGTTTCACCATCTGAGCATAACTGAGCATCTCGGCGAATGCGCTGCGCTCTTCCGACGTGCCTTTGCGCAGCTTCGCAAGCAGGTCATTGCATTCGCCAAGCAGAAGGTAGAGCTCGTTGTCGGATTGAAGGCGAGTGCCCTCGATCCAAGCAGAGCCTTTTAGTCAAAGCTTATCGAATTCAGCTTCATAAGTAATGGTGGGGTTAATGTTAATTACAATGTTGTTTCTCCATAATTTAAAGATTTGTGGTAACGACGTGATGCAGCATTGATGTAACGCTTTGCAGCATTGGAGTGCGCCCGACATAGAGAAAACGAAAAAATGGTCTCACGGATTTCCAGATTTGCAACAAAAATATTTAGGAGAGGCTCTGGAGGACCAATCGCGCGGCAGCTTCAGCAAACTGAGCCGCTCGCAAAGTCATTGTTATTGCGGGGTTTTTGTCGACCGCACATTATGCTTGGAATATGTCGATTGCCGGCAAAAAAAATCATGAAGGCGTCAAACGGTATTGGCAAAACGCGAAAAAGAGAGCGCTGAATCGCAATATCGACAGCGTGATTTTGCCGACTGTGGTGACCACACTGACTGGGAAGAATGGGTTCGCCACAGCGATTGGGATGAGTGTGTTCAACACAACGATCCCCGCAAATCCGAGCACAAAAAAGCTGCTCTTTCGAGCAGCTAGTATCCCCCTCAACCTATTGGTGATGTCAGTCCATAACGTGCTTCAGCTCAGTACCCACGTCGATAGCAATCACCAAACCCCGCAGCGCCAAATCTATTCCATCTGTCTAAGCGCAAGTCGGTCGTGCAATCCCAAAGCCGTCGTTGCCATTAAGCGCTGCACCACAATCGACACGTGCAATCGCTCAAAAACACACATGTATGTTCGTCATGTCAGTCAGTTCCTACGTGAGTAGTGTTCTCGTTCGTTTCGTTTGTACAGCTTGCACGCTTGTGTTTAGCGTTGTGCAGCTTGCGAGACGATGCTTTCACGCATGCGAAGAACGAAGAACAACGCCACTCCGCAAAGCATGGCGCTTGTCTCGTTCCCTGCGTGCGCTGCTAGCTATTGGCATCGCCAGTCTTAAGCTGCGCTCTGTCCACTGCTGTTCATCGTTCGCAGCAGCTTGCCAGCAGTGTCGAATCTGCAAGCTGCCCATACTCCTTCCACCCATAACCGCTCCTCCTATTGTTTGGTTGTAAGCAGTCCTCAAGCGTTACATCTCGCGCGCCAGCAGCGGTCTTCAGCCAAAGCCGTTCTGCATGCCTGCAGATCAAGCTGTGGTCATGCCAAGGCCGACCTTTTATGAAAAAGTGCTTATGCCTGTTCCTGCGATAGCGTCCCAGCTCCACGTAAACGTGCCTCTGCAACCGAATACCGGCTTTAACTGCAACACGCGGCAAAACTGCTCGATCCAGCGCATTGAAAAAGCGCCTTGCATCCCGTTCCAGCTTATCAGCTGAAACCAAGTCGCCTTGCCGGTATGTTGCTGTCCCAAACAGCCAATAGTTACCTGCCTCTGTCCAAGCCGTGCCTGCAGCACGTGTCTTACCAACTTGCTCGTATTCGTTTGCCACCTCGTTCCAAGTCCTCGTCGCGCGGCAGCACACATGTTGGCGGACTGCCCACGTTTGTTTATCAACGCGCGCCAAAAACGAGGGTTTAGGCTGGCGCTGTGAGGGGTAGGAAAAGGTGCTTAGCTTGGGCTTGGCTGCAGGGTAGGGGAGTGCAAAAATGGTGGCGCAATTTGATGGTCTGTAGCGCACCAATTTTAAGCACTTTAACCTGCGCTCTAATGCGTTCATAACATTCAGATATTGCGGCCCTTTGTTACGCCACATGTCATCATATCCGCGTGTCGGGGTTTCAGGTCACTCCTCCGCCACCACTTTCTTACTGATATTGTTGAGTAATTTTCGCGATGTGCAAATTAAGCATGTCGCGAAAAGGCTAGCATAGTGCTAGCATAGTGCTAGCATAGCGCGCCTTTTTGCCAGTTACTTAGCCAGTCCAGCAAAACGCGCCTAGCACAGTGCTAGCAAAGTTAGCAGCGAAACGCAGAAAGCGCGGCTCGCGTCCCGGCCCTTTGGGCAGTGCCTATGCTAGGATTTCCTGCTGACACGGCGTTAGCCCAACTTCCAACTTAGCGGGCACAGTCTCGCCCTGGTCCACAACACGACCGGCAGATTTGCCGTTCAATGCCAAACCGGTGCAACGCGCTAGCGTCGCTCGGTGCGACCTCCAGGAGATTGAAACTTTGATCGGCCCAATGGCACACGGCGTCTTTACTCCATCGGTGCTTCAGAGCTGTCGTCTTGAGCTGGCTTCCCGCGGTGAATGCGGGAACGCCTTACTTCTAGCGCGGTCGACACAACCTAGAGTTCCAGATCTGCGGCCAAGCCAGTCTCATCACCAACCATAGCTTCCGTGCGCGCCTGAACCGCCGATCTGAAAGTGTTTCGATCAAATAGGATCTGCACGAAAACCGATCCCGTATGCAAATCCCATACTTGTGCCCTGAGGTGCATTTGGCAGTCCTCACTATGGTTGCGTTCACGCGTCAAGTCTTGTGGCGCATGAGGCAAAAAGAACTGCGGCTGAGCAGCAGAACGACCCAATGCAAATTCTGCGGGGTTTCCGCTCTCATCGAGCCAACGACCATCGAGATCACGGGCCAACAAGTTGCATTGGATGCCGTTCTCGAACCAACCCAACTGGCGGCGCTCTGTGATTTGAGGTTCGCCATACTTCGCGATGAGACGCGGTTCCAACATCTCTAGCGTCAACTGGCCAGGCTCGAAGGCAAGCTGGCGGGTCATAGCAAGAACTCTGCCCTCAGCCACGTCCGGCAGATCAAACAGTGAAATCAATTGGCGTTCGTCGGCGCTCAAGTAAACTCGAATAGAGGTCATTGGGCTTCGGCTCACATACCCCACAAGATCGGGGTGCGTGGGATCCAAGGTGAGCACACGCGCGACATCCATTCGTCCACGAATAATGGAATCGGCTTCATCAAACGTCATGCCGAGACGGACGCCAAGAATGTCGTGACCATAAGGTTCATTGGGCAGTGTGATTGCCGGTGTATCGACCGGGCCCAAAAGGCTTTCATCGGGTATCTCAAACGTGTGCATCGTTTCATAGGTATGCACGATCGTTTGATCACGCCAGTTGAATACGGCGGCGCTCTCGACTGTTAGGTCGAAGACAAATCCCGATATCAGGCGATGTTCAAATAGGGGGCGATTGCGCAGGCGCATATCGCTATTGTCATATGGCTCGATGAAATCGATGAAGCGCATTTGAGCTTCATTGAAATCCGAGGGTGGCAGTGCATCATAAGCTTGGACGGCTTCGACGTTCACCAAGAGCTGCATTGTTGTCGCGCCGCCGGCCAATTGAGCTGCCAGAATATCGCGGTCTGCCGCAGTCACATAGGGTAGCTGGTCAACACGAAAGATGCTGTCAAAAGTGAAAATTTTTCCAGCAAGCAGGGGATCTTCGAGCGCTTGCCTAAGTGGTTGGCAATAGTCGTCACCATTGACACTGCAGCTTGCACGGAAGCCGATATACCCCTCAGGGTTCAATGCCCGCTCCTGTGGCTCTCTCCTCTCCAAAGAGCGGCTTTCACCGACGATGAGTTCACGCTGGGCGTACAGTGCAGCCTGCTCAAGATACATGCAGCCATTTTCCCAGATTTGACTGGTCGCCTCCCAAGGTTCTTGAGTCCGTAAAGCTCTGTCCACGCCATTCTCGCAAGCCCTGCGCCATTGGCTGGGTGCCATGGCACCCCCAAAATGCCGCTGACGAAGGTAGTTTGGGACACCTTCTTGAGGGATAGATCCCAACCGGACTAAGAGCTGAGGCGGCAGCGCATTAGCATGCGCAGCAATCCAGGGCCGGAAGCTTGGCAGGTAACTGTCGATGTTCGCCCGGGTAGGCTTTGGTGTACCGATCGGGAAGAATGAGCCCAGCCTGGGCTGGCCGCCAACGGAGATGGCGCGGTTCTCGTAGTACCAGCGGGTCAGGATCAGCCGGTGGTAGTCTTGATCAGTGAGAGTGTCGCCTGCCTCGCGGATGACCAACAGTTCCTCAGCGAGGCTGTCGAGGACGACAGGCTCCGTTTGTTGGGGTACATTGAGCAGCGATGTTTCCGCTGGCGGTGCGGCGCGGGTCGTTTCGATGACCTCGTGCGCAATGATCTCCAAGTCTCCGGGAACGGACACGTCGCCTACGAGAATGTAGTACTCTCTCATGCGCGGGTCGGTCTGAATAACAAACGAGCGCGAGTTCTCGTCGCCTTCGACTGCTTCCAGGACTGGGTCGACGCGCGCAACGACGTAGACGTGATCACGTCCTCCCCCGGCACGCGTAAGCCGGTTGCCTTGGAGTTCTTGGAACCGCTCGGCGATGCGATCTGGCCGTTGGCGATGGAACTCACTGAGCCAACGCGCCCGCACTAAGGTATCGAGGTCGAGCGACAGCTCCGACCTTAGCTGAGCGGCAAGCTCCTGGGAGTGCCTGCTGGAGAAGCTGACCCCGTTGCTGTCAAAGGCTTCGCCTCGTGGCAGAGCACCGAAGACCGGGAAAATGTCTACGATCATGATCAAATCGTTGGGGTTCCCCTGTACGAAGCGCATTTCAGCATTGACCCAAACGTCATCGGTGATGCGTTCGGCGAGAAGCTCATCACCGATCTGCGCGATGAAGGCCTCTCTATCTTCCGGTGCGACAGCCTCAAAAACCGGGGATCGTTGTGCGATGACATCAAGCATCTGCCGGCCGGCGGCACCGCTCGCATGCGCAACTCGCCCAACCAATTGCTCCAGGGTTGGGCGCTGTAATTGATACACCTCGTGTGGTGTGCGCCCGCCGACCCGCTGCACCTCCGGCTGGAAATCTCTGGTATCAAAGCGGTGCAAAAGTTGGGTCAGCCCGATATCGGCATATAGCGTCAGCCCTTCGATCTCGACGGCAATGGGTTGTGTCGCGCGGCCCGTCGCCGGACCATTGGTGTAATCGGCAAGCAAGGCATTTTGATCGCCAACGCTTGGTAGTTTCATTTCGATTGCCAGGTAACCGACCGGCGAATCGCGGTTCTCAAATTGGCCCAGGAATGCACGCGCTTCGTCCTGGGGCATCTCAATGGCTGTCGGCGCTATAAAGTCGGTGGGATACTCGTAGACAAACTGGATGGGGAGCCCTGGAAGCCACTGACTCATGATCGAGCGATTTTCGAGGTTCAGATTCAGCGGAAATGCCTGCGCATCAAAATCATAGTCAAGCAGCCCGGCACGTATGGTGAAAATGGCTGGTACGTCAGCGCTAAATGCACGATCTTCGATAGTTGATCGCAGCTCATTTGCAACACGATCGGCAATATCTCGTCTTGAGAAGGCATCAAGGCCTTGATGCCAGCGAAATGGGTCATTGAAAGGTGAGCGGCCATCTGCCAGCGGTGTTCCGCGTACCAACTGCCGCCGCTCTGAAACGCTTAAAAGCTCCGGTGCGACACCCAGAGCAAAGTATTCTTGGCCGAGCAGGTCTGGCCTGTTGTCGATTAGTGAGCTGATTGTGCTGAGAACCAGCGGTCGGACGCCCTGACCCGCAACGCGTAGATCCAGACGCCCATCCATGAACTGACGATCTCGTAGGGGCTCGCTGCGTTCATATTGCGGATCCGTTTCCAGCGTTTCCATCAAGGAGTACAGGTCGGTTGTCGGAGCAATATTCTGACTTGGTGCGTCTGTTAGAGAGATGTTGAAGAACAGGTTGCTTTCCCGATCGGTATCCGTCGTCCCGCGTACGTCCGCACTGGTAACTTCGCCGCGCAGGACCAGGTTGGTACCGGTTTCGTCGGGCCCAAAGTAAGTGACGTCAATGTGCGCGTACACTTTTGGGAAAATGAAGCTGGCCCCCGCGACGGTTTCCTCAAAGCGGGCGACCTCAGCGTCAGTCACTACCACTTGGCTGAAGTCGGGCAGGCCAGTGAGATCCAACTCCACACTTACTTCACTGCCGCGATAGGCTGGAAAACGCGCGTAGTTGACGTACTGGGCGTCGAAACGGCTTGCCAGTTCGATTGTGCGCTCACCATCGCCGAAAACGGCGTTGCTGAAGGCCGCCTCCATGTGTTCGCGCGATGATGCGATCTCGAGCGAGGCCTGCGTCAGGATTGGCAGATCGTGGTCGACCAGTTCTTGGGTTGCCCGACTCACCTGCGTTGCATCCTTCCAGGCGTTATGTTCGTAGCTTACGAAGTCGATCAACCGACCCGATGACATGAGACTACGAACAACCTGCTCGCGCTGCGACGGCAGGGCAAGTTGTAGGCCTGCAATGGCCATGTAATCGCTCTCGAATGCTACACTGTTGACGGGCATCACAACGCGTTCTTCAAGGATTACCGGTTGTGCGGACAGCTCGGCCTGTTGAAGGATTGGCGACTGAGGTGGAGATGCTAGCTCGGCAGGTTCGACATCGGGTTGAGCTGCCGGCTGTTGGCCAGCAAGCGCAAGCATCAACTGCTGTTCTGCAACGCCTAAGGGGCCACTAGGAAGACCGTTTTGGTTCCGGAAGGCGTTGAGTGCCGCAAGCAACTGCCGAGAAGCCCCGCCAGTCATCTGCCCGGTGTTGAAGCCTAACCTAGAGAGCGCTTGCGCCACCTGCGTGATGTTTTGCGTGTTTAGGCCGTCAAAGGGGTCCGTATTGTTGGGTGCCGGCAATGCGATCTGTGTTTCAGACGGCACAACCAGGGTTGTTGCAGGTCGTTCGCCAGATGCAAACAATGCCGTGTACTGGTCTGTTGTAAGTGTGCCCGTGACTTGCGCACCCAGCTCGCTTTGAAAACTGCTCACTGCACCACGGGTTTGCGGGCCCGGTACTCCATCGACCGTTCCCGCGTCGAAGCCCAAAGCATTCAGTTGCTGCTGAATATCGGCCACCTGGGCGCGGATGGTGCCCCCCTCCACTAGAGGAGCTGCGGCCTGCTGTGGTCCATTGTCCAAAGTCTGCAGGTTGCGAGAGAGGAAGAAGCCATTGAGCGTTCGGTTCCGGCAGGTCAAACCTGTGGTTTGGGATTCACACCTGTAGCCTGCAAACTCGATGCTTCTACCGTAACCCAACGCATTGATACCGGCTGTGTTTGGTAGCCCATGCAAGCAACGGAGCTCAGCGTTGCCTTCGGTTGGTAAAAGAAACACGTGGCCCCAGCGCCCTGTGCATGTCCGGGTTGGCTGCGCGGCGACAGGTCCTTGACGGTTCTCAATTATGCAAACCAGAGCCTGGTTGCTCTCGTTGCTGTCAAGCCAACAGTAGATGTTCCCTGAGGGCGTTACGAACTCGACTGCAAGGGCGCTGGCGGCAGGCGCTTGCATCAGGGTAGCGAGGGCAAAAGCGGCAAGAATTTTTCGCATCGATCAAGCTCGGAATGTTAGTGGTTGTTGTCTTGTTGGAAGGGCAGCAGCGGAACGATTTTTGTCACAATCCATCAGCGCCAAAGGATTGGAAAGAAGCGATGGTCCCTTCTTCCAGATTTTGGCAGGCTGAATCAGCACTCTAGTCGTCAACTGGCGAGGTCGTTTGGCAGGATCGCAGACCATAAGAGTCTGGTGTCGAGCTCATCACTGTTCGGCCCAACATGCTGGCAGATCACAAGCGGGCTCGACGGGCAGCAAACGTGCCAGTCCATTGATCTCAACAGCGTAGGCGGATGCCGTTAGCCACCAGCGGCCCTCGCCAACGCCAACGAGTGACGCATCGCAGTCTTTGCCGAGATAATATGTTTCACCGGTATTGAGTGTGACAACGGCACCGAAGTCGTTACAGCGCTGACTGCCCTGTGCAAGGGCGGTGCTGCTGATGAGCGTTAGGGTCAGGATGAGCAGAGTACGCATTGTGGTTCCTCGTTTGTCGTCGTGGGACTGAACGCTTTGGAAGTAAAGCCCCAGTTGACCTTAGCGTTAAGCTGGTTCGAGCTAGGACGCGTTTGGGTGGATAAGGGTTGCTCGCGCTCGGTGGCCTCCTCCATTTTTCGCCTTCAGGTTGCGTGGTTCTGTCTGACCAGCTGGCGGAGGAACCGCGAGATCAAGAATGTTGAACGAGCCACCCCTTTCTGAGTCGATTGGTGAGTCACCGGCATTTGAAGGATCGCTTGGTAGTGGAACTGCCAAGTCTAGAAGATCTCGTGTTGACGTCGCTGGCTGGATTGAACGATCAGCCGGCGGCGTTGCTGTGGCGTAGGCGAACAGTTCCGGGGCGCCCGCTAGGGCTTGACTACAACGTCCGGTCCAATTTCCATGATTGTCTGGGCTGTGGTTGTGCCACCAAAAGCCGGTGAATGCGCATCGGCTGGCAAATGCAAACTCGACCCTGCCCTGATTGGCTGAACCGCTCGCATATCCCCAAAATCCACCTGCTATAAACGCCGCCCGATCTGCGTCCCATTCAAAGGTTTCGATCTGAAAGGTCTTGCCGGGGTCCTCATACCAGTTTTCCGCCCAGTGCATCGCGCCATAGTCGTTGTCCCAATCGCTATCGAATAGTGGCGGCAGGGGCACATTCTGTTCGCTTCCAAGCTCCTGTGCGAGCTCCATGATGGTGTTAGAGGGCGCTGGGGTTTGGTAGACCGCCTGAGCATGCGTCACCGTTGGCGATTGGAACACAGCAGACCATGCTGATAGGGCGAGGAGAGCGCGGAGCATTGCGGGAATTCCGTCTGGTTCTGTTGCCGTTGTTGGTCAAAGGCGCTGCCAAGAGGGCTTGGCGCTGCTAACCGGCTAAATGGCGTAACCAATTGCTATGGACCCAACCGTATCCACCGTAGGGCAGCCTGACGCCGTGCCAAACGCCTTGATGGCTGATGACCTTGACGACATCATTGTTGAAAAGCTTGCCAATCTGTCGGTAGCCGGTGCCTGGTCCGCTGCGTACCGCCAGGAAGCCTTCCCCGTGCGCTGACATACCGCTGACACGGGAGGTTGGATAGCATGCGGCTTGATCAGCTGCGCAGTCGGCGACAATGGGAACATCAAGCTGCTCGGCATAGGCAGCCGTTGTTCCAATCAGGAGGCAGACAAGAATGAGGCGGATCACAGTGTTCTCCCAGATCTTGCAACCGGTTCCGTGGGTGTGTGGCGCAAGCAGGCCGTTCCAACCGTGCACTAGTGATCACGTCTAGAAAGAAGCAGACAAGCTTTGTTGGCTAAAGGCTTGGAATGTGGTTGACTTGGTCATTTTCCAACTTATTCGCTTTAGGAACAGCATGTTATCGCGGGTATGCGGTTGAAAATGGCAGACGAGAAACGACCAAAAAACTTTGCGGACGCTTTATCAGAGCTGATTGAATCCCGTGGCATCGCGTCTGATGAGCAGCTTGCAAGGCGTGCTGCAGCCTCGAAAACGGCTCGTGCGCGACGCCTCGACATCAAAACTCGTACAATCAACAACTGGCGAAACGGTAGGACGGCACCTAGGAGCGCAACAGATGCCCAGTTCATCGCCGTTACCGAAGGGCTAAAGCTCACGCAGGAAGAGGTGGCCAAGCTTTGCGGCCACCTGCACCACCACAAAATCCGTTTGAAAGCTGCGAGCAGGGCAACGGATGCGGCACTCCCGATCCTGAATACAACTGCTGAGTCGCAGTCTCGTGCGCCTTCTGAAGAAGACCCGATGCAGATTGAGGTTTCTAGGGCAAAGGACGCTGAAGCCTTGCCAGAGGTCGCAGCGACGCAAACAGCCCACGAAATGGCCGTTCGACGTTGGCCGGCCTTGCAGTTTGTCGCAACCATCGTGCTCGCCGGGTTAGGTTTGGTCGTTGCTGCTAGCATCTGGGCGACACGGCAGCCTGCAGTGCCTTTCTATGCTGCCTTTCCTGAGGGAATGGTGACTCTTTCAACTGGTGGTTTTGTGCTTCCCGACTCCGATGAGAGACGGTTCACAGCTGCCGATGTTGCGGGGCTAACCAGTTGGGAGCTCTATGTTGCGCGTAATGAGATTTTTGCTCGAAAGGGTTGGATCTTTCGTGAACCGTCGTCCGTTTGCCTACGCGAGCACTTCAATCAGTATAGGGCCGATTTAGGTGGGGGCGGCTGGTACATACCTCGTGAAACACCTTCTGAACTCTCCAACATTGAACGTCATAATGCGACCGTTATCCGCCGGGAGGAATGCCTGGAGCGGGGTGGGCTACTCACCTGTGCCGGACAACTGAACCAGTGTTCGTAGGTTTCGAGATGCGATTTGGCGGCTGCATGGCCTACACTAGCGTCTTCAGTATGCTCACGGTGTCAAGTAATGTGCCAAGAAGCCCGTAATCTGACATCCATTTCTTCATCCAGCTTTGGGCAGAGTTCGTCCCAGACAAGGAAACAAATTAAAAGGTGATCACGGTTCTCAGGAGAGCAGATCATCACGATGTGGAGGGAACGTGAGGGCCGGGTTCAAACCGCTGATGTTGGCCGGAGGTGCCGCAGCAGGTTTGTTAACTTCTACAGATACAAGGCCAAATCTGGCTGGTTGGTTGTTTCGGATGCATTTGGGATGAGTGGCCTCGAGCAAGAAAATGCGAAGCTTAAGAAGCAGTCCTCGGAGCAACATCATGTATGTCTCGACGGATAGAATCGCGGACAAAACACGTCAGTCCAAAGGGTTTTTCGCTCCTGTCTCGGTGGAATCTACTCTTTTTCTTACCAAGTCGCGGCATTTGCCGTGGGAGTTCATATTGGTTGTGGCCTCAGCTTCACCTGCTCGGTGGAACTGTCATTTATCGAAGAACGTCGGCGAGGGCGACGATGGGTTGCTAGTCAGCGTGGCATTTTTTGAGCGATCGCCTGTTGCGCTGATCGGCGGGCTGCTCCAGCCCTGTGGTTTTCAGCTGCCAGCTTCTGGATGAAGGGTCTTGCGGATCGTAGCGACGGTTAGGAACGGGCGCAGCGGCTGCGAAGGCAAGGGCTGGAACCCTCAGCGCGTACTGGGTGCCGAGCGATGCTCAACTGCATCCGTGTCTCCTTCATCTGGCAAATCCAGGATCGCCATGGCGATCGCAAGCCGATGGGCTGCGCTAGCAATTCGCACCAATGCATCAGCAAGAAGGTCGCCGTCATAGCCTTGTCCGACGTGCCGATGATCCACCTCGATCATTGACAGAAACGCTGCCGGGAGTGCTCCCTGCGCTGGCCGTGTTCCGGCAAAGCGTTTGGGCATGTCCTCGTAGTTGATCGCAAGGGCGTTTATTACATAGAAGTCCCGGATCGCTCCAGCGGGATCGGCCAGCACATAGACGCGCGTGTTGTCTGCACGGGTCAACTTGCCAGCGGTCTTCTTCAGAAAGTTGTCGACTTGTTCCACACCACACAAGAACGCTGCCGGATCATGGTTTTCAAATTCGAGAGGCTCGATGGTGAGGGCAACTAGCCGACGTTCGGTCACGCGGAGCCATGGCGGGCCTGATGACTTGCAACCGTATTTTGCAGGGCATTGGCGACTAGGGGAGCGTGTTTAGAGCCTCGAAGAGGGCGGCATGACCGCTAGGTTGCAAATTGGTGCGTTCGTGCGATGCGATCGTCGCCAAAGCCAACCGATGCCGCTTTCGTCGTGAAGACGCCGTCATCGACGCCGGACAGCGCAGCGGCGCGCTGGATGGCCTGCTCGATATGCGGCTTGGTGCGAAAGCCCATGTGCTCGCCCGGTCATCATTGTCTTTTGAGCTGCCGGTGACGGCGCGCATGGAGCTGCTCCCTAGTACTGATCTGGTATGAAGGTACGTCATCGTGGCGTATGTTTTAAGGGCGCGTCAGAATTGCTGAGTTAAGTGCGCGCCAGACCGATACGCTGTCTATAGGTCCTGCGGATACAAGGGGCTGGTGAGCATCTGTAACACTTATCCTCGTGTTACTCGTGGTGAGTAGCCTTTCCGAACGCTTCTCATATCTGTTCGGGGTCTGACATATTGCTTACTGGCTATTCGGATTTGCGGTCTAAACTCCATAGGCTTCGCAGCGAACTTGCATATGTTCGACTTGAAGCGAGGCTCCTGGAGCTCAAACACAAGCTTACAGAGCGCGAGCCATTCGATTTCGTATCTGCTGCCAAAGACGGTCCCTCCCTGTTTCTTGGGGAGGGCAATCTGAGTTTCTCACTGTCGATTGCGTCGAGGATGGGATCGACTGCCGCGATGCTAAGGGCAACGACTTATGAAACTCCAAGCAACATATCAGATGTCGCCCAGCATAACGCCGCTCGTTTGAGCAAGCTCGGGGCAGCTGTGCTGCATGGGGTCGATGCAAGAAGGTTGGAAGAACGCTTTCCTGCAACGCGCTTCAAGCTTGTGGTTTTTCAGTTTCCGAATGTCGCAAGCCGCCAGCCCCTTCAAGACCGGAATCCAAACCATGTGCTCATCAGGCGCTTTCTGCGGAGTGCGAGACAAGTGTTGGCCAGCAATGGTCGGGTTGCTATCACGGCCATCGATAGCCCACACTATGATGGTGCCTTCAGCATGCACGAGGCTGCCGCGTGGGCTGGACTGTCTCCGCCGCGGATTTACCCTTTTCGAATGGGGGACCATCAAGGCTATACGCATTCAAACACGCAAGACGAGAACGAAAGTGCGCTCGTGAAACAGGTCATGACTCAAACATATGTCTTTGATGAGTAAGATCGCGACGACTGAGGAGCTCGGGCTGCCACCAGGTGCGCGCTATGTGGCTGGGTTCGTTGATCTGCCCATGCAGGATGCTCTTATCGCAGCTGTTGATGAGCAACCATGGATCGAGGATCTCAAACGCCGTGTTCAACACTATGGCTACCGGTACGACTATCGGGCTCGAAACTTAACAGCCGCTGCCCATCTCGGACCCTTGCCACAATGGGCTTCCGATCTGGCGGGCAGGCTTGTCGGCAATGGCTGGTTCGAAGAACCCCCGGATCAATTGATCGTCAATGAGTATCTGCCCGGTCAAGGCATCTCGGCGCATGTGGATTGCGTGCCCTGCTTCGGCAACGTGATTGCATCGATCAGCCTGCTTTCCACTTGTGAGATGGTGTTCAAGGAGCGTGGTACTGATCAAAGGCGGGCGGCTGTGCTCGAGCCGCGATCTGCCATTTTTATTTCTGGTCCGGCTCGCGATGAATGGACCCATGAAATACCAGCTCGCAAATCAGACCCGATAAATGGTCAACGAGTGCCGCGATGGCGCCGCGTCTCGCTCACCTTTCGAACAGTCCAGGTGTCCTAGTGCTCCTGTTGTTCATTTGGGGCCCAGGTACCGCTGGGCTTGAATGCAACGCGCTGGAAGAGTTTGAGTTAGTTCAGAGACTTAATCGTCAAGCCGATCAAACGGTTCGTGATACGCATCGTGTCAAAATGAGATTAAGTAGCTGATATTATTGACTTTGCTATAACTCGCTTTTAGGGATCTAAGTCCTTCTCCCGCCACAATTTTTCTCAAATATTACAGTTGGTTAGGTCCTCTACTATGTGGAGGTAGTCCTGCGCAGAGCGCCTTGGGTTGCATTCTGGGTTTCAGCAGGCGTGGGCTTCTGACTAGCGGGCCGTTTTCAGCATACCTTCCAGCACAGCCCGGATATCGCCTCGATTGGAGATGCCAAGTGTCGGTAAGATCGCAAGTATGACGACAAGTACTCTTGCTGGATCGTTCACCTCATCTTGCTGCCATGCATCGGATAGGCTTTGTTCGTTCATCAATGGCGCTTGCAGGAGAGTCGTCTGTTGGTTCCAAGTGACGTCCCAGCTTTCCCTCAACCAATTTAGGGTTTACTTCGAAAGAAGTTGGGCATGGCCTGCAGACTTCCTAATCTCGATTGTCCTTATTAAATTATCGAACACATCACTTGGAGAGAGCAGCGAAACTTGACTCGACGGCGAATGCGCGGCCGGGCCCTCTCTTCGGTTTAGGGTGTCATCTCGCCTAAATCGGAAAGCCACAACCTCTAGACCCCAAGGTGGGCCAGAAGGCCACCGTCCACCAGATAGTCGCCGCCTGTGCAGAAGCCGGATTTTTCGCTGCAAAGAAATGCAATTAGCTCGCTGGTTTCTTCCACCGTCCCCACCCTGCCTATGGGGTGGGCTTCGCCGAACTGTCGGATGGCAGGTTCGATATCGTTCCCTTCGCCCACCACTTCTTGTGCCGCAAACTCCAGTAGCGGCGTGCGGACCGAGCCAGGGCTGATGGAGTTCACCCGCACCTTGTCCTTCGCACAGTCCACCGCCATGGCGCGCGTCATGGCATGGATCGCGCCCTTGGTGGTCGCATAGGCCAGGACATTGTTCTGGTTGCCATGCCCCTGCACCGAGGAGACATGGACAATTGCCCCACCACCGGCTTTCAAAAAAGGGTAGGCATGGTGGCTGGTGAGAAAGCATGAGCGCAGATTGATCGCCATCACCTTATCCCAGTGTGCGCTGTCGGTTGTGGTGATGTTGCCATAGGTCTGGATGGCGGCAGCGTTGACCAGCACATCGATGCGCCCTTCAGCCTCGCCAATGGGAGCGATCCAGCCACGCACATCGGCCTCATTAGAGATGTCGACATGGGCCAGCGCGACATCAAGCCCTTGGGCGGCCGCAATGGCTCGTTGATTGTGGGCCTCATCATTGCCGCACAGAAAAACCCTAGCACCGCCGCGAGCCAAGCGAAGGGCAGCGCCCAGACCGATGCCGCTTGACCCGGTGACCAAGGCGACCTTGCCTGCAAAATCCTGATCCATGCGGGTTCTCCTTAGTCGGCAGCGGCAATGAGCGCTTTCATGTAGCCGATGGCAAAGGCCTTACCGGCGTGCCACGGCGCGTCGCATTCAAGCTCGGGCGTGTGATCTGGGAGCAGAACGCCCTCATAGCCAGCCTCTTTAAGAATGGCGATGATGCGAGCCATATCGATGTCACCCTCATCGATAAACACCTCCCGATAGTTGGGCACCTTTCCGCGCACATTGCGGAAATGGATGTACCCAATGCGGTCGGCCTGTGCGAACTCTTGAACCGTTTGGTAGATGTCACCGTCCGCCATCTCTTGCAGGCAGCCCAAGCACAGTTCAGCCCGGTTGTGGGCTGACGGGTTTGCGGCAAACGCTCTGCGATAGGCGTCGTGTGAATTGATGAGTTTGGCGTTCATCCGCAACGCCTCAACAGGTGGGTCATCGGGATGGGCTGCAAGGGTCACGCCGGCCTCCTCGGCGACAGGGAGAATTTCGTCCAGAAAGCGCTGGTATCTGTCCCATATCTGGTCGGAGCTGGTTTCCGGCTGATGGGCTGGGCCGACCTCCTCCCGGTATGCCATGTTCCAGACCATGCCTTGCGGGATTGGCTTGTTGGGATCAATGTCGCGCATATCAAAGCGAACTGAATGGGCGCCGCCACGCGCATAGGGCCCACGGGTCCAGCCCCACACGCCCGTGACGGAAAAGTTGTAGCCTATGCATGGCACGCCAGCTGCGCCGGCGGCGCGAACAATGCGCTTAAGGTGCGCCATCTGCTCAGCGCGCTGAGGACCATCCAGCAGCACATCATGCCAATGGCGCACAGCGAAGTTCTCGATCGCAGCCAGCTTCAGATCGAAGCGTGAGAGAGCGTCAATCAGGGTGGCGTAGGTTTCTTCGGTCCAGTCATCGATCTGTCCCTTCCCCCAGGAGCCACTGGTCAGCGTGCTGTCGTAGGCATTGTCGGCAAGCTTGGGATCGGCGGAAAAATAGTCTTCCAGATGCGCAACGACGTGTGAGACACCGAGCTGTTGTGCGTAGCGGTAATGCCGCTCATTCAGCATCTGGCGGTAAAGGCCAAGGCCGATTTTCATGTAGGCCTCCTAGAGGGTTATGCCGCCATCCAGGACGAACTGCGTTCCGGTGACATAGGCGGCGGCATCGGACAGTACAATCGCCGCGATTTCGGTAATCTCATTGGGTGGTCCCAGCCGCCCGACAGGCTGGCGGGCGATGATATCGGCAAGCGCCGCCTTGGGGTCGGGCGCGCCTTCAATGCGAGCATGGAGCGACGGACTTTCCACTGTTCCAGGACAGATGGCGTTGGCGCGGATGCCCTGGCCGACATAATCTGCCGCTATGGATTTGGTAAATCCAAGAACGGCCGCCTTGGTGGTCGAGTAGGCCAGGCGGTTGGGTATGCCCTTCAGCGAGGAGGCGACCGAGGCCATGTTCACAATCGACCCGCCGCCGCTGGCGATCATGGCCGGCACGAATAGCTGGCTCGCCAGGAACATTGAGGTGACATTGATCTGCCAGGATCGGTCCCAAGCTGCTTGGTCAGTGGTCGAAAGCGTTCCTTCGTGCACCCATCCCACCCCGTTGTAGAGGCCATGCCATTCGCTGCTGGTGGCAAGACATGCCTGGAGATGGTCGGTGCTGGTGGCATCGCCGGTAAGCGTCCTGAGTTGGCCCGCTCGGTCGCCGGCATC
The DNA here is from genome assembly GCA_050043025.1 of Cohaesibacteraceae bacterium. Lineage (GTDB taxonomy): Bacteria > Pseudomonadota > Alphaproteobacteria > Rhizobiales > MH13 > MH13. The sequence goes on from JBHJIX010000022.1 coordinate 16,627, forward strand.
CTTGGTCAGAGCGGCAAGCGCTTCGGCATCCAGATCGGTGGCGACAACATCTGCGCCCCCAGCAAGAAGACGAAGCGCAATGGCGCGACCGATACCTGCGCCGGCAGCGGTGCATAGGATGGTCTTACCGGTTAGGTCGATGAGTGTTTCAGGCATGCTCTTGCCCCAGTGAAGGATGGGTTAGGGTCGTCATGATGCCACGCAGTTCCGCCAGGCCTTTCAGGCGACCGATGGCGGAATATCCCGGATTGGTGGTCTTGGTCTGATCATCGAGGAGCAGCGGGCCATGGTCCGGCCGCATGGGGATGCGCCAGTCGGCACGGCCCGCCGAACGGCGTTTGTTCTGTTCAGCCAACAAGGCAGCAAGGACCGCGACCATATCCACATCGCCGCCCAGATGATCGCTTTCGATAAACGACCCGTCGGGCTCGCGCGCCACATTGCGCAGATGGACAAAGTGGATGCGATCACCAAACGTCCGCACCATCGCCGGTAGATCATTGTCTGCCCGCGAGCCCAGCGAGCCGGCGCACAGCGTCATACCGTTGGCCGGTGATGGCACGCTGTCCAGAATCGCTCGGTAGTCGGCCTCTGTGCTCACTACGCGTGGCAAGCCGAACAAGGAAAAAGGTGGGTCGTCGGGGTGTAGGCAGAGGCGAGCGCCGCAGGCTTCGGCTCGCGGAACAACTTCTCTTAAATAGTTGGTCAGATTGGCGAATATGGCAGCAGCTTCGATGGCGGCAAAGTCGGCAATCTTCTGCCGAATGCTCTCGCGGCTGTGCGAGAGCTCAGAACCTGGAAGTCCAGCGATGATGGTCGTTTCCAGCGTCGTAATGGCATCGTCCGACAGGGCGGCTGCCCGGCGCTTCGCCTTTTCAACCATTGCGGGGCTGTAGTCGGCCTGGCCGCCCGCGCGTTGCAGGATGAAGAGATCATAGGCGGCAAAGTCGATGGCATCGAAGCGCAGGGTCAGCCCGCCATTGCGCATTGGGTAGCGCAGATCGGTCCGCGTCCAGTCGACCACGGGCATGAAGTTGTAACAGATCGTCTGAATGCCCTGCTCAGCCAGACGCTCCATCATAACGGCAAAATGGTCCGTGTAGGTCGCAGCCTCGTCTGTTCCAAGCTTGATCGATGGGTGGATTGGAATGCTTTCCACCACGCTCCAAGTGAGGCCAGCCTGTTCGATCAAGCTCTTGCGCGTGGCGATGGCATCGCTTGCCCAGGGGCGGCCGTCATAGGTCTCGTGCAGCGCGGTCACCACGGCCTGCGCGCCGGCCTGGCGGATGTCTGCCAGCGTGACCGGATCGGACGGACCATACCAACGCCATGCCTGCTCCAACCCGATGTCCCTCACAACATGCGGCGAAGCGTCAGCGGTGCTGTCTGGCATCTCGGCAGGCAATTTCATTCCCTCCGGCATATGGCCCCTTTCCCTCACTCTGGACCCACATCCTTTCAATCTGGTCCAACAATATCAAGTCTGAAAAGCCTGGATGTCATCCATTTTTGATATCCCCGGAATGCATGATCTAACAAAACTCTCATTTATCACTGTTTTTATTGGAAAAAATTAATTTCAATCGTGGGCTTGCCAATTGCCTGAAACCACGTAACCATAATCTGGACCAACAAATAAGGCGTTTCCGTGCCCATCGAAACATCCGACCAGCAAGTCACCGACATGCGTGATGCGAGTGATCGCAGCGCTGTGGATACGCTTGTCGATCAGATCAAAAGCTACATACAGACCAACGGGCTGACGGTAGGCGACACTCTGCCCTCCGAGCGCGAGCTTGGTGAGAAGTTCGCAGCGGCACGCAACACGGTTCGCGAGGCCGTACGCATCCTCAAAGCTTATGGCGTGGTCGATGTGCGGCCGAAAATCGGTGCCGTGATCGTCAACCGGCACATGGATGCTGTGCTTGACCTGTTCTCATTTCAGCTCTCGATCTCGCGCGAAACCTTTCTCGATATTCAAGGGTTTCGCCGGTTGATCGAAGTCGGGTCGGCGGATGCCATTCTGGCCGTTCTGACCGACGCCGACGTCGCGCGGTTTCATGCCCTCAACGATTCCATCATTGAGGCCAGTTCAGCGGTCGAGGCGGCGGAGCGCGATTTTTCTTTTCACGCTGCCCTTTTGGAGTTGGCGGACAATCAAACCGTGCTCAACGTCTACACGACAATGAAACCCATCATCGTGAAGCTGATGGAGACCGGCAAGGAAACGCACGGCCTCCAGGGCACGCATGACAGCCATACCCACATATTGAAGGCACTGGAAAACCGGGACAGGCTCGCCTTCCAGTACTGGATGTCGAGCCATCTCGATCACGGTCTCAACTTCATCGAACAGACCATGCCGGCCGAAGGGGCAAGCCCAAGCCGGCAACCGGGCGACGCCTAGCGGCCCCAACCAATCGCCGGCTCTGCTGTGCACGACCGGCAAACAACCCGCCGACCCAACAGGCGGACCGAACAGGAGGAAGATATGTCACTCAAAAAGACGCTCGCCGGCCTAGCGCTCGGCGCAATGGTGGCCACCGGTGCTGCCACACCATCGATTGCCCAAAGCGATGTCACCATCGCGGCCGTTGTGTTCCAGCAGGATCAGTTTTTCCGTACCATTCAGCTCGGCATGAACGCCGCTGCCGACGCTGCCGGCGTTGAGCTTTTGGAAGGCAATTCCAACAGCGAGCCACAGCAGGAAATCAGCCTGATCGACACCTATATCGCGCGCGGCGTGGATGCGATTGTGATCTCGCCGGTATCGGCAGTGGCGTCCATCCCGGCCTTGATGCGTGCCCGCGATCGCGGCATCCACATCGTCACCTACAACTCCAATGTTGATGACACATCGATCCCGGTCTCCTACCTCAACTCGGCGCAGCGCGATCTCGGCAACTCGACCGGCATGATGGCCGCCGAATTCATCTCCGGTGAGCTGGGTGGCGAGGCCAACATTGCCACGCTCGGCTTCCGTGCACTGTTACCGGAAATCTCAGCTGATCGCGTGGATGGCTTCATTGAGAAGGCCGAAGAGGCCGGTACGCTCAACATCGTATCTCAGCAAGACGCCTGGCTGGCTGAGGATGCGCTGCGGGTGGCAGGCGACATCATCACCGCCAACCCCGACCTCAACATCATCTACGCGGCCAATGAAGGTGGCACGGTTGGCGCGGTGCAGGCGGTGCGCAATGCCGGTAAGGAAGGTGAAATCTTCGTCTTCGGTGTCGATGGCACCGAACAGCTGGTTGGCTTCTTGCTTGATGATGACAATGTATTGCAGGCCGTCACCGCCCAGCAGCCCTATGTGATGGGCCAGATGGCAGTTGAGGCGGCCATTGCCGCAATCGGTGGCGAAACCACCGAAGAAGCGGTTATTGTTCCCGTGCTCGGATTGCCCCGCGCGGACCGCCCAGCGGTGGAAGAGTTCCAGGACTATCTGCAGTCACTGAACTAGGTTCCCTCCCTGAACCGACTGGCGGGGCGGCAGGGGCTGCCCCGCCCTTTTTTAAAGAGCGCTCGCCGCGTACCTTTGCCGTCTAGCCTTTGCGCAAAACGCAGCCCAATCCATAGTCCAACAGCTGGCATGTCCGCATCGATTGAAACCCAGTCTCTGACCAAGGTGTATGGCAATGTCGTCGCACTGGACGATTTTAGCCACACCTTCGAGCGCTCGCGTATCCATGCCCTGATGGGCAAGAACGGTTCCGGCAAGTCGACCCTGGTCAAGATGCTCTCCGGTGTGACGCGGCCAACCAAGGGATCGATGGCGCTGGACGGCGAGACTGTGAGCTTCAGGTCTCCGCAGGAAGCGTTCAACGCCAACATCGTCACCGTGCACCAGGAGCTTTCGCTGGTGCCTGAACTCTCGGTTACCGAGAACATCTTTCTGGGTCGTCTTCCGCGCTCACGCGTGCTTGGCGTCAGTTCCATTGATTGGGGCAAGGCCCATCGCCAGACCGAAGAGCTGTTCGCCCGCATGGGGCTGACACTCAATCCCAAGGCGACCATATCCAGCCTCAGTGTCGGTCAGCAGCAAACGGTTGAAATCGCCAAAGCGATGTCCTTCGACCCGACCTTGTTGCTGCTGGATGAGCCGACTTCAGCCCTTGCCACCAAAGAGGTGGAAATGCTGTTTGGGCTGCTGCGCACCCTGAAGGATCAGGGCGTGACGATGATGTACATCTCTCACCGCATGTCGGAGCTTTCAGAAATCGCCGACACGGTGACCGTGTTGCGCGACGGCCAGCATGTCGGCTCCATTGAGATGGCGGCCTCCTCGCTTGGGACCGTGGTGGACATGATGTTCGGCGATGTCGCGCGGGCAACGCGGCCACCGCGCACCACGGCGATACCGGTCGAGAACCCAGTCTTGCAGGTACGCGGTCTGACGCACGAACCCCATTTTCGCGATGTGTCCTTCGATGTGCGGCGCGGAGAAGTTCTGGGTCTTGCCGGCATGCTCGGTGCCGGGCGCACGGAGGTGATGCGCTCCATTTTTGGCGCCGATCGGTTGGATGCTGGTGAGATCGTGCTTGATTGCAAGGCCATCGCCAGCCCGTCGCCTCAATCCATGGTCCAACTCGGGCTCGGCTACACGCCGGAAAATCGCAAAGAGGTCGGGCTCGTTCAGGAGCACTCGATCCATAACAATCTTTCTATGGCGAGCCTCTTCAAGCTGGCGCCCAGGGGCCTTATCAGCAAGGCCGCCGAAGCGCCGGGCGTCGCCAAGCAGATCGACCAGTTGCACATCAAGGTCGACAGCCCCGCCTTGCCGGTTTCCTCTCTTTCGGGGGGCAATCAGCAGAAGGTTGTGATCGGCAATTGGCTTAACACCGACCCGAAGGTGATGTTCTTCGACGAGCCGAGCCGCGGCGTCGACGTCAACGCTAAACAGCAGATCTTCCAAATCATCTGGGAACAGGCGGCCTCCGGCCTTTCTTCTATCTTCGTCTCCACCGAGCTGGAGGAGATGCTGGAAGTTTGCGACCGCATTCTGGTGATGAAAGAGGGCCAATTGCTCGGTGAGTTGGACCCCGCCGAAACGACGCTTGCCGAACTCTACACTGCTTGCATGGAGGGCCATTGATGGCGCTGAACCTCTTCCGTCGGTACCCGATGGAGATCATTTTGGTGCTTATGTACATCTATCTGAGCTTTGCAGCGCCAGGCTTTGCCACGCTCGACAATCAGATGAATGTGCTGCGCAACATCACCATGCAGGGCATCATCGCCTTCGGCATGACGATGGTGATCGTGTCCGGCGAGATTGATCTGTCTGTCGGGTCCGGCGTGGCGTTCTCAGGTTGTGTGACGGCATGGGTGACCGGTGCGCTATCGGACGCAATCGGGCCCTGGGCGGCCATCACCATTGGTGCCCTTTGCGCCATGACCATCCTGTTCTTTGTTGGGGTGTTCACCGGCAAGCTGCGTCAACATTTCAACATGCCGACTTTCATCACCACCCTTGGGCTCTTAACGGTCCTATCGGGCGCGGCGAACCTCATCACCGGCGGATTCCCAATTACTAGCTTTCCGTTCCAGTTCAATTTTCTGGGTGCTGGGATTTTGTTCGGCATCCCCTTTCCGGTCTACATCTTCGCTGCGGTGTTTGGCTTTGTGTATTTTCTGATGAACTACACCAGCTTTGGCCGGGCGCTTTATGCCGTTGGCGGTAATCTGGAAGCGGCGCGTCTTTCCGGCATCGATGTGTGGAAGACCAAAACGCTGGCGCTCGGTATCACGGGTGTTTTCACCGCGATGGCGGGCGTGCTGATCGCCTCTCAGATCCTGTCTGGCAGTGCCAGCGCGGCGCGTGGCTGGGAACTTGATGTGATTTCCGCCGTCATCATTGGCGGCACCAGCCTATTTGGCGGCAAGGGAACCGTGCGCGGGACGCTGATCGGCGTTTTGTTCCTGGGCATTATTGTCAACGGGATGACGCTGCTCAACGTTTCGGAGTACTGGCAGCTTGTCGTACGCGGGCTGTTGATCATCGGTGCCGTGCTGCTCAACCATGCGCTCGATGACACTGCCAAAAAGCACTAGGAGATCGGGCCATGGGAACTGACATGATCGGTGAGGTCCAATGCGTTGCGCCGACCGGCGACATGTGCGGCGAGGCCGCCACATGGTCGGCCGATGAGAACCGGATTTACTGGGTCGATATCAACCGGTTCCTTGTTCACCACCTTGATCTGTCGTCAGGCGCGGTCACCAGCCATTTGTTTGATGAACCGGTGGTCGCCCTTTCGCTGACAACGCGAGAGGGCACGCTTCTGGTGGCGCTCGGGTCGAAACTGATCCTGCTTGAGGTTGAGGCCGACAGGCGTGAGGAGCTGGGCGTCGCGCTGCCGGAAAGCCCAACTGCTCGCTTCAATGATGGCCGCACCGACCCCAATGGCGTGTTCTGGATTGGCTCCATGGGCAACAATGTCGGGCCGAACGGCGAGGGTCTCGATGTCACCGACGGGCTGGGCAAGCTCTTTCGCTACAAGGCCGGTGGGGTGCTGGAAGAGGTGGAGGCGGGTATCGGTATCGCCAACACGCTGTGCTGGTCGCCTGATCGATCCACCTTCTATTTCGGCGACACGCTGAAGAACGAGATCCGTGCCTACCCGTTTGATGCGTCCACCAGCACCATCGGTTCCGGGAAGTCTCATTTTTCCGGCTTTGACCGCGGGCTGCCCGATGGCTCCACCATCGACCGCGATGGCTATATCTGGAATTGCCGCTTTGGCGGTGGGTGCGTTGTGCGCGTTGCGCCAGACGGCAGCGTTGACCGTATCATCGAAATGCCGGTGAAGAACATCACGACCAGCTGTTTCGGTGGGCCGGACCTTGCCACGCTCTACATCACCACCGCCAGCGCGATGAAGGATGACAGCGACCGGCTCGCCGGTAGCCTGTTTGCCATCCAAACCGGCACATACGGCCTGCCAGAAAACCAATTTGCGCTCTGAGGATCAGTCATGGACACCACCAAACTCACCGAGCGCTTGGACGCTTGCTACTCAGGGGCTGTTTACGACGTCATGCGCGCGCGCGGATTGGAAAACTGCGTGTTGCCGCACGCCATCGTGGGGCTGGACAATGAGACCCGAGTGGCTGGCCCGATCTCGACTCTTCGCGGTGTCGCCTTTGATGCTAACCGGCATGATGAAGAGGTGGATTACCTTCTGCCTTGGGTGGAGTTCCTGTCCCGCGCGCCCGCCGGCCATGTGGTGCTGTGCCAACCCAACTCCGATCGGCTTGCGTTGATGGGCGAGCTTTCGGCGGAAACGCTGAAAGTGCGCGGCGTGCGCGGCTACATTGTCGATGGCGGCTCGCGCGACAACAGCTTTATCCGTTCCATCGGATTTCCGGTGTTTTGCCGCTTCCGAACGCCGCGCGACATTGTCGCCAAATGGGTGCCGCAGGGCGTGGACGACCCGATCACCATTGGCGACGTTTTGATAGAGGCAGGCGACTTCGTGATTGCCGATTTCGATGGGGTGGTGATCATCCCCAAAGCTATTGCCGAAGAGGTTATCACCGAGGTCGAAGAGGTGATGAGCGCGGAGGACAAGGTGCGTGCGGCCATTCTCGCTGGCACCGATCCGGTTGACGCCTACAAGGCCTATGGGAAGTTCTGACACCACCCAAACCGCAGATGGCCGAACCCTTCATTGGGCACATGGTTCGCTCACCGTCCAACAGCTCGGTGCAATGCTGGCTCCGGTTCGCTTCGATTTGCCTGACGGGCGATCAGTGCAACCAATGCACATCCCGCCTTGGGCTGATGAAAAGTTGCCCCTTGGCCTTCCACCAATTCTTCAGGGCTTGCGCGGCGAGTGGCCCTGCGTTCCCTTTGGTGCTGATGAGCCTGAGAGCCTGTCGGCCGATTGGCACTCATCGATGGGGCAACCGTCACTTTTGTCGTCTAATGCTCCTCCACATGGCGAAAGCTCGAACTGTTTGTGGGATTGGAAACACGCTGGCGGAGACCGTCTCACGCTTCACCTCGACTATCCGGCCAATCACCCCATCGCCTGGGTGGAACGCGAGATCATTCCTGATCCCAATGCGCCTGCCATCGACTGCATACTAAGGACAATGCCGCGCACTGACTGTTGCTTGCCGATTGGCCTTCACCCAACCTTTGCACTGCCAGCCGATGGGGGGTCGGCACGGATCATCACGCCAAGCGCCAAGCATGTGCGGAGCTATCCCGGTTCCCTTGAACCGGGCGCGGATATTTTTGAAGCCGATTCCGTGTTCAATGATCTGGTTGAAGCCCCTGCTAACAAGGGTGGAACTATCGATGCCAGTCGTGTCCCCTTCGGCTCACCAGGCGAGGACCTGCTTCAACTCATTGACATTGCCGAGGGGTTTGCAGCGCTCGACAATCAAGGTGGTGGTTATCGCGTGACCCTGACTTGGAATGCTGAGCACTTTCCTAGTCTTCTCATTTGGTACAGCAATCGCGGGCGGCAGCACGAGCCCTGGAACGGACGTCACACAGCGCTTGGGCTGGAGCCAATCTGCTCGGCGTTTGATCTTGGTGCGGGCATCGCGTCGGTGAGCAATCCGATTGCCTCCCAGGGAACTCGAACATGCTTCAGTTTCAGAGGTGGAAAGCTGTTCCAGTCGCGGTACAGGATCTCAGGAGAACTGCACGCTTCTGCCAGCACTTGACCACAAATCCATCGGCTTGGCCGAGTTTTGGAGAAGTAAGATAACTGCGATGCAGAACATGCACCTTGGCAGATGAGCCGTTCGCGACGGGCTAGTATGGGCCCTTGATGCTCGGTCGATGAACGCCCGTTTTGCCGCCAGTTGCTGGTCCCGTTGACGCGCAAGCCATCCGACCTTGCTCTGATAGCCATGACCATTCCTTGGAAGCTCAATTCTGAATGTCCCAAGGTGATCGCTTTCCAATCTTATCGACCAGAAAGTCCAAGAGCACACGCACCTTTGCCGAAAGAACGTTGGCTTTGGGGTAGATCAGCCAGAGGACTGCTTTCTCGGCATCGACATAGTCAGGAAGCACCCGAACAAGATGTCCTTGTCGTAGGTTCTCGTGAACGCTCCAGAGCGAGTTGATGGAGATCCCAGCGCCTGCAAGAGTCGCAAGCCTATGGCTTGTTCCATCGTCAATCACCACCTTCGATGCGGCGGTCGATGGGTCGAAGATACCGAGTTCCCCGGCATTGGTTGTCAGCTTTTTGGGCTCGCTCGACTGAAAGCCAATCAGTCGATGATGCAACAAATCCGGCGGCTCGGCGGGGGTCCCGTACCGCGCAAGGTAATCTGGAGATGCGCAAAGTACTCTGAGGTCATCGGCCAGCTTTCTGCCCTTCAAACTCGTGTCTTCAAGTGGAGCGTTGCGAAGAGCCAGATCGAAGCTTCCCCCGATCAGATCATAGCGCGTGTCTGATAGCTGTAGATCAAGATCGATGTCCGGGTAGAGTTCCAGGAACTCTGGAACTATCGGGGCGATGTAAAGCTGCGCAAAAGAGCTTGGTGCCGTAAAGCGCAATGTTCCGGAGATAGTCTGAGTGCCGAGCCCAAGAGCACCAAGAGCTGCATCTTCCTGCGCTAGGATCTCACGCGCGTAGGGTAGAAAAGCCATTCCCTCCTGAGAAAGCGCGACCTTCCTGGTCGAGCGGAGCAACAGGTCAGTTCCAAGAGATCGCTCAAGTTTAGCCAGTTTGGCGCTCGAGACCGCTGGCGCCATCCCCAGCGATCGACCTGCCCCACTGATGTTGAGCTTCTCTGCAGCCCGAACGAAAAGGCGAAGCGCTTCGGTATCCATGATTATATCGATATCACGAATTCTGCATCATCAAAGAAGGCATTTATACGGTAACTGGAGATCTCTATTTTGCCGGTGCAGGGCAGATGCCTTCGACCATGCTGGAGATAAAGCCATGACCTACTATTCGGTTCTCGCCGTCACCCCCAAAACCGACGAATGGATTCCGGACTATCTGCCAACCGCAAATACGCTCGTCGCAAAGCATGGCGGCAGATACCTTGCTCGCACCGCAAGCCACGAACAAGTTGAGGGACGCGAAGATACGGCTGCGCTCCGCATCGTCCTTGAATGGCCCTCCAAGGAAGCGGCGATGAACTTCATGAACGATCCGGACTACAAGCCGCATCTGGAAGCCCGGACCAATGGCTCGACGAGCTTCCACTACCTCATCGAGGCGAAGGATGATCTGTCCTAGGGCGGCAACCGAAACGCTGAGCAATAGAGACAAAGCGCATGGCTGATACGGCATTGATGGAGCCGGGGCAGTCGGCCGATGCACCGAGATATCAACCTCTGAACAAAGCCTACAACCAAGTCTTTGTTCCCGGAGAGTTGAGCATCGGCTTGGTAGTGCCAATCGAGCGGTATGATCGCGCCGCCGTACCAACCATGGCCGATCACATTGAGCGTGCGCAAATGGCCGAGCGCTTGGGATTCGTGGCGCTCTGGCTGCGCGATGTGCCGTTCAATGTGCCCTCGTTTGGCGACGCCGGACAGATGTTCGACCCCTTCGTCTACCTGGGGCTCTTGTCCGGCGTTACAGACCAGATCGCGCTTGGAACGGGCAGCATTGTTCTTCCCCTGCGCCATCCCGCCCATGTAGCCAAGGCATCAGCGAGCGCTGACGTCTTGTCTGGTGGCAGGGTAATCATGGGCATCGCTTCTGGCGACCGGCCCGACGAGCACCCTGCGCTCAACATGAGTTTCCCAGACCGGGGCAAACGCTTCCGCGAAAGCTTGGCCTACATTGAGGCCATGGCACGGAGCTATCCAGATATCGATAATGGGCACGGTCTGCTTCGCGGCGACATCGACATGTTGCCAAAGCCAACGGCATCGCGAGTTCCCATGCTCATTACCGGCGGTAGTCAGCAATCACCGGACTGGGTAGCTCAAAACGCCGATGGCTGGATGACGTATCCGCGAAGTGTACCAGATCAGAAGCGCGTGATTGATGCCTACCGCGAACGGATCACCGCCGCTGGCTGTCGCGATAAACCGGTCATGCAGTCGCTGTACGTTGATTTGGAACCAGATCCTGCTGCGGCGCCAAGCCCTATCCATTTGGGTTTTCGATCTGGCGTCGACTTCCTCCGAGCGTACCTTGATGAGGTGCGTACTGCTGGCGTGAATCACGTCGCATTGAACTTGCGCTTCAACCAAGCAGATGTTCCGGAGAGCCTGGAGCGGCTGGCTGATGCACTCTTCCCCCATTTTCATCGCCACCCAACAACCAGCCGGTAGCAAACATGCCAAAGACGATCCTCATCACAGGTGCAACGGACGGTATTGGCCTCCTGACCGCCAAGTTGCTTCACCAAGCTGGTCACAACGTGCTGCTGCACGGTAGGAGCCAAGCCAAACTAGCCGCGGCCGCCAGTGACATCGCCGGTTCAGGGGCTGACAACCTGGAAACCTACTTGTGCGACCTGAGCGAACTTGGAGCAATTGGTGGATTGGCCGATGCGTTCAGGTCGAAACACAACCAGCTCGATGTCTTGATCAACAATGCCGGTGTCTTCAAAACGCCCCATCCGCGTACCGCTGACGGCTTGGATGTGCGCTTTGTTGTGAACACGCTTGCGCCATACAAGCTCACCCGGCGGCTCTTGCCGATCATTCCAACTGATGGGCGGATCATCAACCTGTCTTCTGCGGCACAGGCGTCAGTGGACCTACAAGCCATGCGCGGCGCCCGACCGTTGGACGACATGGATGCTTATGCGCAGAGCAAGCGGGCCATCACGCTTTGGTCCATGTCACTTGCAGAGGAACTGACGGACGGACCATCGGTCTTGGCGGTCAATCCAGGCTCGCTTCTTGCCTCCAAGATGGTGCGCGAGGGGTTTGGTGTGGCCGGCAAGGATCTGCACATTGGCGCCGATCTCTTGGTCGACATGGCCATCTCTGACCGCTTCAGGAAAGAGACCGGTCGATACTTCGACAATGATGCCGGACGCTTCGCAGACGTTGGATGCGAGCAAAGCCAAGAACTCGTTGATATCCAGAACGAGTTAACCCGTTAGACTAGATATGGCAGGAATTCACGATCGGATGTGATTGACCACGCTGATGACCGCTTTGATGTGGCGAATGGTGACCCATTCGACTACGGGTCGATGATCTCCGCCAACTCCAAAGCGTCTTCTACCTTAACGCCCAGGTTCCTAGCCTTACTGTCTATTTCGGTTTGGCGGAGCAATAACGGAACTGCCCTTAGATAGCCTGTCTTCCTCTGACTTGTCTTTGTTCGGCTGCGGATATCGCCACAGGTTCGGTCGTCTGAGACTTGCGAGCGCAACAGATCGAAGCCGCGCAGCTTTCTGTCGAGAGATAGATTGGAAAGCGCCAGATCACGCTTCTTGTTGGCGATCTGAACCCGGACGCGGATCGCCCATATTGCGCGAGGTTCCAGGGCCCTAAGCTCAAAGCCCGGTGCCAACTCTGCACCCAAGTCTACTTTGCCAGTGAACTGTTCCGCGGCGCTATACGGTGCTGCCTCAGCAAGAGCTGCTTCAACATGGTGAGGTGCGGGATTTCTACGAGCATCCCCATCACGATGGCGGCCAAAATCAAGGGTTGATCAGGGATGGCGGCCGTCGTGATGACCAGCATCAAAGGGGCGTTGCGCGCCGCCATTGTCATAGAGAGCAGGGCGCGTTGTTCATTGGCAAACTTGCCCAGCCGCGACAGCGCTTCGCCAAGCATGAATGTTGCGGTGAAGAACAGGAATACCGCCACTGCGATGAGGAACACCATTTCAAGGTTCTCGGTGAGCGAACCAACATGTGTTGCGAACAATTGCAGGATGAGTGCAGCAATCACAATCGGGACAAGTTGCCCTGTCCAGTCGAGCAAACGCGCAAAGCTCTGGCCGGACATTCCCTTTTTGAGGGCCGCACGGAGCACTTGGGCGAGAAAGAGCGGGATCAGAAACCACTGAGCGAGGATGCCGGGGATGGCAGTAAAGTCGACCAGACCGGTGTGTTGCGTCAGCAGCCATATCCATACCGGAAACAGAAAGAGTTGGCTGAGCAAGTTGATGGGGATGAGCGCAGCGCCAAGCCCGGTATCGCCCCGCGCCATGCGTGTGAAGCCAAGGAACCAATCAGTGCATGGCGCAAGGAAGTAGATCATCAATCCGGTGAAGACGAGCGGATGGTGAGGTAAGACCAGACTTGCAATGGCCAATCCGATCACCGGCACAATGAGGAAGTTGGCGATCCAAGCAACGGACAAGAATTTCAAATTGGAGAAGGCGCGGGCAAGCGATCCCAGGTTTAGCTCGAAAAACAGCAGTCCGATCATCACGGTAAGGGTCGCATCCACGCTGTAGGACATGAGTGCGCCCGTCTGAGGAAAGAGCAATCCAAGAACCGATCCAACTAGGATAGCGCCGATGATAAGTGCAGCTGTCCAGCCTGCGGCAGGAGCAGGGTCGTTAGGAGGCGCCTGGAGTTTGAAGGTCGGATCGCCCGCACCGGCGGGGGAAGGATTTAGCTCTTTGACCATTGGTTCAGGTGCAAACTCAGCAAACGCACCTGTCGTCGTCGCAACAGGTTAAATCGTCTAGGAACATGTTGTTGTAATAGTATGCCTCGAGCGGCGTGGTATCGACATCCATCCGGGCCGCGATGGTGCGCGCGACAACGGCGAAACGCTGGCGAAACTTGTAGATGAAACAGAAGAGGTGCCCGTTGTGGGACACCTCCGGCCCAACAAGAAAGAGACCTGGCATGGATGTGGATTCGTCCTGAGCCGTCAGTGCTGGCCGGCCATCGGCACTGTACTCAAACCATTCTGAGACAAGCGCAGTGCCGGAGCCGAACCCGGTTGCCAAGATTGGTGGCTCATCGCACATCCATGATCGGCCATCGCCAGAAAGGATGTGAATGCCCTCAGGTTCCTTTTCCAGCGCGATGATATCGGCGTCTGGGACCAGCGTAATCGGCCGCTCGCTGCGAACGGCCTCAAGGCGCTGCAACGTGTAAGGCGACAGGTTGCGGCTAGGAACTTTGTCACCATCGAACCAGGGTGCAGCTCGCTTGATGACGGTGACGTCTTTGCCTGCTTAAGGGCGCCCAGCCGCGTCATCAATGACACTTTCATAACCGCCTATCATGAAGTCTTGCGCGCCTGATGTTTCTTCCTATCTTGCCACTGATCTGTAGTTCAGACTAACACACGCTCGCTACTGCCCGTCGTCATTCGTTTAGCCAAATTGTTCTCAAGCCCAACTAACAACAGCGGAAGTTAAAT